>JAHZKF010000073.1 GCA_022600575.1 Gammaproteobacteria bacterium | reverse complement strand
TTTGTTTGCTTCCAAAAGAAGCTCATCATCGAGCTTGATGGTGGACAGCATTTAATCGACCACGAAAAAGATAATCAACGAACGGCGAAATTAGAAGCATGTGGTTTTCGAGTACTTCGATTTTGGAATCACGAGGTTTTACAATCTACAGAAGCTGTTTTAGCAAGCATTCATAAGGCCCTCTCCCTGCCATAACCTCATTTTTTTAGCGTGTTTACCGCTGAGGGAGAGGGGGTATTCTCAGGGCTTAAAGCATTCTCAAACTCGCAATTTCATTGGCGATGGGTATATTTCTTCATCACAAATACCTATTGTGATGATTTTCTTGATTTTACCCGAGCATTCTTAAAAAGCGCTCTAAGTCATTAATCAGAAGTTGCGCCAGCAGTACACAAAAAGCAATAAAGGCCAATTGGTGTAATAATACCTCAAAGGCAACTGATAGGGGTTTTCCTCGTACTTTTTCTAACAGCGCATAGACAATAGAGCCACCATCGAGTCCTGGAATGGGGAGTAGATTTACAATTGCAACAGCAAGGCTTAAGGTGGCAATAAAGTAAGAAAAAACGCTTACACCCTGCATAAAAGACCCTGCCATTGCTGTAAATAATCCAAGAGGTCCTAACAGTAGGGCGAGTGGTAGATGACCCATAAAAAGCTGTTTTAGCATGGTAAAGAAAAAATCAGAAAGGTTTTTTATTTTGTACCATACCAATTGGTTAGCTTTTAAAAATGAAACACCAGCTATGTGTTCCTGCTTGATGTTGTCTGTATCGAGCGTGATACCAATACTTGCTAATAAAGCATCTTTTTGACGTTTATAGTGCCACTGGCTTAAATCAAGCTGTGAGTGACGTATTATACCTGTTTTGTCTTTAAGTGTGACTGGAACAGCTGCTTGTCTTAAATGCGTAATGAGTTCCATGCCTACCTCGCGCCATGCGGGTGTATTAATATTTGCTAAAGCAATAATCCTGTCACCTGGTTTTAAGCCTGCTGTCGCTGCAATACTGGGGGTCGTTACGTCATGAATAATAGCAGGTGCTTGTTTGTAGCCCAGCATAAACACCATAGTGAGTGCAATCCACGCGCTGAGAAGGTTTGCTAAAGCACCTGATATCAGAATAATAATGCGAGCAGTGATGGATTTTTTGTCAAAACAGAAAGCATGTTCTTGGATAGGGACAGGTGCTATTCGGCTACTTAGTAATTTAACATACCCACCAAGCGGCCATCTTGCCCAAACCCATTCAACGCCATTTTTTTTTGTCCAGGTATATATGGGTTTACCAAATCCGATAGAAATACGCTCAATTTTCACATCGAAGCACTTTGCCGCGAAAGCGTGTCCTGCTTCATGTGTGCCAACCACTAAGATAAGACTTAAAATAATAGCAATCAATGCAAAGAGAATAGTCATATTTATGTAAAAATAGATAAAGGCATGATGATTAATGTACGTGGCTTATTTGCTCGGGTAAAGTATGAGAGGTAAAGCTGATTAATTTGGAATAATGGATGCAGCATTTAAAAACCATTGTGTTTGGTTTAAGTGGTAATCCACCAACACAAAATCATTTGTTATTTATTCAATATTTATTGAGTCTTAAAGGCTATGATTTGGTGCGAGTGGTACTGAGTGCACAATCTCCCTTGAAACCGTTGGAAGATTATCTTTCTGCTGAAAATCGATTTGAATTATTAAAAGCAATGCTTGAGTCGGCATCGGTTGATTGGAATCGCTGTGTGCTTGAGCGTTTAGAGATTGAACGTCCGCCGCCATCTAAGATGTTGATGACTTTAAAAGCGTTCATTGCGCGGGCAAAACAGCAAGGTATTTCTGAGCAAATCACATTGGTTTTAGGGCTAGATGCTTTAAAGCAATTTACAGATTGGTATGAATGGGATGCTTTTGGTTCGTTGTGTGAGATAGTGTTTTATCCACGAGAAGATGAAATGATGTCTTTAGAAGAGCAAGATGAAAAATTGAAGGTGTTACATAAGGCGGGTATTAAAGCTTTTGTCATTCGGGACGAAGTATTACCTATGGTAGCAGGATCCGCAACCAAAGCACGAGCACATTATGCCTTGGGTAGACAAGGTATACCAGAAGGTATCACGGAGGTTGTGGATAAATTAATTAGGGAGCGAGGTTATTATGGCGCGACAGCTTAGTGTGATAATGATGCTGGTTTGTTTGGTGATGAGTAGCGCATTCTCGAAAACATCTGAGGCCATTTTTGCAGGGGGATGTTTTTGGTGCATGGAAGCTGACTTTGATAAAGTCCCTGGTGTTTTAAAAACGGAATCAGGTTTTGATGGCGGTACAAGTAAAGACCCGACCTATCAGTTAGTATCTGATGGTAAAACGAATTACGCTGAGGCAGTGCGTGTTACGTTTGATAGTAATCAAGTGAGTTACCAAGATTTAGTGACTTATTTTTGGCATCACATTGATCCAACCGTTCAAGATGCGCAGTTTTGTGATCATGGCCATCAATATCGCAGTGCCATTTTTTATCTTAATGCAGCACAAAAACAAATTGCAAAAGAAAGCAAGCGGTTGATAGGAAAGCATTTTTCTCATGTTTATACTGAAGTAGTACCCTCTACGCATTTTTACAAAGCAGAGCAATATCATCAAAATTACCACGTTAATCATGCCGTTAAGTATAAATATTACCGTTATCGTTGTGGGCGAGATGCACGCTTAAAAGAAATATGGGATTCAGAAGTCGTTTTTGATAAATCCAATCATTTAAAAAAATTAACCCCCTTGCAATATCAGGTGACGCAAGAATCTGCCACAGAAAAACCATTTAAAAACGCGTATTGGGATAATAAAAAAGAAGGGATTTATGTCGATGTGGTGTCAGGTGAGCCTTTGTTTAGTTCAACTGATAAGTATCAGTCAGGCACAGGCTGGCCGAGTTTTACAAAACCCATTAATCAGCAAGCCGTTGTTTTAAAAAAAGACAGGCGTTTTTTTGTTTTTGTTCGAACAGAGGTTCGTTCAAGAAAAGCTGATTCACATTTAGGACATCTTTTTAAAGATGGTCCAAAGCCAACAGGTTTACGCTATTGCATGAATTCAGCTGCATTACGATTTATACCCAAAAAAGATTTAGTAAAAGAAGGGTATGGAGAATATCTAAGCCTATTTGACAATCATTAAGGTTTATTTAAGCTCATAATTATTTATGTTAAGCTCCTCGTTTTATTGATGTTGTTGTATTAACCTCTTCTTAGTCTATGTGCCTCGATTTATCCGAGGCATCCAGTGGTTTTAATGAGTATTTTTCCTGGACACCGGGTATAAAAGCACTGCACATAGAGAGTGGGGTTTGAAATTTTTGGAGATTTTGATGCGTTTTGAAGTAGCAAGAGCAGAATTTAAGTCACATTTAATTAAAGTAATTAATGAGGCAGGTATCGGCATTTTAAAGGCACATATGGCATTATCTAATCCAGGCAAAACAAGAGCGATACAAATTACGGAAGCCATTATCCAGATTCAAGAAGTTAGAAGCACTTTTGCATTGGCAAGAGCACAATTTGTAGCGTTGAGTAAACAGTATTTAGAAGCAGGAAAACGTGATAATTTCGCTATGCTTGCATCAGATTCGGATGAGATGAATCGTTTGACGCAAGAACATACGAAGTGGATGAAAGGGTTTGCATTAAATGAAGCTTATTTGCTTGCAGAATTAGAGCGTCGAAGTAAAGAAAATATAACGGGTGCGTCTGAATTGGAAGCTCTCAGTTTGTTTGCAAAAGAACCAGGTGTGTTTAGTATTCCTCCTAAGCCGAATGCTTTTGATCTTAGGTGATTATAGTTATTTAAATGCAGGGGGCTGTAGTCTCATCCCGTCATTGCGTTCCTTCTAACTAACTTCATTTTCCATGCGGGTTTTGGGCCGTCGTTGCGAACCCGAGCGTTAGCGAGTGGTGCGGCAATCCAGCGTCTTTTATTTTAATATTTAAAGTCCCTGGACTGCCGCGCCTTCGGCTCGCAGCGACGGCACATAGAGCATAAAGTTAGCTCATAACATTTTTTATGTCTTGTATAATCGCTCGCAAAGACGCAAGGGCAGATTGCTCCGCCCTTGGTTTCTTTATTAGTACAGATTGTGTTATAATAAACCTGATTTTTTCATCAAAAAGGGTTTATTTTATGCACGAACGTTTTGAAACCTCATTGAGTTTTTTTAATGAAACGTCTGATTATGAAAGTTATGGCCCTGAACAAATAGAGCCAAATGTTTTCGTTGGTAGAAGTATTGCAGCAAGTGGTGAGCCTGTTTATCTTCGAATGGAGTTGGTTACAGAAGAAAATGAAAGTCATTGGCGGCAGTATCAAGCGTACTCAAAGATGATGAGTGAGGGGAACGGGCGTAGCATACTTCCTTATTTAACGTATTTTATTAAAGCGTCTTTAGTGGGCGACGATCAGGTTCGCTACACGTTTCAAGATGGGAGCGGCCGATCGTATATCGAAGAGTCAGGGCTTAGCGTTGAAGAGTTTGCGCAATTCATAACTCATTTAGGTGAAAACGGTTTTACTTCTAAAACGAGAAAGAGTGCAGCGTTAGCAGAAAATTCTAGTGGTAGTAATCATATGTCTATTAGTAGCTTATCAGGCTCAAGCTATATTATATTTGCATCAAAAACACCTGATTTTCTTATTCAAGAGGTTTCTGTTATTGAACCATCTTCTTCTATTAAAGCATTTAAATCCGAATATGATAATCTTCTAATGACTGTTGGCTCGGATTTTTCTTGTCCCACAAGCTTTCATAATCGAGGCATATCTAGAAATCCGCTGAGTGTTATTGATGGCACTCATAAGGGATTAGCCATGATATTACATGGATTTACGGCAGCCGTTGCAAAACGGTTTTTTCCTTCTAAGCTGCATATGAGAGTAAAACCCGTGGGTGCTATGCAACACTTGATTTGTACCTCGTTTAAACCAGAAGAGGTTACAATAGAAGGTGGTATTTTCACGCAGGTGGCAGAAAAAGCCAAAGGTACTATGGAAGATCCTCGGAGTAGTTATGAATCGGGTCTTAATACCATTGATATCTCTGCACTGGTAGAACTTTACTATGACAAAAGCAGGCTTCTTGATGTTTCATCTGGTTATGATTCAGACCAGCAATATGTTTCTATATAAAAAGTCGTTTTTTGATTGAGTAAATAGACATTTTCGTCTCAGAACTTTATGCTTTGTTTTTTGGATATATAGATGAGGTTCTTCGATGAAGCATACGATGAGTTGGGTTGATATTCCGGTTAGTGATTTAGATCGTGCGATTACTTTTTATAGCGCATTGTTAGATGAGCCTGTACAAAAAAAAGATGCACATGGTTTTGAGTTTGGGCTATTACCGCATGAAGATGATAATGTATCGGGTTGTTTATGTGTGATGGAAGACCGAAAACCCTCACAAGATGGTCTACTCGTTTATTTGAATGTAGAAGGGCGTTTAGGAAAAGCAGTCGAAATAGCAAGACAAGCAGGCAGTAAAATATTAACAGAGCCAGAGCAAGTCGGCCCTTATGGACATAGAGCCGTTATTGTAGACTCTGAAGGGAATGCGGTTGCTTTATATTCAAAGGAAGCAAGCGCTTAATTTACTCAATCGTTTCACATTGTATGATGTGATAAGCGGGTGTCTCGTAAGGATGTGCTTGCTTTAAGGCATGAACGGCAGGTTTTAGTTGTGCCTTGGTGCAAGCAATTTCTATTTTGTATTCAGCTACTTTTTCGAGCTGATTGATTTCTCCAATAAACGCATTGCTGCCGGTAAGCGGCATAAACTGACCTTGGCCTAGGGTTTGCCAGGCACAGTACTTATAATCACCGATTTGGCCTGCACCTGTTTCAAAAATAGCATTTTTGACGATTTCAAGATGTGTTTCGGGTACTAAACAAAAAAGCATGTACATGATTAAATTAGGCCTTAATAATTTGATACGCTACAGCATACAGTAAATTAATAAGGTATAAAGCATGGATAAGCAACGTTGTGATTGGTCGACGAGTGATGCATTAAATATTGCGTATCATGATGAAGAGTGGGGCGTGCCACTTTATGATGATGATAAGTTGTTTGAGTTTTTAATGTTAGAAGGCATGCAAGCAGGTTTAAGTTGGATCACCATTTTAAAAAAAAGAGAGGCGTTTCGAGAGGCGTTTTCAAACTTTGATGCAGAAAAAATTGCACGGTTTTCAGAGTCTGATGTTCAAAGGTTATTACAGAACAAAGGTATTATTCGGAATAAAAGAAAAATAGAAGCAGTCATAACCAATGCTAAGATTTTTTTAGGCTTAAAAAAACAAGGCAGTTTTGCTGATTTTTTATGGCAGTTTGTAGATGGGGTACCCAAACAAAATCATAGAAAAACCATGCAAGAAATCCCTGCAAATACAGAAGTATCAGATAGTATGGCCAAAGCTTTGAAGCAAAAAGGCTTTAAATTTGTGGGTACAACGATTTGTTATGCATTTATGCAGGCAACAGGGATGGTTAATGATCATGTCGTGAGTTGTTATCGGCATGATGCATTAAAAAAAGGATGTGTATAGCCTGATTGATAATTTTAATTAAACGAGTATAATGTTCTTTTTGTGTTCAAAAAAACAAAATTTAACTCATTTAAATAAAAGGTTAAGTGGTGAAGGGTAGAGCTAGAACTCAGTCTGAAGTTGTTAAAAAAAAATTAAGCGCTAAAGCAATATATGAGCGATCTTTAGTGATAAAAGAAACGGGAGAATGTGTTTCACCCGAAGATGATGTTTATAAAATAGGACATAAACATGTGCTTTTTCGAGGTTTAGACACTTATCAAGTGATTACTCTTTCAGCGAAGACGCAAGGAAGATATTTATTTTATAGCGGTAAGGCTGTTTTACCACAAGAGCACATTTTTACTTGTGGCATTAAAAATAATAAAGCATATATATTAAGAGATGGAAAACATATCCCGGTATATACGAAGGATAATTTCAGACGTTTTATTTTTTTATATCCAGATGGAACGCATGTACCTCCGAGAACACCGCTTGAATTGACGGTTGAGGGGGATGTTTTTACAGAAATCAATGGTGAGAGCGTATTACTTAAAAGACAACAAGTATCTAAAAAAAATACTTTGCCACTGTTTTCAAATATTGTTGAACCATTAGTAGCATCTTGTAAAACAAAAAGAAAAGCTTCTTTAGTATTTGATGATGAAAATGAACGTGATGAAGAGACTGTAGAGCAAGACATAGAGGTAACGTCTGACGCCATTGCTCAGAAGGCAGAGAATCAGTTAACACCTGAAGAAATACATGAGCGTTGCTTGGTGATAAAAGCAACAGGAGAACGTGTTTCACCGGAAGCTAATGTTTACAAAATAGGGTATACATATGTGCTTTTTCAAGGCTCAGACACTGATCACGGGATCCCTCTTTCAGTGAAGAGGCACGGAAAATATTTATTTTATAGCGGTGAAGCTGTTCTGCTACAGGATCAAGTGCTTACTTGTGGTTGTAAAAATAATAGAGCCTATATCGAAAGAGATGGAAAATATATCCCGGTATATACGCAGGCTAATTTAAGACGTTTTAAATTTTTATACCCAGATGGAACCCCCGTGCCTCAGAATACACCGCTTGAATTGACCGGTGAGGGGACTGTTTTTACAGAAAGAAGTGGTGAACGAGTGTTTCTTAAGAGGCAACGAGAGTCCTCAAAAAACGCTCTTCTATTATCTTCAAATGCTGCTGATCCATCAATAGCACCTTGTGAAGGACAAGGAGCAGCTTCTTCGTTATATGATGATAGAAATGAAGAAAACATAATACCTTCTCGAATGATAGAGGAGCCGGAAAATACCTTCTCAGCCGAGGCGTTACATCTATTTCCAGGGCTTGTTGAATCACTGTCATCTCCAACTGAATATGATAGCGATGAGCCAGAAGAAGGAGATGCTGAAGATATTTTGGAGGAAGATATAGCAGTAACCTTTAGTGCTACTCCTAAAGAGGCAGAAAAAAAACTAACATCATATGAAATACATAAACTTTCTTTTTTGGTGAGAGAAACAGGAGAGCGTGTTCCTGATGAAGCTGATGTTTATAAGATAGGACGTAGATACAGGTGGCGTCAGGGGACAGAATCTTGGCAAGTCATAGCCCGTGAAACGAAGACGCAAGGAAGATATTTGTTTTATAGTGGTGAAGCTGTTTTGGCACAGGAACAGATTTTAGGCTCTGGAAATAAGCATCATGCAGCTTATATACAAAGAGATGGAAAAAAAATTCCTGTGTATAGGAAAAATAACTTAATAAAATTTATTTTTTTGTATCCAGATGGAATGCCAGTGCCTCCAGAAATACCTCTTGAATTAGTAGGTAAAGTACAGGTGTTTGCAGAAAGAAACGGCGAGCAGGTTTTGCTTATAAGACAACGAACACCACATAAAAACACATTGCCAATGTTTTCAAATATTATTGAGCCATTAGTACCATGCCATAAAAGAAAGAAAGTGGTTGAAGCTGAAAATGAAGGGAGTAGAACACCTTCTGGAACAATAGAAGAGCCCGAAAAGGTTTTTTCACCAGGGACACTATCTTTATTTGCAGATGCTTCTATTTTAGGAGCAATTGAAAGCACGGAAAGAGCGTGGGGAGAAGATATAAGTGCAGCAGAAGCGTTTGAAATATAAAAATCGTTTCTATTAAAGGCTTGTTGTTTATCCTTTCGAGCTAAACTTATTCTTAAAACCTATGACCCATGGACCCATGGATCCATGGGGTCGGAGGTGTTTTTCATTTTCCAGATTAATGTTACAAGGATAATCTTAAACAGAAGCATGAACGTTTTTTAGCTATGACGCATGAACATACGTTACTTGTGTTTAAAGCGAATATGATTTAAAAAACACCTCCGACCCCATTGTTCTAACCCATTCAAATAAAAGGTTCAGTAGTGAAGGTAAAATCTAAAACTAAATCTCAGGCTATTAAAAGAAAATTAAGTGCTGAAGAAATATACGAACGTTCTTTTATGATAAAAGAAACAGAGGAACGTATTCCATCCGAAGAAGAGGTTTATAAAGTAGGGAATCAGCATGTGCTTGTTCGAGGTTCAGAAACTCATCAGCTGATTACCAGTGCAACGAAGAGGCAAAGAAGACTTGTATTTTATAGCGGTGAAGCCGTTTTGCCACAGGAACAAGTTTTAGGGCTTGGAAATAGACATCATCCAGCTTATGTACAAAGAGATGGAAAGCATATCCCGGTATATACAAAGAATAATTTCGGACGCTTTATTTTTTTATATCCAGATGGAACGCATGTGTCCCCGAGAACACCGCTTGAATTGACGGTTAAAGGGGACGTTTTTACAGAAAGAGATGGTGAGAGGGTATTTCTAAAAAGACAACGAGCGTTCAAGAAAAATACTTTGCCAATGTTTTCAGATATTGTTGAGCCATTACCAACATATTGGAAAGCAAAAAGAACCGCTTCTTTAGTATCTGATGATCAAAATGAAAGTGATGAAGAGGCTGTAGGTCAAGATATGGAGGCAATGTCTGACGCTATTGCCAAGGAAGCAGCTCCTGTTTTAGTTAATCAAGCAAATCAAGCAAATGTAACACCTACTCGAATGCCAGTGGAGCTGACTAATGATTTCTCACCTGGGACGTTACTTTTATTGTCAGAGTTCGCTGAGTCATTATCACCTTCAGCTGAGGGTAATAATGATGCGTTAGAAGGAGGAAGTGCTGAAAATATCTTGGAGGAAGATATAACACTGAGTTCTATTCCCAAAGAGGCAGAAAGAAAGCGTAAACGTCATTTCTTGGTGAAAGAAACAGGAGAGTTTGTTCCGGATGAAGCTGATGTTTATAAGGTAGGACGTAGATACAGGTGGCTTCAGGGGGAGGAATCTCGGCAAGTCATAGTCCGTGAAACGAAGACCCAAGGAAGATATTTGTTGTATAGTGGTGAAGCCGTTTTGCCACAGGAGCAGATTTTGGGTTTTGGAAATAGGCATCATCCAACTTATATACAAAAAGATGGAAAAAAAATTCCTGTATATAGGAAAAGTTATTTAAGAAAATTTATTTTTTTATATCCAGATGGAACGCATGTACCTCCAGAAACGCCTCTTGAATTAGTAGATAAAGTACAGGTGGTTGCAGAAAGAAACGGCGAGCAGGTTTTGCTTAGAAAACACCGCATACCAGATAAAAGCACATTATCAATGTTTTCAAATATTGTTGAGCCATTAGTATCATATCATCAAGGAAAGGAAGCGGTTGAAGCTGAAAATGAAGGGTGCAGAACACCTCTTGGAACAATAAAAGAGTCCGAGCAGGTTTTTTCACTAGGAACATTATCGTTATTTGCAGATGCTTCTGTTGTAGCAGAAAGTGAAAACGTGGAAAGAAATTGGGTAGATAGTATGAGTGTAATAGAAACGTGTGAAATCTAAAAATCGCTTCTATTAAAGGCTTGTTGTTTATCCTTTTCGAGCTAAACTTATTCTTATAAAAGTTAAAAAATAGCCTGATTTTTTGAAGGCTCTTTATAAGGATGTTGATATATGCATGTGATTATTGTCGGTGCCGGACCAACAGGGCTTACTGCAGGGATTGAACTAGCAAGGCGTGATGTATCTGTTGAAATCATTGATAAGAAAAAACAGGGTTCAACTTTATCGCGTGCGGTTGGTATTAATCCCCATAGTTTGAAACTGCTGGAAGACTCAGGGGTTACAGAAAAATTATTAGTAGCAGGTATTAAATATCATGCTGCACATTTTTACCGCGGTGCTAAACCGTGGGTCACGTTAAAATTGACAGCAGCTTTTCCTGTTCAATATGGCTATAACTTTATGTTAGGCCTGCCTCAAGATGAGACAGAATCAATTTTGCGTGACACGTTCATTCAGTTGGGTGGTGTTGTTCACTATGATACAGAATTGGAAGATATCATTTCAGAAGATGATGAGGTGTCTGTTACAACGGTGACAGGTAAAACCTTAAAGGGTGATTATGTGATTGGTGCTGATGGTGTTCACAGTACAACACGTCACTTAGTTGGGATTAAACCTGAAGATTTTGAGCTTAAAGGTTTTTGGTCTATTGCTGATATTGATGTGAGTGATTGGGCCTATGCAGTTGAAGGTGTTTCGCTTTTTTCACTAGGGAAGGGAAAAATAGTGTTTGTGGCACCGATAGGTAAAAATCGCTTTCGTTTTGTGTCTAATACAAAACGTGTATTAGATGAGGTGCCGTTTAAACTGGATATTACTAATATTCGGCGAGAAGCGGAATTTAAAATCAGTATCTCTCAAGTTAAAACATATAGTAAAGGACGTGTTTTTCTAGCGGGGGATGCCGCACATTCTCATTCTCCGGCAGGGGGGAGAGGCATGAACCTTGGTATGGCTGATGCAGCAGATTTAGCCGAAAAGATGGTGAATGGACAATTGAGTGAGTATACCGAATCTCGTTATAAAGAAGGTAAAAAAATTATCGCAGGCTCTGAAATGATGAGAAAAATATTGACCACAACCAATCCAATTAAGCGTTATGCTGCGTTGTCGATGCTTAAGCTCATTGCGACTATTCCAGCGTTACAAAAAAAAGTTGCAGCTAAGTTCTTATATGGCTGAACTTAGCTTGCAAAAGTAACTTAGATACTAAGACTAAAAGCTGTCTGATAGACCTCTAATATCACTCGCAGGTTTTTTTTGTTCAGGCTCCTCAGCAGAAGTGAAGTCTTGCGGTCTTTCTGATTTCTTAAACAACCCCATCCTAAAGACAGTTTTTGGAAGCTGAGCGTCAATAGTACTCATGGCTTCAATTCTTGGACTACCACCGCATGGGTCGGTATTGAAACCAGGACTAACAACAACTTGTTGTATTAATACATATGAGGGTACTTCAGTTGAAGTTCTTGGTAGCGTGACCGCATTAATCAAGTACTGTATACCATCAAGCATAATTTCTTTTCCTAAGTTAAGAAATTGTCTTGAATCAGCTTCAAGTGAACCACTTACTGTAATATGTTGACCATTAGCAAAATTAATAGAAAAAGCAGGGACAGCGGATAAAGGAGGGCGCCCAGTATCACAATTGACAAAATCAACATCTCCTATTTGACGATAAACAGGCATGGTTTGTACTTGAGGATTATGCCCTGTATAAAACGCTTTAAAACCACTTTCACTCAATATCATTGAGAGTGGCATGAGCGTGGTTCTTACATCATTGTTGTTCGCGAGAATGCGAGAGGGAGAGTTCGATGAAACAATCGCATTTGGGTTGGTATCACTATTGGGTAAGCCTGTTAACACAAGGTTGTGACGCTCTATTCCATGCTCAGCAGTCACTAAGCCGCTTGTATTGGATGCGGCTAAATTATCAAAAGCCGTTTGATAGTAGACCTCTAAGTTTTGTTGGTATTCTTCATTAATGGCATTGGCCCAACGTATAAAGTGTTCACGAGGCGTTTCGTCTTCAGCTTGAGATACGGTTTCTCCGCTGAGTAAAATGGGAAATCTTTCTTCAGCAAAAACCGCGTGTGCATATAAATTGACGCCATCAATATGGACTAGTTTACTCGTTTTAAGATATGCATACATTTGACCTTGGTAAGGTTGTACGGTTGAATCATAATTGAGAGGTTTGACCGTTTCACCGATTAACAGCCCTTTTGCTTTTAAGAGGTCTCGTTGGGCATCTGTTGTTATTTCATCAATGAAAAAGCGTAAAACGACTTTATCATCTAGCGTGCCTACGGGCGTTCCTAACAATTCACTGAGTTCTTGTTTTTTAAATCTAAAGGCTTCAGCCGCTCCCATGGTTTTTGCTAAAATCCATTTAGCAACAATAACTTGTTTATCTTCATAGTCTAATGCACGGTAAGCATCTTCTGATAAGTCTAAGCTTTCTAAAAATTTTGAAGGTTTATTACCTTCTGCTGCAGCCCAAAAGGGTGCTTGATCAAAAGGAGATGAGCCAAATTGATCAACGAATTCTCGAGAATAAACTTCGAGTAGTCTTGGTTTATTGAGATCGCGATTTCCGGCAATATGTGCTTCAAACTCAGCAGTGTTTACAACTCGATGAGTATCTTTTATTGAGTCAGGTCCTTTATCGCAAATATCTCCGCCAAAAATAAAACCAGTTGAAAAACCTCTTGCTTTTGCGCTATTAATAATAGTACCTAATACACCAAAACCTGCCTCTGTATCTGTACAATAGACATTTACTTTTTCATCTTCAGTACGGTTATCCACTATTAATTCCTCTTTTGTAAGTTTATGACGGTATGTATTAGGTCAAAGGTCTGTTGCATAATAGATTATATTGTATCATAAGTAACCCAATATTTAATTAACGGCCATATATTATGTAAAGATATGACAGCATTTTTATCCCTAGATAATCAGGATTATTATTTCACCTCATAATAATCAATGCTAAATGGGTGCGTACAATCATCCGGCGTATTAAGGCTATCTGGCATGATAGACTTAGCTGAATTATTGAAAAGGCCTTTTTCACTCACACGTGCTTTTTGACGTAATGCTTGCATCTCTTCGACGTTTTCTTCATACAATGCATCTTCATCTTCATCTTCATCTTCATTAAAATAAAGAATTTCTTCTTTTACGGGAGCTATACCCATCACACCTGAAGATGCGAACTATGTGAGTTTAAGGCGCTGAAAATTATCATTGATGCGGCGCTTAATGATGTCTTGATACAGGTCAATATTTTCAAAAAATCCAAGAATGGCTTCTGTAAAATCAGCAAATT
>JAHZKF010000072.1 GCA_022600575.1 Gammaproteobacteria bacterium | reverse complement strand
GAGTCACTGACACATTTCAAGGATGAGTTATTTCAGTACTTACTGTATTATAATCAAATGAGGCCCCACCAAGGAATTAATGGTGAGACCCCTCAAAGTTTTGCAAAGTCCTGTCAACGAATTATGTAACCTATACAGCAACGACGGCAAAATAAAGGCTGGCAATTAAAAGTAATCTTAAAAATAACAGCATCTAAAAAAGTGACCATCCCTCAGGACTCGTTCTGGCCATCTAGTGGTTTTAAACAGCAGATTACCTGAATACCCTGCATAAAGTAGGGTGCGTAGGGAGAGAAGTAGCCTTTAATGAGGCTTTTCGAGTAATTGTCAACAAGCCCCTAGTACTTAGCATGTCCTGGTGTTCTTGGAAAGGCAATGACATCTCGAACGTTTGGAACGCCGGTGACATAACTGACCAAGCGCTCTAAACCAAGCCCAAAGCCTGAATGTGGTACGGTACCGTAGCGACGTAAATCAAGGTACCATTTGTATTGTGCTGTATCTAACCCTGAAGCTTTCATGCGTGTTTCAAGGATGTCCAGGCGTTCTTCTCGTTGACTACCGCCAATGATTTCACCAATACCCGGTACTAATACATCCATTGCAGCAACGGTTTGTTCATCGTCATTTAAGCGCATATAAAAGCTTTTAATATCTTTAGGATAGTCTGTCAAAATCACAGGTTTTTTAAAATGATGTTCGGTTAAGTAGCGTTCGTGTTCGGATTGTAAGTCAAGTCCATATTTAACTGGATACTCAAAGGGTTGTTTGGTTTTTTCGAGTAATTTAATCGCATCGGTATAAGTGAGGGTTTCAAAATCAGATTGAACCAAAGCTTCAAGACGTGCGAGGCAGGTTTTGTCGATGAATTGATTGAAAAAAGCTAAGTCATCTGGGTATTCGTTTAAAATGGTTTCGCAAACAAAACGCAAGAATTTTTGAGATAAGGTACAAATGTCATTAAGCGTGCCAAAGGCAAGTTCGGGCTCAACCATCCAAAATTCAGCTAAATGACGGCTCGTATTAGAGTTTTCGGCGCGAAACGTGGGGCCAAAGGTGTACACTTTAGACATGGCTAAGCAGTATGCTTCAACATTAAGTTGCCCTGAAACAGTTAAGAAGGTTTCTTGTTCAAAAAAATCACGTGAAAAATCAGGCCTGTTGTCAGGCGTTTTAGGAGGATTAACCACATCCAGTGTACTCACACGAAATAATTCGCCAGCTCCTTCACAATCATTACTGGTAATAATGGGGGTATGAATCCAGTAGTAGCCTTCATTGTGTAAAAAGCGATGGATGGCTTGTGAAATACCATGTCGAATACGCGTTACTGCACTAATGGTATTGGTGCGTGGTCGAAGATGAGCGACCTCACGTAAAAACTCAAGGGTATGGCGTTTGGCCTGAATGGGGTAGGTTTCTGGGTTTTCAACCCATCCGACAACGTCAATTTTTTCAGCTTGAATCTCATAGGTTTGGCCTTTACCTGCCGATTCGACGAGTTGACCTGTAGCAATAATAGAACAGCCGGCGGTTAATTTTTGGATGGCTTCTTGATAATTAGGGAGGGTGTTTGGTGCAACAATTTGGATGGGGTTAAAGCATGAGCCATCATGGAGGCTAATAAATGAGAGCCCGGCTTTAGAGTCACGTCGTGTTTTTACCCAGCCTTGGGTCGTTACAGAGGTATTTGCCGCAATGGTACCGCTTAAGCACGTTTTGACTGAGTTGACTTCTGACATGATGATTTCCGTTGTACTGATAATTAAAAGCAGGTTCCGATGATATACCAGAAAAAATGCGCATAAAAGGGGATAATGCGTTCTATGGGTTTTAAAATTTGCAATTTAATCAAAATCCAGTTATTAAATATAAAGAGAAAGCCTACTACGTTTAGGAGAAACACATGATTGGTTCTCATTTTCAATCTTTTCTGTTTGGACAAGTATTTGGTTTGTATTTTGTAATTATGTCGATTATCTTTCTTAGCCGAGCTGATTATTACAAGGCATTGATTGCGAAATTGGAAGCACCGGCTTCAGGCGTGATGATGTCTGCTTCTATTTTTTTGTTTATTGGGTTGTTTTTAGTTTTAGTGCATAACCTATGGTTATTTAAACCGGTGGTGATGGTGACAGTCATTTGTTGGTTGTTTGTGATTAAAAGTGTGTTGTGGCTTGCAGCTCCTGAGCGAATGTTTAAAATGACACAAAAGTTATGGGCCGGAAAAGGACATTATTATCTTTTCTCGTTTATGCTTGTTTTAGGGGTGTTTATGATGGCGCGCGCGTTCTATTTATTTATGGCGGAGACCGGTTCGCTTCCGATGAGGGTGTTATCTTAGGCATCCTCTGTGTCGGGTGAGGCTTTTTGAAATGCTTCAAGTGTTAAACAATGGGCCTCAATGGCTTCTATTAATGGATAAGGTTTAAGCGAAAAATTAAAACGTCTGGCGTTAAACACTTGAGGAATTAAACAGATATCTGCAAAGCTCACGTGATGGCCATAGCAAAAATGGGAATTGTCTCGTGAGGATTGATTTAATTTTGCTTCAAAAGCATCAAAACCTGCTTTTAACCAGTGGTGATACCAAGTGGAAACCTCATCTTCTGTTGCATTAAATTGACTTTTAAGTTGTTTTAATACGCGTAAGTTATTAAGAGGATGCATATCACAAGCAACCAAAAGGGCGAGGCTACGCACAGCTGCACGTGCAGATACCGTTTTAGGCAAAAGAGGTGGGTCTGGGTAGCGTTCTTCTAAATACTCCATGATGGCCAGCGATTGGGTGAGTGGTGTATGAAGTTGATTTTCATCAATTAAGGTTGGAACAAGGCCTTGTGGATTTAACGCGCGGTAAGCAGGTAGGTGCTGCTCACCGCCGTCACGGACTAGATGTACTGGTATTTGCTCAAACGCGATTTGTTTTAAGTGTAGCGCAATACGCACGCGATAACTTGTCGTTGAGCGATAGTAATCATATAACTTCATGGGTTATTCATCCGGAATATATTGTGTTACGGTTTGGTTGATACTGCCGAAAATATTATTTCCAGTTTCATCCAGCATTTCAATACGTATGGTATCTCCAAAGTGCATGAAATCTTGTGCGGGTTTACCATCAGCAATGATTTCAAGCATGCGCTTTTCTGCAATACAAGAAGAACCTTGGCTTCTGTCTGTATTAGAAACAGTTCCCGAACCAATGATGGTGCCAGCACTGAGTTTTCGTGTTTTAGCCGTGTGTGCGATTAAATCAGGAAATGAAAAAGTCATATCAACGCCTGCATTTGGCTTGCCAAACAAAGTATCGTTTAAATAACTATAAAGGGGCAAATGCACGCGCTCACCATCAAAGCTTTTACCAAGTTCATCAGGTGTAATGGCAACCGGTGAAAAAGCGCTTGAAGGCTTAGATTGGAAAAAGCCAAAGCTTTTTGCAATTTCAGCAGGAATGAGATTACGCAACGAAACATCATTGACGAGCATGAGTAGGCGAATGTGTGGGTTTGCATCTTGAGCTTGAATACCCATGGGTACATCATCAGTAATAATGGCAATTTCAGCTTCAAAATCGATACCGTAAGCTTCATCACTGACTAGAATCGGGTCGTATGGGCCAATAAAAGTGTCTGAGCCGCCCTGGTATAACAAAGGATCGGTCCAAAAGTTTGCAGGCATTTCTGCATTGCGTGCTTTTCGCACCAGCTCAACGTGATTGACATAAGCGCTACCATCGGCCCACTGATAAGCACGAGGGAGGGGGGAGGTGCATGCGCTTGGGTCAAATGCAAAGGACTCAGCTTGAATTTTCCCTGCATTCAGTTCTGAGGAAAGCGTTTCTAGTGCATCGAAAACATCGTTCCAATGTTCAAGTGCTTCTTGAAGTGTGCTTGCAATAGCACTCGCATCAACAGCACGTGATAAATCACGGCTGACAATACATAAGCGCCCATCTCTGGACGACTTTGATTTTAAAGTTGCAAATTTCATAATTAAGACGCCATTTCGGAAGATTCAGAAGGGTTCACTTTTAAGGTGCCACGTTTGATTTGATCGCGTTCAATGGCTTCAAACAAGGCTTGGAAGTTACCTTCACCAAAACCGTCATTTCCTTTTCGTTGAATAATTTCGAAAAAGACGGGGCCAAAAAGATTTTCTGTGAAGATTTGGAGCAACAAGCCGCCTTCAGGGGTTGGAGTACCATCTAGAAGAATTTTTTCAGCATGTAACTGTTCGAGCGGCTCTTTATGCCAAGGAACACGCGCTTCGATACCTTCATAATAGGTATCAGGAACGTCTAAAAAGTTAATACCTGTTGTACGTAGGCCGTGGACGGTTTGATAAATATCATCAGTACTAAGGGCAATGTGCTGAATACCTTCGCCATGATAGTCTCGAATAAACTCTTCAATTTGTGATTGGTCTTCAGTTGACTCGTTAAGAGGAATTTTAATTTTGCCACAAGGGCTTCCGAGTGCGCGACTGATAAGGCCTGTGACTTGACCTTTGATATCAAAAAAACGAATTTCTTTAAAACCAAAAATACGATCATAAAAACCAGCCCAAACGTCCATGTTGCCTCGTTTTACATTATGAGTGAGATGGTCGATATCGATTAAGCCATGTGATGCTGTGTCGGAGGTGTTGTTTTCTATTTTCCATTCGCCTGCAAAAGGCGAATGTGCGTCATCAACAAAATAAATAACACTGCCGCCAATGGCTTCAATGGCCAGTAAGCCATAGTTTGCGTCGCTGCTATCGTTAAAAGCAGTTGCACCGTTTGCTATGGCATGGTCGAAAGCTTGTTGTGCATTATGAACACGAAATCCCATAGCGCATGCACCTGCACCATGTACCTCGGCGTGTCTTGCGGCATTGGTACTTGGCATTGCATTTAGAATAAATTGAATATTGCCTTGCTGATACCAGGTCATTGGTTTTGTTTGATGGGTTGCATGTTTTGTAAAGCCTTGCTTTTCAAAGAGGGTTTCAATAAAGCTTGCATCTGGGCCTGCAAATTCAAGAAAGGCAAAGCCGTCAAGGCCACAAGGGTTTTCTTTTGAAGGTTGATTAGACATAACATACTCCTTGTTATTGATATTAATTTTTTAAGGTTCTACTTTTCTCACTAAAAAAAGACCATCAGCTATGGGAAGCAAGCTCACATCAACACGTGAGTCTTCTTTAAGATGGGAGTTTAATCTACGAATCTCGCGTGTTTGTGCGCGTGTATTGTCTGGGTTGATAACTTCGCCATCCCATAGCATGTTATCAATCGCAATGAGTCCGTTTGGCGTAATGAGCTGAAGGGCGAGTTCGTAGTACTCAACGTAATTCGTTTTATCAGCGTCAATAAAGATGAAATCAAATGATGCGGCGCCATCGTTGGCAAGTAGCTCATGTAAGCTATCCAGCGCTTGACCAAGTTTTAGTTCAATTTTATGCGCTTGCTTTGCTTCTTTCCAAAAGGGTTCGGCGTGTTTGGTCCATTCGCTATTAATATCACAGGTTATGACACGCCCGTTATCGGGCAGTGCAAGTGCCATTGCAAGGGCACTATATCCTGTAAAAGTACCGAGCTCCAAGACTTTTTTAGCATTTAAGATGCGTAGTAAGAGTTGCATGAATTGTGCTTGTTCAGGGGCTACTTGCATGACAGCAAGCGGCAGTTCGGCTGTTTTTTCTCGGAGAGTTTGTAGTACAGGATGTTCTCGTAAAGACACATCTAGTAGATATTGGTAGAGCGGCTCGGTGAGATTTAAGTGCTTCATTATATAGCCTCAAGCTTTTCTTGTGCGATGGTATCTGCAATCGTGCTGGTTGGGATATTTTCACGTGTTGAGCGATCAAAAATCTCAGTAAGTGAGGTATAAATGTGATTAAGCTGTTCAGACAGTGGTTGCGTTGAATTCTCCAAATAATTGTCTGCAGCAAATATGAGCCCACCTGCATTAATGACATAATCGGGCGCATATAAAATACCACGTTCATGTAATGCTTGGCCGTGATAGGTGTGAGCGAGCTGATTATTAGCACCGCCCGCAACAACCGTGGCTTTTAAACTGTTAATACTGTCATCATCTAAAATACCCCCTAGTGCACAAGGGGCAAATAAATCGCAATCGACAGTATGGATGATTTCAGTTGGTACAGCGGTTGCTCCAAAATGTTGTTCCGCACGTAAAACGGCTTCTGGGTTGACATCAGCAACAGTGAGTTTTACGCCCATTTCATGCAATTTTTCGGATAACGAGTATCCAACATGGCCGAGTCCTTGCACGGCAATGTGCAAGCCTTTGAGCTCTGGATTATCCCATTTAAAGGCACTGGCTGCTTGAATGCCGCGAAGTATGCCTTGAACCGTAAAAGGAGCAGGGTCACCTTCTAGGCGTGAGCAGGTGGCAACATAAGGTGTTTCTTCGCGAATGATATCCATATCTTTGATTTCAGTGCCACTGTCCATAGCAGTGATATAACGTCCACCAAGTGAATCAACAAACTGACCGAATTTTTTAAGATAAGCGGTTCTGTCATAAGGTGTGCTGGGCTGTAAAATGACCGCTTTTCCACCACCTAAAGGTAGGCCAACGGATGCGGCTTTATAACTCATACCACGTGCAAGTCGCATGGCGTCATAAAGGGCTGTATCTGAATTAGGGTACTCAATAAACCGACAACCGCCAAGGGCAGGTCCAAGCTTTGTGCTATGAATGGCGACAATAGCACGCATACCCGTTTTAGGGTCTATTTCCATATGGAGATCACCAAAGCCATGCGCTTCAGCGTAATCTAAGAAGTTGGTATCATCAATGGGGTGTTTCGTATCTTGATTCATAAGAACATAACAGAAAAAATGAAAGTGATGTTATAGACGGATTTGAGATTGAAATCAATCGTTGAGAACGAATAAAAAATAAATAGAGGGTGTTTTAGGAGCGTTATTTTATGGAAATAAAAAAACAACTCATCCATGTGTTGGGTGTAAAATATCCAATCATTCAAGCACCCATGGCGGGGGGAGCAACAACACCTGAATTGGTTGCAGCAGTGTCTAATGCGGGCGCATTGGGGTCTTTAGGAGCAGGTTATTTGTCTCCTGAAGCAATGCAAAGCGCTATTCAGAATATTCGAGCACTAACAGACAAACCATTTGCTGTTAATTTATTTATTCCAAATATAGAAAAAACAAATCCATCTGTTTTAGAAATGGAAGCAGCTGTTCAAGGTATTAATCAAGTATGTCGTGATATAGGGATGATAACTGAAGCAGTTAAAGCACCTTTTTCTGAAAATTTTGAAGATCAAATGCAGGTGGTGATTGAAGAAAAAGTGCCTGTGTTTAGTTTTACTTTTGGATTGCCACTATCTAAGTGGCAGGATAAGTTAAAGCAAAATAATACACGGATTATTGGAACGGCAACGTGCGTCGAAGAAGCTAAAATGTTGTTGGTAACAGGTGTAGACGCGATTGCCTTACAAGGTCTTGAGGCAGGAGGGCATCGAGGGAGTTTTAAGGCGTTCTCTGAAAATCAATTAATACCATTATCAACACTGATGAGTGAATGCCAAAATGTAGCTGATAATATGCCATTGATTGCGTCAGGAGGCATTGCTGATGGCGTAAGTATAAGCAATGCTATGCAAATGGGCGCTGCTGGCGTTCAAATAGGCACTGCATTTTTAACCACACATGAGTCAGGAGTTCACCCAGCGTATAAAAAAGCTTTACTTGAATTAAAAACAGATAAAACGGTATTAACTAAAACATTTTCTGGGAAGCTTGCGCGTGGTATTGACAATACCTTTATTCAACAAATGCGAGCGCATAATGTGCCCATATTAGATTATCCCGCACAAAATATTCTAACTCAAAAAGTACGTGATGCGGCAAAGCGTATGAACAACTCGGAATACATGTCTATGTGGGCGGGACAGTCGGCAATGTTATGTCAAGATTGTTCGGTAAGTGTATTGATTAAGCGTTTAGTTAATGAAATTGAGTGGCGTATTTAGGAAGAATAAGATATGCTAACTGTCATATAATGCATAGATACATGGGGCTTTTGCGATGATAAAAATCGAGCCTTTGATTATACATCGCGGTGCCTCGCCTTATGCACCAGAAAATACGATTGCAGCCTTTGATAAAGCACTTGAATTTGGTGCACGTGCCATTGAGTTTGATGTCATGATGTCTGTAGATGGCGAGTTATTTGTATTTCATGATAAAACACTTGAAAGAACAACAAATGGGCGAGGCGAGTTTGGTTCGACATCGAGTGAATATATTTCAGCATTGGATGCAGGAACATGGTTTTCAAATCGGTATCAAGGAGAGAAAGTTCCAAGTTTGTCTGATACCTTGTTTTGGTTAATTGAATATCAAATACAGGCAAATATTGAAATTAAACCTTTGCCTGGGCTTGCCGAAGCGACAACCAAGGCCGTATTAGCTTGTCTTAATCGGCATTGGCCCTCTACAATGCAGTTACCGTTGGTATCTTGTTTTGATGAAGATGCACTTCGTTTGTGTGCGCATTTGTCACCGGATTTACCACTTGGCGTATTGTTTCATAAATGGCAAAAAAATTGGATAGGGCTTGCCAAAGAGGTGAATGCGGTTTCGGTGCATTTAAATAAATATGCGGTGACGCGTAAGCGTATAAAAGCCATCAAAGAGGCAGGATATAAAGCATGTGCATATACTGTTAATTCAAGGGAGTGGGCTTCTCGTTATTTTTCATGGGGTGCAGACTCAATATTAAGTGACTATCCTGATCTCATGGGTGAGTGATAAGTGAGTGGTTAATGAGTGGTATTTGGAGGGTTTAGGTGTATGCATGAAGAAGCAGTTTTTTATACAATGTTCCTTATTTTTGCTGGTGCTGCGATTTTATCAACAGTAGTACTTTATACGCGGCAATCACTTTTAGTAGCTTATATCTTGTTGGGGGCGGCTTTTGGACCATGGGGGTTCAAACTTATTACTGATTTAACAGCAGTACGCCAGGTAGGTGATATAGGAATTGTATTTTTGTTGTTTCTATTAGGCCTACATTTGCAGCCTCAAAATCTTCTACACATGTTGAAAAAAGTAACTTGGATTGCTTTATTAAGTTCAACACTTTTCGCATTATTGGCATATGGTGTTGGACGGTGGTTTGGGCTCAGTGTGACCGAATCATTGGTGCTTGGTGCATCAATGATGTTTTCAAGTACTATCATTGGGTTAAAACTTTTGCCGACCACTATTTTGCATCATCAACACACGGGTGAAGTAATGATAAGTGTGCTTTTAATGCAAGACATTATTGCTATTGTGGTGCTGATTTTAATTAATGGAGCACAGAATGCAGGTGGATTAAGTTGGCATGATTTGGTCTCAGTCTGTATTACTTTACCAGCGCTTGTTTTCTTTGCTTTTGCAATTGAACGTTATGTTTTAGTTAAACTTTTAGCGCGCTTTGACAGGACACAAGAGTATGTTTTTTTGCTGTCAATTGGGTGGTGCCTTGGTTTGTCTGTGCTCGCTTTGCAGTTAGGGTTATCAGAGGATATTGGCGCATTTGTTGCAGGTGTTGCTTTGGCATCTAGTCCTATTTCACTTTTTATTGCTGAAAGTTTGAAACCTTTACGCGATTTCTTTTTAGTGATGTTCTTCTTTGCTGTGGGAGCAACGTTTAATTTTGGATTTGCCGCGCAAGTCTTAATCCCTGCTTGTATTTTAGCAGCACTCATGTTGGTGTTTAAGCCACTTTGTTTCCACTTTATGCTCTATAAAGCTGGTGAGAAAAAAGCAGTATCAAAAGAAGTGGGTATGCGACTTGGGCAAGCGAGTGAGTTTTCGCTGCTGGTTGCAAGCATTGCATTAACGACAAATTTGATTTCAGATGTGGCATCTAATTTGATTCAAGCGACGACGATTCTGACGTTTATTGTATCGTCTTATGTGGTGGTGTTGAAATATCCAACGCCTATGTCTTTTTCGGATAAAATGCGAAAAGATTAGGGTAATGCATATAAGAGGGAATGGCATGCAGAAGTGCAAATGGGTGATAATAACCTGCTTTTTGTTTGTTTTTTTGTGTGGTTGCTCTTCGACACCAGGTGAAGATGCAAAACGTGCACAAGCTGAAAGAGCTTGTGTTAAACAGTGCGATATTAAGCAACAAAGATGTGATAGGAGTTGTCGGGATAGTTGTAGGCGGTGTGAGAGACAAGAACATGCGGCCATGGTGAAACGCTACAAAACGTATATTCATGAGCAGTGTGTTCAAGGTAAGCGCATAGCACTTCAGTTGCAATCTTTTCGTTATCCACTACAATGCCGCAAAACCTCATGTGATTGTCCCGCAGACTATCGTGTTTGTGTGGGAGCATGTAGAGGCAATATTCGAAAATCTTTACAAGTCACACCATTTTGTTGTTAATGCTATTTTAAAAAAATTGCTTACATGGCTTGTATTGTAGCTTTGAGGAAAATGAATATGGTTAATGATATTTTGAAACAAGATACAGATCCAACAGAAACAAGTGATTGGATTGATGCCCTAGAAGCGGTGATTAAAGCACATGGTCCTGAACGTGCAGGCTTTTTAATCCAGCAACTTTTAAGTGCGGCGGATGCCTCAGGTGTATTATTACCGAGTGCGATACACACACCTTATCGAAATACGATTAAGCGATCTGACGAAAAACCGATGCCACCAGATGAAGGTATTGGTAAACGAATCAGTGCGCTGATTCGTTGGAATGCAGTTGCAATGGTGCTGAGGGCCGGTAAATATGCACCTGAACTGGGTGGGCATATTGCTTCTTATGCATCAGCTTCAACGCTTTATGAGACAGGGTTTAATTATTTTTTTAAAGGCCATGATGCACCAGGTGGTGCAGATTTGTTGTACATCCAAGGCCATTCTTCTCCGGGTATTTATGCGCGCGCATATCTAGAAGGACGTCTTACAGAAGATCAGCTTGCACACTTTAGACAGGAAGTGGAAGTAGATGGTTTGCCTTCTTATCCGCATCCATGGCTGATGGACCATTTTTGGCAGTTTCCAACGGTATCTATGGGGCTTGGTCCAATCCAGGCGATTTATCAAGCACGGTTTTTAAAATATCTAGAAAATCGAGGGCTTGTTGAAACCAAAGGACGTAAAGTATGGGCGTTCTTGGGTGATGGCGAGATGGATGAGCCTGAATCAGTTGGTGCTTTGTCGATTGCCGTACGTGAAAAGTTAGATAATTTGATTTTCGTGGTGAACTGTAATTTACAGCGTCTAGATGGACCTGTACGTGGCAATGGTAAAATCATTCAAGAACTTGAAGGTTTGTTCCGAGGGGCCGGTTGGCATGTCATTAAGGTGGTTTGGGGCGGACGTTGGGACGCCTTGTTTGATAAAGACATCCACGGTGTGATGCAAGCACGTATGGAAGCGTGTGTTGATGGTGAGTATCAAAACTATAAAGGTAATGACGGCGCTTATGTGCGTGAGCATTTCTTTGGAGACTCACCTGAGCTTAAAAAAATGGTTGAGCATATGTCGGATGATGAAGTTTGGCGCTTAAACCGTGGTGGACATGATCCACAAAAAGTATTTGCAGCTTATGCAGAGGCTGTGGCAACTAAAGATGTGCCGACAGTTATTCTTGCGAAAACCATCAAAGGTTATGGCATGGGCGCTGCTGGTGAAGGGATGAATATTACCCACCAACAGAAAAAAATGACTGAAGCTGAGCTTCGTGTGTTTAGAGATAGGTTTAGTATTCCTGTTAGCGATGAAGCAATTAAAGATGTGCCGTTTTATCGTCCAGATGAAAATAGTCCAGAGATACAATATTTGAAAAAACAGCGAGAAGCTTTGGGGGGGTATTTACCTTCAAGACATCCTGAGTGTGATGCCTTAGAAGCGCCTAATTTATCAGCCTTTTCTGCAGTTACTTCGGGACTAGGGGAGCGTGAACTGTCAACGACGATGGCTTTTGTCCGTATTTTATCGGCATTACTTCGAGATAAAGCATTAGGTAAGCGGCTTGTTCCAATTGTACCTGATGAATCACGCACATTTGGTATGGAAGGTTTGTTTCGACAAATCGGTATTTATTCACCTGTAGGGCAACTATACGATCCGGTTGATCGTGACCAGGTGATGTATTATCGCGAAGCGAAAGAAGGGCAGATTTTAGAAGAAGGGCTTAACGAAGCGGGTGCTTTTTGTTCTTGGATGGCAGCAGCAACTTCTTATGCGAATAATCATTTTGCGATGATTCCGTTTTATATTTATTACTCAATGTTTGGCTTTCAGCGCACAGGGGATTTAGCGTGGGCTGCGGGTGATATGCAAGCGCGAGGATTTTTACTCGGGGCGACAGCAGGTCGTACTACATTAGCAGGTGAAGGTTTACAGCATCAAGATGGCCATAGTCATTTGATGTCATCGACTATTCCTAATTGCGTCTCTTATGATCCAACCTATGCATATGAGCTTGCTGTGATTATTCAGAATGGCTTGTATCGTATGTATGAGCAGCAAGAAAATGTCTTTTTCTATATCACGTTGATGAATGAAAATTACACACACCCAGATATGCCAAAAGGGATTGAAAAGGGTATTTTAAAAGGTATGTATTGCTTAACACCCTGTAAAAAACCAAACAAGCATCATGTACAATTGATGGGTTCAGGAACTATCTTGCGAGAAGTAGAAGAAGCTGCAAGATTGCTTAAAAAAGATTTCTCGGTGTCATCTGACATTTGGAGTATGACTAGTTTTACAGAACTTGGCAGAGAAGGAATGGAACTTGAGCGAGAGCAACGTTTGCATCCGTCTAAAAAAGTAAAACCATGTTATGTAGCGCAGCAATTAGCGGGTAAAAAAGGGCCTGTGATTGCAGCAACAGATTATATGCGTGCCTATGCTGATCAAATTCGACCATTTATAGATGCACCTTATGTGACGCTTGGCACAGATGGTTACGGGCGAAGTGATACACGACAAAAGCTGCGGCACTTTTTTGAGGTGGATGCCAAGTTTATTGTTTTGGCGGCTTTAAAAGCATTGGTTGATACGGGCGAATTACCCGAGTCAACAGTAACGGACGCAATTAAGCGTTATCATATTAATCCTGATAAATTAAATCCTGCGACGCATTAAGGGGGATAAGGATGGCAAATGTGAAAGAAATTAAAGTGCCAGATATTGGTGGAGCGAGTGATGTAGATGTCATAGAAGTCCTCGTGAAAGCAGGAGACGCTATCGATACAGATACGCCTTTAGTGACACTTGAGACTGATAAAGCCAGCATGGAAATTCCGTCCCCCATGCAGGGTGTGGTGAAATCAATGCAACTTAATATTGGTGATAAAGTAGCCGAAGGGGACGTGATTTTATTGCTTTCGGTTGAGGATGCTAAAAAATCAGTGGCACCTCCGCCAGAAGTGATTTTGCCTGAAGATAAAATTACAGAAGAAAAAACGGCCCTACCAGCGGATGTACCACCAGAAGCACAATCTAGGCATTCAGGTGCTTCAAGTGTTGAGGTGAGTGCAGCACAGTTTATAGCAGCTTCTGATGGTTCTATTTTAGCAGGACCTGGTGTGCGGCGTTTGGCGCGTGAGCTTGGTGTTAATTTAGATGAAGTGAAAGGTTCGGGTAAAAAAGAGCGTATTACAAGAGAAGATTTAGAGCAGTTTGTTAAACAAAAATTACAAGAAAAATCAGGTGGGTCAGGGTTAGCTTTGCCGGCTGCTAAAGCCATTGATTTTAGTAAGTTTGGAGAGATTGAAACCAAAGCTTTAAATAAAATTAAGCGCATGACGGGTGAAAATTTACACCGTGCGTGGCTTACTATCCCACATGTAACGCAGTTTGATGAGTCTGACATTACAGAGCTTGAGGCTTTTAGAAAAGGTGAGATTAAAGCTGCTGAAAAAGCAGGCTATAAACCCACAATGCTCGCCTTTGTTTGTAAGGTGGTTGCGCGTGCACTACAAGTGTTTCCGCAATTTAATAGTTCTTTAGATGCCAGTGGCGAAAATCTAATTTACAAAAAATATTGCAATATTGGGATTGCAGTTGAAACACCGAATGGATTAGTTGTTCCTGTGATCAAAAATATGGATCAATTGTCTGTGAGCGATATTTCTAAAGAAATGGCACGTTTAAGTACGAAAGCACGTGAAAAAGGTTTAATGCCAGGGGATATGCAAGGGGGCAGCTTTACTATTTCAAGCTTAGGTGGTATTGGCGGTACAGCATTTACACCGGTTGTGAATAGTCCCGAAGTGGCTATATTAGGGGTATCTCGTTCGGTGATGAAGCCTGTATTTGATGGGGCAGCATTTGTACCTAGACTCATGTTACCGCTCTCATTATCTTACGATCACCGTGTGATTGATGGGGCAGAGGCCGCACGATTTACGCGGTTTGTGAGTGAAGGGTTATCGGACATGCGCCGTATTTTATTATAATAAAACATAACTAAAGTGTGATTAAAAAATGACAAAACAAATGAAAGCAGATGTGGTTGTAATCGGTAGTGGGCCTGGTGGATATACAGCAGCATTTCGTGCAGCTGATTTAGGCAAACAAGTGATTTTAGTTGAGCGTTTTGACTCGCTCGGTGGTGTTTGTTTAAACGTGGGTTGTATTCCTTCAAAAGCGTTATTACATATCGCCAAATTTGTTGATGAAGCGGCTGAAATGGACGATTTAGGCGTGAGCGTTGGTAAGCTTAAATTTGATAATAAAAAACTAGCAGGCTGGAAAAATAAAGTTGTAAAAAAATTAACCGGCGGCTTAGCGGCCCTTGCAAAGCAACGTAAGGTCAATTGTGTGACAGGTGTGGCACAATTTACTTCATCCAATCAGATTGAAGTCGATGGGAAAGATGGAAAAGTAAAAATTGATTTTGAACAAGCCATTATTGCCGTGGGTAGTGAATCGGTTACGTTTCCGTTTATTCCAGAAGATAAACGCATTTTTAGCTCAACGGGCGCTTTAGAACTTGCTGATATTAAAGGCAGCTTATTGGTTCTAGGGGGCGGTATTATCGGGCTTGAGATGGCAACAGTTTATTCAGCCCTTGGGGTTGATGTAACAGTGGTTGAGTTTCTTGACCAACTGATGCCGGGAGCTGATGCTGATTTGGTGAGTGTGTTACAAAAACGCATGGTTAAAAAAGGTGTTAAATGCTTACTTAAAACCAAAGTAACTGCAATGGATGCTAAAAAAGATGGTATTCATGTGTCGATGGAAGGTGAGCACGCAACTAAAAAACCCGAAGTATTTCAACAAGTGCTTGTTGCTGTTGGACGTAAGCCAAATGGTCTTGCCATTGCGGCAGATAAAGCAGGCGTTAAGGTTGATGAGCGTGGTTTTATTGCAGTTGATAAGCAAATGCGTACCAATGTAAATCATATCTTCGCAATTGGTGATGTGGTTGGGCAGCCAATGCTTGCACATAAAGCCATTCCTGAAGGTAAAGTGGCAGCAGAGGTGATTGCGGGCATGAAGCATACGTTTGACCCAACGTGTATTCCAAGTGTTGCCTATACCGACCCTGAAATTGCATGGACAGGTTTAACAGAGCGTGATGCTAAAACCAATGGCACAAAATACGAAAAAGCAGTATTTCCATGGGCTGCAAGTGGTCGAGCATTGAGTATGGGCCGTGAAGAAGGCATGACGAAGTTATTGTTCTGTCCTGATACCAAACGAATTTTAGGTGGTGGGATTGTTGGGATTAATGCAGGTGATTTAATTGCTGAAGTAACATTAGCGATTGAAATGTGCTGTGATGTGGAAGACATCGCACTAACCATTCATCCGCATCCAACGTTAGCTGAGACCATTGCGCAATCAGCAGAGATGTTTGAAGGAACAATCACAGACTTGTATCTACCTAAAAAGGCTAAGAAATCTTAGGTTTTTTGTTGTTTGTGCGAGTGGGTATTATGGTATGAAGATGCCCCCTTGCTTAGGTGCTGCGACTTGTTCGCGGCATTTTTTTTATTTAGAAAGATAGGCTTCAAGCAAAGGAACGGGATGATTTAAAAGGAAAAAGTTATGGCGCAACTTTATCAATACTCACATTTTTTAGCGGTTAATCGTGGCTTGTATGATGGTGAACTGTCTATTGGGGCATTAAAACAACATGGCAATGTAGGCCTTGGTACGTTTAATGCGTTAGATGGTGAATTAGTGATAGTGGATGGTGAGTTTTATCAATGTACTGATGGGAACAATGTTCGACAAGCAGCTTCAGATACTTTATTGCCATGGGCTGCAGTCTCGTCATTTACTGCCGCATGTAGTACTCAAAAGATGGCTCATCTTTCTGATATTTCAAAGCTTGAATTGCAGCTGCTTGAATTGATTCAATCAAAAAATTATCCCTATCTTTTTCGTATTAAAGGAGCGTTTAATAACATTAAAATAACCACGGTACCTAAACAACAAAAACCGTATGTGAGTATTGAAACGGTTATTGAGCAAAGTCTGCAAATTGATACGGGAACAATTACGGCTGATTTGGTTGGATTTTATGCGCCTGACTTTATGTTCCCGATTAAAGGTAAAGGTTTGCACTTGCACTGTATCACTTCGGATAAAGAATATGGTGGGCATGTTCTAGATTTGGACTTAATCAATGCAGAAGTTTGTTTTGAAAAAATCACTGATTTTCAGATTGAGTTACCTAAGCAGGATGAGTATAAAAATATGGCTATGGCAGCGTTTCAAGATGATGAACATGTGCCTTTATTTGAAGATAAATTAGATGCTATACCGTGTGATGAATAACCTCACTATACCCATCGCCAATGAAGTTGCGAGTTTGAGAATGCTTTAAGCCCTGAGAATACCCCCTCTCCCTCAGCGGTAAACACGCTAAAACACTGAGGTTATGGCAGGGAGAGGGTTGGGGAGAGGGCGATGGAAAAAGCCACATTAAGAGAAT
>JAHZKF010000071.1 GCA_022600575.1 Gammaproteobacteria bacterium | reverse complement strand
ACATGACACTCTTAATTTCAGAAAAGAGCGCTAAATCAAGACCTGTTTCAGTACAATCCGGTTTTGCTGTTTCTGCGTTTGCTATACATCTTAAAATATGAGGAGGAGAAGTGGACGTGCCTTTTTCTGCTATCCACTCAAATGTTCGTGTCAAATTCGTTTGAATTACATTCGTGTTTTCAGATGCACGTATCCTTGAAGAAAGTGGCCCCAGAATATGATTACCTGTTTGGGGGGCAGTTTTAACGTCACCACCGGCGGTTAACCATTCAATCATTGGATTCGTGTGAATATGCACTATTTCTGCCGTAGCAGGTGCAAGACCTGCTTTTGTCCAAAAACTAGCTTGCGGCCCTGTAAATGGCATGAGGACAGGGGTATGCGTCGCTCGATAGTCATAAAACGGGTTAGAACTCGTTTTATAAACAGGCTCCCATACATCAAATGTCATTCGTTGGCGCATATAACCACGAGCTCTCTGACTGCCGAAAGCCCCAAATGTCCCTCCTCCATGGGTAAATCCAAGAGCAACCTCAGAAGTAGATTCAGGGATATTAATAAATGCTTGATCATAGACGAATGAATCGGGAAACCTAATATTAGGTGCGATACTAACAACAGAAAAACGAGTCTCAACCTCAAATAAACTACTTTCCTCAGCAGCTGCCGCATGAAGTGATGAAACACTTGTCAGTAAAGCCACGGATAAACAAAAGGGTATTGCCTTTTTCATCATTTTAATCAACCAGTCCATTTGGTAATTAAATTAAGTTAAAGCAAATACCCTCTTTTTGCAAACGTACAAAATGTCTAGAGCGTGTTGATAATTGCTCAAAAAGCCTCATTAGAGGCTGCTTCTCTCCCTACGTACCCTACTTCATGCCTGAGAGATCCTCACTTTTTTCATGAGAATAATTTCGGTTTAATAATACACTAAATGCCGTCATTGCGAGCGTAGCGTGGCAATCTCGGGGTTAAAAATGCTTGTGTTAAATACCTATTTTAAAAAAGCAGATTGCCGCGGAACGAAGTTCCTCGCAAAGACGTCAAGGGCAGATTGCCGCGGAACGAAGTTCCTCGCAAAGACGTCAAAGGCAGATTGCCACAGGTGTAAACAAAAGAAGAAAGTATACCTGTAGACTTAATATCAATTATTTCCACTTTACCTGCTACTATTTGCTTCCAACTTTTCAGCTAACTCATCTATCCCTATTGCCACAAAGTCAAACTCATCATCATGCGGCATTTTTACCTCCTTAGAGACACCGTATTCTAAGGGACGGAAAATATAAGCTGTTTTAAACCCTAACTGACGTGCTGCTTCTAGGTCATATCGATGTGAGGCTACTAATAAAATCTCTGATGGTTTTAAATTCAACATCTTTACAGCACTCTGATAAACCACTGGGTCCGGCTTATAATGACCAAACAGCTCACCTGAAAAAATAACATCCCAATCAAGGTTTTCTTTCTTAGATAAATCAACCAACATTTTAACGTTACCATTAGAAAGCGTGCCAATAATAAACCTTTTCTTCAGTGCCCTAAGACCCGAAACAGAATCAGGCCATGCTTTTAAACGATGCCATATCATCCACATATGATGCCGCTCATTTTCTGTAAAATAAGACGTTATCTGATACCTTTCTAAAAGCTCATCTAGAGCCATTTTATTTAAAGCATCAACGGTTAAAAAAGGTGCTCTGCCTTCGGCAATATCACTCATGTTTTCAGCATAAGACGTAACCCATGCATCTACAAACTGTTCACAATCAACTGATGTAATATTTTTTTGATTAAATAAAACACCAAACTCTTGAACCATTGTACCGTGCCAATCAACCACTGTTCCAAAGGTATCAAATAACACCGCTTTTATTGCACCATCCTCTCTCATATTCATTTTCATTGATACAGTTTGACTACTTGAAAAAGCGATCGTAGAAAAGAAAAAAAAGAAAAATAAAATCGTTTTAACGCGCGACATCACTTACCTCTTAAAATATAGACAGAATGACGAATTAAAGTGTAACACAATTCAAGCACACACATGTCAAATGATCTTATCAATCTAGAATTTTTTAAGTGTAAACACCTAAAAAATGTTAATATGCACGCTAACTGCGGGTCATATAAAACATATAAACAAAAGGAAACGTTGTAGTGACATTAACCGTTTTAGAAAACCACCAAGCTATTGCAATCCGGGCAGCAAAAGAAATTGCTGATGCCATCAGAGAAAAAACAAAAACAGGCAAATATTTTGTTCTTGGACTTGCTACCGGCGCCACAATGGAACCGGTATATGCTGAATTAATAAGAATGCACCAAGAGGAAAACTTAGATTTTTCTCATGTGAAGTGCTTCAACTTAGATAATTATGTTGGATTACCCAAAGATGACCGAAATAACTATGAAAAGTATTTGCATGACTTCTTTCTGAAACACGTCAATGTTAACCCCGCCCATATAGATTTAGTGAGCAGTGATGCCGATTTTGATCATCAAGCCTATGAAAAACGTATCAAGGAAGCTGGAGGTATAGACATACAGCTCCTAGGCCTCGGTCGTAAAGGACACATCGGTTTTAACGAGGTTGGCTCCCCTATCAATTCTCTTACAAGAGAAATAGAGCTTAGCGAAGAAACCAAAGAAGATAATGGTAAATTATTTAATCGAATTGATTCAAGAACAAATCAAACCGAAGCAATCCCCAATACTGCTCATACAAGGGGTATCGCCCCTATATTAGAAGCTAAGAAAATCTTATGCTTAGCCAATGGACATGGTAAGGCACAAGTCGTCAAAAGAATGTGTAAAGCAGGTTCCGTCAGAAGACTACCTGCACGTGCTTTGCATTCGCACCCAAATGTTATGACACTTGTAGATAAAGACGCCTTAGCATTATTTGATGAAGACGCGTTAAAAACACATACCAATTTAACTAAAAAACGTAAAAGAAGAGCGGTTACAAAAGCCAATCAGTTTCATCTCGTTACCCTCGATATTCAGGGAGTAAGTCATGAACTCTTATTGCCTCCACAGTTTGATTTTTATAATCCAAAAACAATGGATATTGATGAGGCATTTGACCACACAAATGAAGCGCATCTCAAAGACCTTGCTGACCACCTTGGAGCAGCCGTCAATATTTCAGTTGGAGCTCATCCAGATGATGCTGAAATAATGGCAGGACCCATGATGCTCGAAGCAACTAAAGCAAATCCTTGGCTTACCATTATTATGACCAACGGAGCCGCAGCTAACAACACCTTAAATGGTAAATATAGTCAACTAACACCCGAAGCATTAACTAAAATGCGACAAAAAGAACAACGTCTGGCGGCTCAGTTTGCAAACGTGCCCGTCATCATGCTCAATCTTCCAACGCCTGCAATCACAGGGGATATGGATAAAGCAACACGACAAAAGAGCAGAACGACAATGCGTGGACTTTTTTCTGCAATGGAGCATTTAAGAACAATTTATGGGCATAATCCTCAGGATAAACACGATACACATGTCAACGTCTTTGTTGAACAGGTTGAAGCCCTTAGAGCCTTAAGCCCTGAACGATTAAAAACCATCAAAATATGGGGCATGGAAGTATGGGGACGTTTACATGTTGCAAACGAGCGATTATTGACCATTCCTGTAGACGAGAAAACATTACTCAAATGGCAAGAGATGATCAGTTTCTACCAATCTCAAATTGATGGCCAAGGACGAGATTATTCTGACACAACAATTTATAGGGCGCGCAACCATGCAGGATACGAAACCCATCCTCATGGTGGAAATCCCCCACCTGGTTTAATACTGGCTGCTGATTTAACTGATTTGGTACAAGAAGCACTTTTGCTCAAAAATCCGTTATGGGTCATCGATATGATTTCAACACTCACATCCGAGCTAAACACACACTTAACCAGTAAACCCGGCATACTTCCCAATGATAGGAAGCACAAAAAAAGACGCGCCGACGAATCCGCTGAGAGCATGTCAACCCATTTCTTTTCTGATTCGAAAAGACAGTGTACCCAACAGGAACAGAATCAAACTAAAGTAACGGCCGAACCGATTTAAACAACAATTATTGTTCAAAAATTAGACATTTATGGGCATTAAAGCTATACTGTAAGTAAGGACTACGGCGCCTAGTTGCGCCTTCAACATAAGGAATATGGCAAGGGTAAACGCTTTCGCGTTTACAAGGTAGGTGTATCATGAGTACGGGTAATTTTACCGAATTTACGGTTGCGTTAGCAGCTTTCGAATCCGGTATTGATACAACTCAACCGCAAACACAGGCGTCATTACAATATTTACGGGTTTTTGATTCGCAATATGGGAATGTGGACCCTGCAACGGTTGACTTCAACAGCCCCTCTGACTTAGCCGATTTACAGTATCACGTACATAATACGTTAGGTTTTATGGGGAAATATCAATTTGGTGAGCCATTATTAATTGATTTAGGCTATTACGTACCTGCTCCTTCAGGATATTACGGTACGACAGCAACCAATGAATGGCAAGGAGAGTGGACTGGTAAAAATGGTGTACATAGTAAAGAAGACTTCATGAGTGAAGTTCAAGAACTAGCAATTCGAGAAGCTTTTTCCATGAACATGGGTGTGATTGACCAATATTTGGGACAAGCGGGTAAAACCATTGATGATTTTATAGGACAGGAATTTGCCTATACTCGACTTGGCGAAGAGCATGTAGCAACTGTGACAATGTCTGGTATTTTAGCCAGCGCCCACCTGCAAGGGCCTGGTGGTGTCTCCCAATTATTGCTGAACAATGTCGCTTCGAGTGATGAATATGGTACCAATATTCTATTTTACATGGATAAATTTGGTGGCTATAACTCACCATTCGGAACAGATGCAAATGACCATCTCATGGGAAGTGACTACAGTGAAACCTTTGCAGGTGAAGCGGGTGACAATATCATAACGACAGGCGATGGGGAGGATAAAATTATCATTGCTAATCGTGCTGATGGTCATGATACCATTACGGACTTTGATGTCACGAAAGATGTCATTTCATTATCCGATTTTCCTGGTGTAACTGTAGAAAACTTAAATATATCAGATGCAAATGGTAACAGTGTGGTAGAGTTCCCTAATGGCCAAACCCTGACCTTAGCGGGTGTCAGTGCGGTTGACTTGTCTGCAAGTCAATTTGTATACGGCCCATATAGCCTTGGTTGGAGTGCCAATAGTGGCGATACCATCATTGATAACTTTAATGTTAAACATGATTTAATCGACTTAAATTATGCCTTTGCAAGTAACAATCTCAATATCTACGAAGAGCAAGGATCATCAGTCATTGAAGTGGTCGGTAATCATCAACGGGTCATTTTAGAAGGCATTCCTGTCGATGAGTTAAGTTCGGCGCAGTTTGTCAAAGCACCCGTTGATTTTGCGACGGTTCATTTTGGAGTGGATACGGATTATACCCCCCCTGTTGATACTAGCTCAGGAGATGAAACAACCGCACCGCCTGTCGACGGAGGTAATACATCAGGTAACACACAACAAGGCACAGGCGCAGGTGATAGCTTCTCCTACACTTGGAATTGGGGCGCGAACGATGTGATTTCACAGTTTGATGCTTCAGAAGACCAAGTGGACTTAAAAAACTTTTGGGCCAGTTTTGACGAAATCAACCTTTACGACGATGCAGCAGGTAACGCCGTGATTGATTTAACAGGACTCAATAATCAAACCGTCACCTTAGAGAATGTATCTGTGGCAGATTTGTCTGCGGATAACTTTACTGGGGTTTCGGGAGATTGGCAGTCTGTTTCTGGTTCAGCACCAGTCGATGATGGAGGTATCGACGATAATGTAACAACAGAACCACCGGTTGTTGATGATACACCTGTGGATACAACGCCACCCCCAGACGATGGCGCAAACACAGATGGTCATGAGTACTCCTACACTTGGAATTGGGGTGCAAATGAGGTAGTCGACAACTTTGATGTCCAACAAGATGCACTGAATTTAAAATCTTTTTGGGCAAGTTATGATGAGTTTGAGATTAGCGATAATGTAAATGGTGATGCAGTCATCGACCTAAGCGCATTAAATAGTCAAACCATCACATTACAAGGGGTATCGAGTGCGACTTTATCCGCCGATAACTTCGTTGGGGTAGCAGGTGCCTTTGCAGGAGCAGGTGACACAAGCGTTGTGACACCCCCCGCAAATGACGGCACAACCATTGACCCAGGAGGACAAGACGCTGCTGATAATACATTTGACACCATTGAACATGATGTCAACGAAACGAACTTAGTGTCTACGGATAATGTGCATGATACGTTTAACTTCACTTGGAATTGGGGTAGCAACAAGACCATTGTCGGATTTGATGCAACGCAAGATACGGTTGACTTGACCCGATTTTGGACCAACAGTGACCAGGTGGATATTCATGATAATGCAAACGGTGACGCAGTGATTGATTTAACGAACCTTAACAATCAAACCATCACGCTACTGGGTGTATCATCAAGCGAATTAGGTGACGGTAACCTGGTTATCTAATCTTCGCGAAATGCACGGTCAAAACTTTTCACGATGGGCTTGGTAAAATAAGCCCATGGTGAGCTTTTATTCGTAATCAGCATCGCCTCTGCTGGCATACCAGGATATAAAGTAACATGGCTGAGTTTTTTAAGTTGATCTTCAGGAATCTTAATTTTTACTTGGAAGTAGGTTTTTTGTGTGTTGGGATCAGTCAGTGCATCAGCAGAAACGTGAGTTACGGTGCCAATTAAGCGTGGCGCATTACGCTGACTTAGTCCGGTTAAAGTGACTTTAGCTTTTAGTCCTGGGTGAACTGCGTCAATATCTAAGGGGCTCAGTTTTGCACCAATAATGAGTATTTCATGTTTGGGCACAATATCCATAATAGGCTCACCTGATTTAATGATGCCCCCTTGTGTATGAAATTTTAGATTGACGATGGTGCCATCAATAGGTGAACGAATTTCTGTCCGACTTAAAATATCTTGCCCTGTTTTTTGTCGTTGCTGTATTTCGTTGAGTTTAGTTTGAATATCGTTGAGTTCATCTAATAATGTTTTACGATGTTTATCTTTGATAGCATTAATTTGCAACTCGGTTTCGCCAATTTTTTGTTGTAACTCAGCAAGCTTTGCAGCAAGCTGCCCTTTTTTACCCGTAATCGCTGAAAATTCGCGTTGCAATGCATAATAGCGTGATTGCTTAATTAAGCGTTTTTTAACCAATATTTTGGCATCGTTAAGCTCTTTTTCAATAAAGACACGCTGCTCATCATTCGATTTAATCACCGCTTGTATTCCTGTTATTTCTTGTTCTAGCTGTTGAATTTGCTGTTGATAAATACCAAGGTTACTATCGATATGCTTTTTGTTTGCTTTAAAAATATGATGCTGTAACGCAACGATAGATTTAACTTTAGGCTCGTTCGAATGAAGTAGTTGAGAAGGAAACTGAATAGTATCGTGGTCTAATTCAGCGTAGATACGGGCTTGTGTACCAATTAGCGTCCAAAACTCATGTTGATTAATATCCGAAACAGCCTTTGCTTTGACATCTTTAAGTTTAATCAGTAAAGCATTTTTTTTAACATAACTGCCATCTTTGACATAAATTTTTTGAATAATGCCCCCTTCAAAGTGTTGAATGACGCGCCGGTTACCAGCCACAATCACACTCCCAGGGGCAATCGCTGCACTTTCAAGGGTTGCAAGCGTTGCCCATGTAAAAAAACCACCGATAAAAAGCACAATAACTACAGCGCTATAAATGATAATGAGTTTAATTTCAGGACGGTTTTTTGCTTTCATTGATGTGTGGCCCTATGGTTCTGATTTGTCCGTTTTCTATTGTCATGACTTGGTCACAAAATGAAGCGCAACTGGGTCTTTGTGTCACCATGATAACAGTAATACCTGCTGATTTTGCACGCTTTAAAGTGGTTTCTAATGCAAGCAGGCCATTTTGATCGAGGTTACTTTCAGGTTCGTCGAGTACAACAAATCGTGGTAACCCATAAAATGCTCTAGCAAGACCAACCAGTTGACGTTGTCCACCTGAAAGATTATAGGCCCCTGTTTCTGTTTCATAACCATGTTCAAAGTGCAAAATGACCTCATGTGCCCCCACAAACTTGGCTGCAGCAACAACCTGATTATCATCAACCTCACCCATGCGCGCGATGTTTGCTTTGACTGTACCTGGAAAGAGCATCATGCCCTGTGCTAAATAACCAATATAGTGTCCAATATCATCTCTTGAGCACTCAAAAATACTCGCACCATCAAGTCGAATCGCACCATTACTTGGTGGCCAAATACCGACAAGTAAGCGGGCAAGCGTTGATTTTCCAGCACCACTTTGCCCTATAATAGCTAAGCTGTCCGATGGGTTTAACGTGAAGTGAATATTTTGTAGCACAGCTTTAGTTGCACCTCTTGGAACATAAAGCACGTTTTCTACGCTGACAAGTCCTTTGGGCTGTGGCAAGTGAAGTTCTGAACGGATAATTTCTGGGGTTTCAAAATATTGTTTTAATCGACGATAAGATTGTAAACATCCAACCGCTTGTTTCCATACACCAATAGACTGCTCAACAGGTGCCAGTGCGCGAGATAAGATAATACTTGATGCAAGCATCGCCCCGCTCGTAATGTCACCATTAACAACATAGTAAGCACCACAGCCAAGAATTAAAATTTGCAAAACCATGCGTAATGATTTTGAAAGAGATAAAACCATACCTGAGCGATCACTCGCTTCCGTCTGTAAATTTAATACATGATCATTTTTATGAAACCACTGCTCAGTAATAGCAGCTATCATCCCCATTGCTTGTATACTTTCGGCATTTTTAAGATTATTTTGAATCGTGGTTTGATTTTGCATATGCAAATCATTGGCTTCTTGTAATGGTTTTCGAGATAGTTTTTCATTAAGCAAACAAAGTGCAAACAAGATAATAGCGCCAATGGTTGAAATAAAACCCAAAGGGGCATACAACATAAAGATGACAGCCAAATAGATAAAAACCCAAGGGGCATCAAAAAAAGTGTATACACTCGCACTACTTAAAAATTGACGCGTATTGGTAATATCTGCGAGTGCTTGTGCGCCATAGCGCCCTCCCATCAATGTGTGATCGATACTACGTGATAAAGCAACTGGACTTAACTGCTTATCCATCCAAGTACTAATACGGGTCATAATCAGCGTTCTTGCAAGATCAAGCATACCCAATACCATAATGGCAATAATCGCAATGAGCGTAAGATAAGTTAATGTATCAAAGCTTTGGCTCGGAATAACCCTATCAAATACTTGGAGCATATAAATAGGAATGGTGAGCATTAAGATATTAATCAAGCAGCTTAATGCAAGTGTATAAAAAACACCGTGCTTACAGGCGCGAAGTAAATTGCTTAAACCATGCTTTTCTTTGTCGTCGCTCATGATGATCTTATGCAATGAATACGTTTTCAGTCTAGTTTAAACTGAATCGATGCGCACCTTTTGTTTGGGTTTGTTTGGAATTAAATAACGATTTAGCCTCACTAAATCTTTAACGCTCAGGGTTCCCTCTGCCTGTTTCAATAAAATAATATTGTAAAGATACCCATAGGTATATTGTGCATAATCAACTTGAGAGGCATATAGACGGAATTGAATTTGTAGTATTTCTGTAATGCTTGACTCACCTGCTCGATAAGATTCCTGCGCGTACAATAGCGCTTTGGTATTAGAAACGAGGGCTTCGCGCACGGTTTTAATTCGTGGAACACCCACTAAAACGGTATTGAACGCCTGTCGTGTATTGGCCATGGTTCGTAAGTATTGTTGTCGCATAGCAGCCGAACTTTCATTTAAATTAGCGCGCGCTTCTTTTTCTTGTGCCATGGTTAAACCACCATGAAACGCATTCCACCTTGCATTAAGCCCATAGCTATAATCTTGGTTTTGTGTTGTATCGGTTAAAACTTGGTTAGGTACGGCGCCATGCTCCATTTCAAGGGCTGCTCTTATATTTGGTAAAAAATCCCCTCTTACTACTTCTATTGATTTTTTAGTGGCTTCAATATTTAACCGAGCAGCACGCAAAAACCAATTTGTTTTTTCGGCCGTTTCAGTCCATCTGTCTATATTATTGGGTTCTGGCGTATGTAATGGAAAATCTGGATTAAGATATGAGAATGCATCATATTGAAAAGCCGTTATTTGACTTAATACTTGAACGGCATCATAAAAGTTAATTTGAGCATCGTATAAATTGGCATCAATAAGAGATGCGGCACCTTTAGCTTGCTCTAAGTCAGTAATGGTTGCTTCTCTTAAATCAAAAAGCCCCAAAGTCGCCTCAAGCTGTGTCTTCATGTAAGCTTTTTGATCTTCAATAAAATGCAATATTTCTCGGGTTCTTAACACATCAAGGTAAGCTTTTGCTGTACGTGCCATCAAATCTTGTTGTTGTGCAGTTAACGTTGCATAGGCGGCCCGTACTGTATAACGAGACTCATCAAGCTTATTAAATTGAGAATAATTAAAAACCGTTTGTTCGGCTGAAATCATGTAACTGCTGGTGCTAAAAAACTCATTACTCGGTACATCTCCTGGGTTATTGAATTCACGTGCAATAGCAGCACTTAAGTCAATCAGAGGTAGTAGTGCGGAGTAACTTTTAGGGACATCTTGTTTTACTGCATTAAATATAGCCACCTGTTGCTGATACACAGGATCATTCTGAGAAGCATCTTGAAAAGCATGGAGTAAATCCACTTTTTGTTCTGCAAAGCAAAACGTTGCATTGAGCAATATCGCGATGAAAGAGATGATACGCATAAGTTGCCTGAGTAAATGGTCTCAGCTGAACCTCTAAGTATAGAAGACAAATTTTTTAAGTGCTAGGATACCGGCAACTTTAATCAGGTCAAAACAAGCACATCTACTTTTTGCACTATATGGTAAGGATTAATTATATGAACGTAGGAGATGAAGTCCCTTCAACTCAATTTAAAGCGACCAATGGTTTAACAACCACATTAGATAGTTATAGAGGTGCTTGGCTGGTTCTTTATTTTTACCCTAAAGATTCCACGCCAGGATGTACGATTGAGGGCTGCGACTTTCGTGATAACGATAAAGCATTTTCATTGCTTAACGCAACCATTCTAGGAGTTTCACGCGATAGCTTATCTTCACATGAAAAATTTAAAAGTAAACAAAACTTCCCTTTTGATTTAATCAGCGATTCTGACGGAACGCTTTGTCAGCAATTTGATGTGATTAAAATGCAATCCATGTATGGAAAACAGTTCATGGGCATTGAACGAAGCACCTTTCTTATCGACCCTAATGGCGTGTTACGCCATGTTTGGCGAAAAGTTCGTGTTAAAGATCATGTGGAAGATATTTTGAGTGTACTCGCATCATTACAATAGGGTCTGATTTTACTGAAGGGATCTTAAATTTTTTTGAAAACATCGAACTTCATAAAAACACCATGCTTTCGATAATCACGGATAATTTTCAACGCTTGGTATTTACTTGAACAATTTATAGGGCATACCCCCTCTCCCTCAGCGGTAAACACACTAAAACACTGAGGTTATGGCAGGGAGAGGGGTATTCTCAGGGCTTAAAGCATTCTCAAACTCGCAACTTCATTGGCAATGGCTATATACGAATTGATGATCTCAAGATGCAAACCGATATACAAGAACAAGTAACCTCTTTATTTAATCAAGTGACCACTGATAACTTAATGCAGCTTTCTGATCTTAAGGGATATCAAGACGAATTTTACCGCTTATTTGGCTTTAATATCCCCGGAATAGATTACAGCGCAAGCATCAATCCGAATAGAACAATAGCGTCAATCAGTTAACCTGCGTGTGGAACCGTAGGGCGTCCAGAACAAGTGATTATTGTGTCACGTTCAAAGTCGTCCTTCCCTCACTACCAGAAGGAATGAAAGGTGTATTAGGTGCTGTTCTAAAAAAAGCAGGATTCGTAGCAGTAGATACACCATTCGCTTCACCTTCTACCCCTCCCGGAGATTGCTTTAGAAGGAGCATTGCCTGCTCTATCGCATCATCTGCATGACTTAAGAGCCGCTCTGTTTTTTCAGAAGAAGTTGCGTGCGATGCTTCTTCCACCTCATGCTCAGACTCTAATTGAAAACATAAAGCATCAAGCTCATCAACAAACGCATTCATGTGGACTATGTTTTTTTGAAACTGCGTTTTTAAAGACGCAAAATGCGCCCCCGAATCTTCAAGTGAATGAATCGTTCTATCCAATTTTGGCGTGAGCATTTGTGTGATTGTCCTTTGTTCATCACTCAGCGCTGTATGTGTTTCATCCAAGACCTTCAAGAGCATTTTACTTTTTTGATTGGCCATTTGTTCTGCTTCATTTAAATCATGAACAAGCGGCTCTAATGCCCCTACCGCTTTCTTGTAGGCCACATTAGAACCTTCCATGCTGGTAAGTTGCTGTTTGAATGCAATGTGTTATGTTTTTTGAAATTGATAGAGCACAGAGCAACCGTTTGTCATCGCACTCAACTGCTTACTAAAGTCATCAATTGAATCAATCGACTCTGCTAATATTTTTTCAAGAACACCCACTGTTTTGGTATTAATAGCCTGATTAGATTCATGGTGATTTGAAAGAAAAAAAGTACACATAAAATAAACCGTCATAACAGGCACCATCCAAAAAGGAGATACCCCTAAAAAATAAATACCTGCAGCAGCTATTCCTGTAAATCCAATAAACAGAATACCTTTTTTCCACCAGGAAGCTTCACCATAACTTGATGCTAAATAATTTAAATAACTTTTATTTTCGCGACTTTCAATCAAATCATCTAGAGGGCCACGTAAGGCTTCTATTTGTGCTATTTTCTTTTTAAAATCCATTAATAACTCAGAAGATGATTGTGTTTTTTGAGGCATCACGCTTTCTCCTTAAACTAAAAAAAACCAACCGAAGACCTTTTTTCGGGTTCATCCTGCGGGGCATCTGGCTGTAACGTATTATTTTCGCTTTTTTGCGTAACCGCTCGCAGACATTGTGTCAGCATTTCTATTTTGTCTTGTAATGCATGAATTTGTTCTTCTTGATGAGATTGACTGCCTAATTTTTGATTCACAGCTTTATTGGAACGCTGAAGCGCCTCCGTTAACGTTGAGACTTGGGTGCTATATTCAAGCTGAGTCCTTTCCAAATCTACTTTCATTCGCTCAAACTCCCCAACAACACGCGCAAGCTCCTCTTCTCGAGCAGAAAGTTTCTTTGTTGCTTCACAAATGGCCTGACTACCCTCTGAAATAGTTCGTTTAAGAGAAACAATTTCTGTGGATAAATGACGAGCTGTTTCTTGTGCGGTATGATTTGCAAGGTCCAGTTTATTTACCATCCCCTTTAATGTTTCTGTTGTTTTTTTAAGCTCTGACGTTTGATGGTCAAACACAGCTGTTAAACTATTTAGCTTTAATCGTGCTTTATATGATGACTCCAGCACTTTCTCGATATCTTCAACTGCTTTCTCCCCTATTGTCTCTAAAACAACTTTTCGGCTTTTTCGACTCTCAACTTCGAGCTTCTCTGCTTTTCTAAGATGCTCTTTTTCTCGGGTTGAGGTGTTTGAACGAGATACATGGCCAGGTTTAGGCGCCGCTTTCGGCCAAAAATAGCCTGCAAGCCCACCTGTACCCAGTGCGGCCACAATATAATAAGCCGAAGCATCTGCCACAGCAGCACCTACCAAAAGTGGTATCATATTAATCTCCTCTCATTAAACAGATTGTGGAAGTAATAACTCGTCGGCTTCTTTTTCAGAAGGTTTGGACTCGGGCGAGAAGAATTGCCATAAATGATATGCGCCCCCTAAAAAAGTCATGCTGCCGCCTACGGCATACGTGGTCGCCTCAGTTAAAAAAGCCATCTCAATGCTTGGAAGTGCTAATAGAACCAAACCCAAAAAAAGAGCAACGCCCATGATGGTGCTCATTTCTTTGCTTCTTAATATCTGAAGGAAAAATTCGGTATAAGAAAAAGGCTCTGCAAGCTCTTTCATCAACTCATTCTTAATGATTGCCTCAAACTCTTTTTGTGAACTGGTTTTAGCTGCACGGTCAAAAGCAAGAAAAGCAACACAAAAAGCTTTAGGGTAAATGTTACTAGAGGATTCAAGGTCCGCTTGGCTTTGTTGTAAAGACCTACTTTTAAAAACCCTTTCAGAATCGATTGGATAGCCATCATCATTCACAGCCCTGCTTCGCGTCATTTCAAATGACTCTAATTGAGTGAGTTGAGAAGGTTGTTCTGGGCTATGAATCCAGGGTATTTGTGCCTTGATTTGCTCTGCCTTTGCTTGTTCCACAGCAGCACTTTTTTCAGCCTGCGTCGCTGAATAATTACAACTTTTCTGAACTAAATTCAACATGTTTTTTGCAGCAAGACGTCCAAAAGCATCCGCACGCTTTTTAGGAACGTTAGAAGAGGCTGCCTGATGTGCAACAAGCCCTGCAAATTGCGCTGCTTTTTCTGTGGGTGAAGCACTCGGCGTTAAAAATATTTTATATGCGGCCTCAGAAAGAGGTACAACTAGATTGCGTTTCATGATGAATTCCTTTTCTTTTAGATAAGCTCTTTTCTGGTTCGCTCAGTGGCTCACCAGTTCCATTT
>JAHZKF010000070.1 GCA_022600575.1 Gammaproteobacteria bacterium | reverse complement strand
GCAACGAACGATGCACGGATTAATGGTGTGATTTGGCAAGATCAAAACCCTCAATTTGATGCGTTATCGTATGCCTATAAAATCAATCATATCCATGTAGCTTTAAAGGGTAGGTTAGTCGGTGCTTTTGAGAGTGTTGTACAGCCTTATGTACAAGGTAGTGTTGGGGTTGGATTTAACCGCTCACATAGTTATGGCAATACTTCAGAAGCTTTCGAGGTCTTACCGTCGTCTAATTTTGCATCGAATACTGAGACGGCATTTACTTATACAGCAGGAGCAGGTCTTCAAACCGCATTGAGTGCTCATTGGCAGCTTGGAATTGGCTATGAATTTGCTGATTGGGGGCAGAGTCAGTTAAATCGCGCGCCGGGTCAAACGATGAATAGTGGTTTATCGCTCGCGCATCTTTATACCAATGCCGCACAGTTTAACGTGAGCTATGTCGCTTAAGTTTAATTACAAAAAGGATTTTATTGTGAAGCTTCGTCAAGTTTTATTCGTTACAGCAATTGCAAGTTTTTTTTTATTGGGTACTGAGGTACAAGCAAAATCTTCTCAGGCAATGGTTAGTGTAAGGGCTATTAGTACACCTAAGATTCAGTTGAGAAAAGGGGAGGGAACAGCCTATATTTTTTATAACGTCTGTAATAATAGGTCTAAGGCTTTCAAAGGTATTCAAGTTCAATCTATTCGTGGTCTTCATTTTCAACCAGCAACGTTTGATTTGCAATCTAGACAGTGTCGGATGTTGAAAGTCATGATTAATCCTGCTCTTATATCACGAGAAGGTGTGCATGGCGGGCCCGTGCTTCAATTAGCTCAAGGAAATAAAGAGGCTTTAGAGGCTGGTTTTTGGAATGTTCAACCAGAAGAAGAGCAAGCTATGAGTGTTTCTAATGAGGAAAGTATTCCAATGATATTTCTTCCAGTTATAAACAATATTTTATTACCTTCATCAGAAAGGAACCCTGATAATCCCAATCAGTCTAAATATCCAGCATATGCACTTCTTAATAATCCTTCCTCATATTCAATAAGTAATTTAACTCGATTCTCTATGACTGGGTTTTCAATTAACGATACTAAGGGTAATTGTCATACAAATAAATTAGGTGCTTATGAAACGTGTTTGCTTGCGATTGACAGCACATCCAGTGGTTCATTCAACGGAGCACTAGAGATTTTGGGCACATATAGTAGTGGTTTTGCTGCTGGTGCTGCTTTGATGCAGGCATCAGACCTAAAAGTAATTACGACTAGCCCTGCGGATTTATCTAGCCTTCATATGACAGCAAATACGCCATTGGTGATTACTGTGACAGGGGCAAATGATGCTGATATTTTTATAGGTATTGAGCTTCTTATAAAGATTACTTCGTATACAACGACCTGTTCCAGTGATATATGTGATATTACATTAGAGACGGATAGTACTGAGACAGTTTCACCTATAGATTTTTATATTCAAGACGTATCTGATGCGGGTTCTTCAATTGCGTTAGCGGGTAAGTTATCGCTGAATTAATAGAGTTTATTAAATGGTCCTGTGTGACTTTGGTAAATACAATATAGGTTAGGATAAAGTGGACTGCTTAACCTGATTTAAGAAAAGGGTGTCATCATGAAAATTAGTCAAGTTTTATCAGTGATAGTAATATTCAGTTTTTTTTTAATGGGTGCTGAGGTACAAGCAAGGTCTTCTCAGGCAATGGTTCATATCACTGCTATGAGTGCACCTAAGTTTGAATTGAAAGAAGGAGGCTCTGTAGGAAATATTTTTTATAATGTTTGTAATAATAGAGCTAAATCTTTTAATAATATCGAAATAAAGCGGGTTCAGGGTGTTAGTTTTGAACCAGAAAAGTTTGATTTACAGCCTAGACAATGTCGGATGTTGAAAATCATGATTAATCCTGCTCTTATATCACGAGAAGGTGTGCATGGCGGGCCCGTGCTTCAATTAGCTCAAGGAAATAAAGAGGCTTTAGAGGCTGGTTTTTGGAATGTTCAACCAGAAGAAGAGCAAGCTATGAGTGTTTCGGTGTCTTCGAGCGCTCCGGATCAAATTATACTTATGAACCTTTACGTGGGGTCTTCATCAGAACGAGCCTTAGATAATCCCGCTCAATCTAAGTATCCAGGCTATGTGTTTGTAAATACAATATTTAATTTAGAAGAGATGCACGTACTGTTATCAGAGGATTATGCTGTTAGAGAAACGGAAAGTAATTGTTTAAACTCATTGTCAGCGGGTCATTCATGTTTACTGGTGATTGATTGGACGCAAGCAAATGGAGGGAGGACATATTCCTCTGGGACTGTGAAAGTAGACGCAGAAAGCCACAACACCAATAGAGCTTTAGGTTTAGCTGCGCTCATTACTTTTGATGCCCCTAGCATTATTTCTACGTCTTCTGATTTATCTAATCTTAATTTGGTTGCAGGTACTCCGCTGGAGATCACCGTAGAGGGATCTCCGGATCACCCGCTGTTTGTTCCTGGACTGCCTAATGGATCTCTTATTGGACAAGAAACGAGTTGTACGGGCTCTCCCGATAATGTATGTACAATAAGATTAAGTACGGATTCTACCAATGAGCTCCCATTGGGCGATTTTTACATTCAAGTGTTTCAAGGAAAAGGTTCAAATGCCTTGAAGGGAAAGATATCATTGAATCAGCCTTAATTAAAAGCTGCTGCGGTTAATTTAACCACAGCAGCTTTTTTTAAGTTTATTTAAAGGGTGTAAGCTTTGCTGTCACCAACTCGTTTTTAAGTTGAACATAGTCAGGCAGGCCATTGATGTAAGGTGGATAGGCCTCACCTTGAATCAGTGGCGCTAAATAGCGTCTGCAAGCTTCTGTAATACCCATGCTAGAAGTCCTTATTTAATTGTTAAAAGGCCCTCAGTATTGTAAGTTAGTTCTTAATTTTTAATTTTTTAGGGATAAGAGAAATGGACTTTAAACAAAAAACAATATGTTTGGCTTTAGGAGGCATGGTGATGTTCTCAGCCCCTTGTTTTTCAGGGACTATGGGAGAGGCACCCAAATCATACATTCCGAATGTGATTATTTTTAGTGGTAATGCAGATTGGACGCGCTTAAAACAGTCAGAAACCATTGAGTTATTACCTGATGTGAATAATTATTATTATGCAGCGCCTCAAACCTCGGCCTTGGTTGGTGGCGAATTATTTTTTGCATGGCAACGTAGTTTGATGAGTCAGATGCTTGGGCAAGTGGGTGTTGCG
>JAHZKF010000069.1 GCA_022600575.1 Gammaproteobacteria bacterium | reverse complement strand
ATTATTCGGTTGATTAGTATCTTTAGATTAGTATCGGGTGATGTTACGAAGCTTAAAGCCGTGATGGATAAATATCCCGGTAATGCAAGGCTTAATGAAGGGTTTAATATTTTACGCCATGTCTCATCAAAGCATGTAACAACAGGTAAAGCGCTTGATGCCAGTGATTTATTATTCATTTTAAAATCAGTAATGGATTCAAGCGAGCCTGTCGTTGAAATAATGAAGACCTTAACACTTAAAAATGGGTCTAAAATGAGTAGCTATTTTGAGGAACATTTTTTAGATGAATACAGTCGACTAGGTGTTTCTGATGCGTTAATTTTAAAACTCGCTGAGGTTTTCAATGAGGTTCAGGTTGAAGAAATCAAAAAAATGCTGCTGCAGTTTAAATCGCCTGGCGATCATATTGAGTATGAAAAAATCGTCTCAAAGCTTGTTTTAATTGGAAAAGAGTTGAGTGTGATGGATAAAACGGTGTTTATCCAAAAGCTCACGGCCTCTCCTGATTTTTACCAAGATGCACGTCCACTGAGTGAGGATAGTCATCCTTTTGTTGAGATGCTTGATCACATTTTTAGAAAAGAAGCAGTGGATACGTTTGTTGGGTTTATGGGAGCACTCCGTGAATTTAAGCAAAAGACTAAAACAAAAACGACAGAAGCCCTAACTGAGCGTGCTTTATTATATATTGGAACACTCCTGCCCGCTGTTAGAATGATGGAAGATCGGGTGATACCCGAAGTTGAGCTATTGCCAGTTGTGCGAGAGATGCTATTTAGAACACCTAAAGCTGAACTTGAATCAGAGACCTATGCAGAAGACTTTCAGGCTATTTTAGTTCGTTTAAATACGATTGTTTCAGAAAACCCAATGGCAAAACGCGCATTAATTAAGTTGGTTATGGGTCACTTGGCTGATGATTTGGTTACATCAGATGAAGGGCTCTTAGAACATGTAGCTCGTTTAACCAATAAGCTACAAGAAAAATTTAAAAAGATAGAAGATAAAAATACGGTATTGTCACTGTGTTTGCACTTTAATCAAGCTAAAGCGACTGATACGCGTGGTTTAACGCCTGATGGATTATTAGTGTTATTTGATGCAATAGATACGGTTGATGAGGCCTCACAACAACATGTTCTTAAGCTTGCAGTAGCGCTTTTAAATTCAGACAAAGGGTATACGTTGGATGACTTTAAAGCGTTTTTAGCACTGGTGAAAGAAGATGCCGATTTTCTGACTTTTACGACGCGTGTCTATAAAAAAGCTCCTTTTCCTGATTTAAAAACCCTCATGGCGTGGCACGCAGCAGCTAAAGCTGGTACGACTTCACTAGATGATGCCTATCAAGCCTTTGATATAGTGCCTTGTCACCGAGAGCTTTTTTCAGGTAAGCCGCCTAAGCCATTGAATGGTTTTCATCTTAAAAAAGCTAAAGCGCAGCTTGCAAAGATGCAGGGGCTAGAAGCCAAAATTGATTTAAAGCGCTGTCAAGAAATGACAGATTGGGCGCGCGGTGTGTCAACTGACGAATTGCTAGCACAATTAGCATGGTTTAACCCGAATCATTCTTATTTTGATGCAGCAAAAGAAGTGGATTATGAAGCTTTAGTGGCTTTGGTCGCTGAGCTTTTGTATCGGAGTAAAGGGCGAGATGTGCGTGGTTTAAATGGTCAGTTTGAATTGGGCAGCTCAATGGAGATTAATACCACACAGTATTTAGCGATTTTAAGTTTACTGAAAACACCAGGTCATGTAACCAGTCAAATTGGGACAGGAGAAGGGAAGTCACGGATTATGATGATTGCCAATGTGTGTCAGTATGCGCAGGGCAAAACCGTTGATTTTGTAACCAGCGATGTGCAATTAGCGCAACGTGATTTTGTTGAGTTTCAGCCATTTTTTGACATGGTGGGTGCAAAAACCAGTTTAATTTTTGCCGATTCAGACTCATCGATGTATCAAAAACACGGAATTAATTTTTCAGATCCATCTAGTTTAAATTTATTCAGAAATAAAGCGGCAAGCTTAGGTCAGCATCCTTTGGTGATGGATGAAGATGAAAGCAATCGCGCCTTGTTATTGGATGAGGCGGATAAAACGTATTTTGATATGGCAGGGACCCGATTTAATTTTTCACGAGAAAGTGATGTAAGCATTCGTGATATGAGATGGGTTTATCCCTTAATGATGTCTTATTTTTCCAAAGAAAAAGTGGTGTTAAGCAGTGATTCGGGAGAGAAAAAAACCATTACGCCGACAGATTTGTATTATGAGAACGTTGATTTAAGTCGTGAAAAGTTTCTGAATTTTGCACGTGCGAATTGCAGCAAGGCAGAGTTACATCGTTTAAAGTCGGTCTCAGAGGCTCAAATTGAGCAATGGCAAACAGCAGCGGTTACAGCGAATGAACTTGATTATCAAAAAGATTTTGTGATTGAGCCGAATACAGCGATTAAGACACCTCGGGGGGTTAAGGTATCGAGTGAGGCCCGGTTGTTGTTTTCAAATAGGGTGTCACGAGATTCTAAATTTTCGTTTGGGGTACATCAGTGTTTACATGCACGCCTAAATCGTGCACGAGAAACCTTGCATCCAGAAGATGACACACCTTTGGGAGACGTATTAAGAACGTGTGATACCGCGTTTTATGTTCAAGATGAAAAGCAAATCGTGTATTCAAGCACCAGTAAGAATATGACGGATGATTATAAAAAAGGGAGTTTAAAAGCGGTCACGGGTACGAGTGGTTCGTTAATGGAGCGTGCTGAGGCACGAGAAGTCTATGGTCGATGTGATGATACCCCCATGACCTTTATTGATGTGCCTAAAGATAAAGCCATGCAGCGTGTTGATAGGGCTTTACGTCTTACACGGAATAAATCGCAGCAAATAACAGTGTTGGTTGACCTGATTAAAAAAGCACGTTCGAAGAATCAGCCGATTTTAATTATTGCCGAAAATGATGAAGAGAGTGCGGCTATTTATAAAGCGCTAAATAAAACTTATTTTAAATCAGATAAGGCGATTCAACGTATTCACAGCCAAATGTCTTTGGATGATGAGCGTGCCGCGATTAATGAGGCAGGTAAAGCTTGTCAAATTACAGTATCGACAGAAATGGTAGGACGCGGTACGGATATTGTTTTAAAAGGAGAAGCCAAAAAACATGGTTTAAGCGTGATGGGAACGTATTTGCCGCGTGAGCGAGATTTAAAACAAATCATTGGTCGCAGTGGTCGTTTTGGTGCGAAGGGTGATACACGCCTTGTGTTAGATAAAGTGCGTTTAAGACAAAGGATAGGTAAGCGTACACTTGGGCGCGGTGGTTTTTACTACAATGCTGAGGCGTATATTAGGCGTGAACAAGCGTTGATGGACAGAAAACGGCAGTGTGAGCGTTTAATTAAAAACACAGTAGGTGATTTTAGGAAATCAATCACAGATAACTTTTTTGATGAGCTATTCCCAACGGCAGATAAAGAGCAACAAAAAGAGCTGCTTACGATTTGGTCTGGTTTTTTTGATAAAACAGACAAAGCTTGGAATGAAACCTGGCCACATATTCAAGCTTTATTACTTAAAAAAGAGATTTCTGTTTCTCAAGTACAAAAATTATTAGATGGCTATGCCACTGAGGTTCAGCAACGTTGGGATGCGGCACGCAGTCAGGTACAAAGGCAGCCAATAGCAGGTAAAGCGGTGTTACATGCCGAGGTTCCTAGTTTAGCGCTAGATGAAAACACAAAGGCACTGCTGTCTGATTTTGTTTTAAAAGAGCAAGCGCCTTCGGAGCGCCGTGTGTATGACCATTATGACTCAGCTCATGATGGGCGTTATGTGCACTATAGTCATTGGTCTATTCCGTTAAAAGCCTCTTTAAAAGGTTGGGCTAATCTGATTCCATTTGTCAATTTTGATGATGCAAGGCGTCCTTTTGCCAATACCCGAGCCTGGTTTGCAGGGCATGGTCAGCTGTTTCCTTGGCTTCGTGTTGGTCAGCATGATGGCGGTATTATGGGTTTATTGTTATTAGGCGTTTTAGGTGCAGTTGTTGGTGTTGCTTTATCTTTAACGGGTGTTTTAGCACCTTTAGGCTTATTTCTTTTTGGTCAAACGGCAGCTTGGGTTTCAGCAGGATTATTTGGATTTATGGGCTTTAGTACAGGGGCGGTATTAGGTGTTTCAATAGGTAGTTTAGTTGATTATGCGCGTGAGAAACCATCAGATAAAGAAGAAGCAGTTAATTTTGCAGAAGTTGCCGAGGTTCAATCGGTGAATAAGACATCGGATAAAAAAGTACCGACTCAAACATCAGCTAAATCAGCATCAAAAACACCGGATAAACCAAGTACTTCTGAACCTCGGGTGAGTAAGCCAGGATTTTTTAAAGATCCTGGCGCAGGTGGCCAAGCGCCAGAAGAACCAGGTAATACGCCACCTACACAGTCGGGACCCGGGCAGAGTGGTGATGGGGGGTAAATCAGTTAGTTTTAAAAGACCATTTTAAGATGTAAATATTTAATTGTTCTGGTCTAATTGAATTGGACACTTTTGTTAGAGAAAATAAACAGACTAACAGAGGTGCTTATGATAGAGAAAAAACGTGAATACAAGCGATACCCAGAAGCATTCAAGAAGGATGCAGTTTCACTGGTGCTAGAGCAACAGTATACCCCACTTCAAGCAGCTGAAGCAGTCGGAGTTGATGTTAAACTTATCTACAACTGGAAGCAGAAGGTTGAGGCTCAAAATGCGCCGGGGGCGTTGAGTGAAGCGGATCGCTCCGAACTATTAGCGCTTCGCAAAGAAGTTAAAAACCTGCGTATGGAGAAAGAAATATTAAAAAAGGCGTCAGCCTTCTTTGCCAAGGAAATGAAGTAGCTAAGGGTAAAAAAGCAATGCAGCAACTTCATCGAGGCTTGGAAGGCCAATATCCAGTAACACGTATCTGTAGTGCTCTCGGCCTGTCTCGCAGCAGCTGGTATCACCGCAGTAAACATAAAGCTAAGGTGATTACACAAGAAGCGTTTAGAGTGCACCGGCGTATAAAAGAGCTATTTAATGGTAGTCGAGGAAGCCTTGGTTCACGTCAACTGGTTAAGAAGCTCGCTGCAGAGGGTATTATTATTTCACGGACTAAAGTACGTAATATTATGAAAACTCATGGTCTAAAGGTGATTCAGCGAACGGCCTATAAAGTGACAACCAAGCGCAAGCATAGTAATTCTGTGGCTGATAATCTGGTGAATATGAACTTTGACCCTAAGCTGCCAAATACTGTATGGGCTGGAGATGTGACGTATCTCAGAACCCGTGAAGGTTGGTGCTATTTAGCTATCGTGATGGACCTACATTCTCGTAAGATTATCGGATGGTGCATAAACAAACACATGACAGCAGAACTTGTCATTAAGGCGATGCAAATGGCTATTAACCTTCGCCAACATCAAGGCGATCTTGTTTTTCATAGCGACAGAGGATCGCAGTACACGGGCAAGCGATTTAGGACGTTGCTAAAACAAAACGCCATCAAAGCATCAATGAGTGGCAAAGGAGCCTGTTGGGATAATGCTGTGGTTGAACGATTCTTTGGTAGTTTAAAGAATGAATGGTTGCTCAAGGTCATCCATTTAACAAGGGAGTCAATGAAAATCGACATACAAAAATATATCCGTTACTACAATCATGAACGGCTGCATACTACTTTAGGTGATGTGACACCGGTGGCTTATGAAAAAAGAAATTTAAAAGTGTCCAACTTTAGTTGACAGGGCAAACGCATCTTAAATTACTTGCCTAATAATAGTTTCTCTGAAATCGTCCTCCAAAGCAGCCATAAATCGTTTACGTTTCATACTGGCCTTTCTTGATGTGTCATTTTTAATTAAATT
>JAHZKF010000068.1 GCA_022600575.1 Gammaproteobacteria bacterium | reverse complement strand
GAGATGGTGATGCCTGGCGATAATGTAAATGTAGAGGTTTCATTACAAGCACCGATTGCAATGCATGAAGGGCTTCGTTTTGCGATTCGGGAAGGTGGCCGTACCGTTGGTGCGGGTGTTGTTACAAAAATCATCGAGTAACGAAATATGACTAATAACCAAAATATTAAAATTCGTCTGAAGTCGTTTGATCACCGGATGATTGATACGTCAACACGCGAAATTGTTGAAACAGTTAAAAGAACGGGTGCCCAAATTCGTGGTCCCATTCCATTGCCTGTTCGAAAAGAGAAGTTTTCTGTGTTGATTTCGCCTCATGTGAATAAAGACGCGCAAGATCAATATGAATTGCGTACTCACTTGAGATTAGTAATTATTTTAAACCCGACTGAGAAAACAGTGGACGCGCTCATGAAGCTAGATTTAGCCGCAGGCGTTGATGTGCAAATTAGTCTGGATGATTAACAGGATAAAGAGACGTTTTTAAGAGGGGTTACGATGATGATCGGTTTATTAGGCCGGAAAGTCGGTATGACGCGAATATTTACATCAGAGGGGCGGGCTATCCCTGTATCTGTGGTGCATATAGAGCCTAATCGTGTTTCACAGCTGAAAGAAGTGCCGCGTGATGGTTATACAGCGGTTCAATTGACAGGTGGAACGAAGAAAACAAGTCGGGTGAGTAAACCCATGGCAGGTCATTTTGCGAATGCGAATATTGAAGCAGGTGATATGTTGTGTGAGTTTCGAGTAGATTCGATTGAGAGTTATACTTTAGGCCAAGAGCTTAAAGTAGGTGATGTGTTTTCAACTGGCCAATTTGTTGATGTTGCAGGTGTCAGCAAAGGGAAAGGATTTGCCGGTGCTGTTAAACGCCATAATTTTAAAATGCAAGATGCAACCCATGGTAATTCACTCTCTCATAGAGCGCCGGGTTCGATTGGTCAAAACCAAACGCCAGGTCGTGTATTTAAAGGCAAAAAAATGCCAGGGCAGATGGGCAATAAACGCTGCATGGTTCAGAGCCTTGAAGTGGTTCGCGTAGATGCTGAGCGTCATCTCCTTTTAATTAAAGGGGCAATTCCTGGTGCACCTGGTGCGCGGATTGAAGTTAAACCTGCTGTTAAGCTGCGCGAAGGGGATAACTAATGGAACTTATGACAAAAGACACACAAACAGCCATTGAAGTGAGCGACACAGTATTTTCTTGTGACTATAACGAAAGTTTGGTTCACCAAGCGGTTGTGGCTTACATGAATAAAGCACGAAGTGGTAATAGTGCGCAAAAAACACGTTCTGAAGTCCGTGGTGGCGGAGCAAAGCCATGGCGTCAAAAGGGAACAGGTCGTGCACGTGCCGGAACCATTCGAAGCCCTATTTGGCGTTCAGGTGGTGTTACATTTGCTTCTAAGAAACGTGATTACTCTCAGAAAATTAATCGCAAAATGTACCAAGGCGCAATGCGAAGTATTGTGTCTGAATTGCAACGAAAAGGGCACCTAATTGTCTTAAGTGATTTTCAGTGCAGCACCCCAAAAACAAAAGATTTCATCGCTAAAATGAATGCGTTGGATATCAAAGGTGCACTGATTTTAGTAAAAGAATTAGGTGAGTTTGAGTATTTGGCTTCGCGTAATTTAGCTGCTTTTGATTTGAGAGATATTATTTCAATCGATCCGGTGAGCTTACTTCGTTACGAAAATGTTTTGATTACAGAAGAAGCGCTTAAAACACTAGAGGAGCAGTTACAATGAATCTTGAACGCCTGATGATGGTCTTACTTGAGCCCATCACCTCTGAAAAAACAACGCGGATTGCAGAAAAATCGAAGCAATTTACCTTTCGCGTGTTAAAAACAGCAACAAAAGCTGAAATCAAGCAAGCTGTAGAGCATTTGTTTCAAGTAAGTGTTAAATCGGTTTCTGTTGTCAATATGGTTGGAAAGACTAAACGATTTAGACAAACTGAAGGGAAACGCAGCGATTGGAAAAAAGCATATGTATCGCTAGCACCCGGACAAGAAATTGATTTCACCGTGACTGAATAAGGCAGAATGAGATGGTATTATTAAAATCAAAACCAACCTCTCCTGGAAAACGGGGTGAGATTCGTGTGGTTCACCGAGATATTCATAAAGGCAAGCCGTTTTCAGCCTTATTGGATTCAAAAAGCAAAAGCGGTGGACGTAATAATCAAGGTCGTATTACGGTTCGTCATATTGGTGGCGGAAGTCGTAATAAGTACCGTGTTATCGACTTTAAACGTCGTAAAGATGGTATTGAAGGCCGCGTTGAGCGACTTGAGTATGATCCTAATCGTTCAGCATTAATTGCATTGATTCTTTACAAAGATGGCGAACGGCGTTACATTATCGCACCTGCAGGTTTAGCGAAGGACGATATTGTTGTTAGTGGTGAAAATGCACCGATAAAAATCGGAAACTGTTTGCCGCTTAAAAATATTCCGCTTGGAACAACTGTTCACTGTGTGGAGCTAAAACCAGGCCGTGGTGCACAAATGCTAAGAAGCGCCGGTGTAAGTGGTCAGGTGGTTGCAAGAGAAGGTGCTTATGCCATGCTTAGGTTGCGTTCAACCGAAGTGCGGAAAGTACTATTAACCTGTCGAGCTGTGATTGGCGAAGTAGGGAATAGTGAGAACAATTTACGTGTTTTAGGAAAAGCTGGTGCCAGTCGATGGCGTGGTGTACGTCCAACGGTTCGAGGGGTTGCAATGAACCCAGTCGATCACCCACATGGTGGTGGTGAGGGACGCACATCTGGTGGTCGTCATCCAGTTTCACCTTGGGGCGTGCCAACCAAAGGCTATAAAACGCGTAAGAATAAACGAACAGATCGCTTTATTGTTAGAAAGCGTAAGAAAAAATAATTATTTGAGAGGATATTAATGTGGCTCGTTCCGTAAGAAAAGGTCCTTTTGTTGACCAGCACCTCCTAAGTAAAGTGGAGGCGGCTGTATCAACGAAGTCAAAAAAGCCAATCAAAACGTGGTCTAGACGTTCAACTATTATTCCAGACATGATTGGGTTGACGATTGCAGTCCACAACGGGAAAGACCATGTTCCAGTGTATATCACAGATAATATGGTGGGACATAAATTGGGTGAGTTTGCCATAACTCGTACATTCAAAGGCCACTCTGGAGACAGAAAGGCTAAAGGTAAGTAGAGGCAACTGATGGAAGTAACAGCAAAATTAAGACATGCTCCTCTGTCTGCGCAAAAAGGCCGATTGGTTGCAGATATGGTTCGTCAAATGAGCGTTTCAAATGCAATGAATGTGCTTCAGTTCACCCCTAAAAAAGGGGCCGTAATGATGCTTAAGTTGCTTGAGTCTGCTATTGCGAATGCAGAGAATAATTTTGGGGCTGATGTTGATGCTCTGAAAGTTGGGGTTGTGTTCGTAGATGAAGCACGTACGTTAAAGCGTATGAGTGCTCGAGCAAAGGGGCGCGCGAATCGAATATCGAAACGCACGTGTCATATTACGCTTAAAGTGTCTGACGGAGAATAAGCATGGGACAAAAAGTAAATCCAATTGGTATCCGTCTTGGGATTGTTAAAACCTGGAATTCTAACTGGTTTGCGTCGAAAAAAAATTACGCAATCTTGTTGAACCAAGACATTAACCTCCGTAAACACTTGAAGAAAAAACTGGCTGCAGCGGCAGTGAGTCGAATTCAAATTGACCGGCCTGCTAATAACGCCGTGATTACTATTCATACAGCACGTCCTGGTGTTTTGATTGGTAAAAAAGGTGGTGGAATCGAAACGCTTCGTGCTGAGATTGCAAAAAAATTAGGTGTGCCTGTTCATTTAAATATTCAGGAAGTGCGAAAGCCTGAGCTTGATGCAACCTTGGTTGCAGAGGGTGTGGCGCAGCAGCTTGAGCAACGTGTGATGTTTAGACGTGCAATGAAGCGCGCTGTGAACGCTGCGATGAAATCAGGTGCTAAAGGCATTAAAGTTACAGTTGGTGGTCGTTTAGGTGGTGCTGAAATTGCAAGAAGCGAGTCATATCGAGAAGGGCGTGTGCCTTTACATACTTTTCGCGCCAATATTGATTATGGAACCGCTGAGTCCAAGACTGCATATGGGATCATCGGTGTCAAAGTTTGGATTTTTAAAGGTGAGAGTTCGCCTCAAAAAAATCGTTCAGACGATGGCAGCAAGTAAGTGAGGATGAACCAAAATGTTACAACCAAAACGAACGAAACATCGAAAGCAAATGAAAGGCCGAAATCGTGGGCTTGCTCAACGAGGCTCTAAAGTTAGCTTTGGACAATTTGGATTAAAAGCTGTAGGACGTGGTCGTCTAACAGCTCGGCAAATTGAAGCCGCACGACGTGCATTAACACGTCATATTAAGCGGGGCGGAAAAGTATGGATTCGTGTTTTTCCAGATAAACCTATCACTCAGAAACCACTTCAAGTAAGACAGGGTGGCGGAAAAGGAAGTGTTGAGTACTGGGTGGCCCAAATTCAACCCGGTAGAATGTTGTTTGAAATTGAAGGGGTTTCTCGAGAGCTTGCTGTTGAAGCATTTGATCTTGCAAAGGCCAAGCTTCCGTTCAAGGTAACATTTGCCGAACGAGAGGTGATGTGATGAGTCGATTAGCTGATCAAAAACAAAAATTGAAAGCCATGGGCTTGGAAGAGTTAAAAGCAGAGCTTTTATTGCTAAGAAAGCAACAATTTTTGCTTCGTTTAAAAAGAAAGAACGAAGGCGCGTTAGAGCAACCTCATCAACTGACCGAAGCACGTAAGCAAATTGCTCGGATTAAAACATTGATGACTGAAAAAGCAGGTGAAACGCATGTCAACTAAAGAAACAAGTGCACCAACCTTCGTTGGCAAGGTTGTAAGCAATAAAATGAATAAAACCGTGGTCGTGTCTGTTGAGCGTTTGGTTAAACATCCTAAATATGGAAAGTTACTCAAGCGTCAAACAAAATTACACGTTCATGACGAGGCAGAAGTTTGCCAAATAGGTAATGTTGTAAGAATTCGTGAATCTCGACCCATTTCAAAGCTAAAAAACTGGGTTCTTGTTGATGTGATTTCTTAATATTTTTATCAGGATTAAATTAACTTTCAAAATACCTGAAGGGCTGGTATAATCGTCAGCCTTTTTCTGGTCGACTGTTAGAGCTGGAGAGTAAAATGATACAAATGCAGACAGTGCTCGATGTCGCCGATAACAGCGGTGCACGTAAAGTGATGTGCATCAAAGTATTGGGTGGTTCACATCGCCGTTATGCGCGGGTAGGTGATGTGATTAAAGTCAGCGTGAAAGATGCAATTCCTAGAAGCAAAGTAAAAAAAGGGGTTGTGATGAACGCGGTTGTGGTTCGAACGGCAACGGCAGTACGTCGTGATGACGGTTCTGTGATTCGCTTTGACGGAAATGCGGCTGTTTTATTGAATGCTCAGCACGATCCTGTGGGAACACGTATTTTTGGCCCGGTGACACGAGAGTTAAGAGAACGATTTATGAAAATCATCTCTTTAGCTCCTGAAGTTTTGTAAAAGGGATAAATCATGAAACGTATTAAAAAAAATGATACAGCCATTGTGATTACCGGTAAAAGCAAAGGCCATATTGGCAAGGTGCTCCGGGTCCTTGGTGATAAAGTGCTTCTTGAAGGTGCTAATTTGGTGAAGAAACACATGAAGCCAAATCCTCAGAAGCAACAAAAGGGTGAAATTCGTTCACAAGAAGCACCCTTGCATTGTTCTAATGTTGCCCTGTATAATCCGGTCACCAAAAAAGCAGACAAGGTTGGCTTCAGAGTGATTGAGAAAGACGGCAAGGTTCTGCGAGTGCGTTATTTTAAATCCAATGAAGAATTGGTCGACCAGGGGTGATGGGGTAATCAAGATGACTCGTTTAAAAAAGTTATATCAAGAAGAAATTGTGGCGTCATTGATGAAAGCTTTCAATTACACCAATGTAATGCAAGTGCCAAAGCTTGAAAAAATTACGCTAAATATGGGTGTTGGTGAAGCTGTCAATGATAAAAAAGTCATGAAATTTGCTTTGGATGACATGACACGTATTGCAGGACAGCAACCTATAACAACGTTTGCAAAGCGCTCTCTTGCAGGGTTTAAAATTCGAGAAGGGTGGCCTATTGGTTGTAAGGTAACCTTGCGTGGCGTTCGTATGTATGAATTTCTTGAGCGTCTTATTGCAATTGCTTTGCCGCGTGTTCGAGATTTTAGAGGTTTAAATCCTAAATCATTTGATGGGACAGGAAACTATTCCATGGGGATTCAAGAGCAAATCGTTTTTCCCGAAATTGATTTTGATAAAATTGATTGTATTCGAGGGCTCGATATTTGTATTTCAACGAGTGCTAAGACAAATCAGGAAGCGCGTGCCTTGTTGGAAGCGTTTAATTTCCCATTAAAAAAAGATAATCAACGATAACAAAAGGTATTATTGTGGCTAGAAAAGCAATTGTTGAACGAGAACTTAAAAAGGCGAAGTTGGTCGAAAAGTATCGAACACGTCGTATTGAGCTGAAAAAGACCATTAAGTCTTCTTCAGATATGGATGCAGTAAGAGCGGCACAAGATGCGTTACATGAGTTGCCGCTTAATTCAAGTCCATCTAGGTTGACGACACGTTGCCAGCAATGTGGTCGACAGCATGCGGTTTATCGTAAATTTGGGCTGTGCCGAATTTGTTTGCGCCAGAATTTGATGGTCGGTAATGTTACCGGTGCACGTAAATCAAGCTGGTAATTTAAAAAATTGGAGAACTACCGTGAGTATGCAAGATCCTATAGCGGATATGCTAACGAGAATTCGTAACGGACAACAGGCGAATCACCAACATGTAATGTTGGTTTCATCTAATCTTAAAGAAGAGATCGCACGTGTCCTGAAAGAAGAAGGTTATATTACAGATTTTAAAGTTGAAGCTTCTGAAGGTAACTTGAAGTCATTGACTTTAAAGCTTAAATATTATCATGGACGTCCGGTTATTGAGCGTATTAAACGCATTAGTCGACCAGGTCTGCGTGTATATAAAGCAGTTAAAGACTTGTCTTCAATTCCAGGGTTTGGGGTGGCGATTTTATCGACATCGCAAGGCGTGATGAGTCATTTGCTTGCCCAAAAAAATGGGGTGGGCGGTGAAGTTATTTGTGAAGTGGCTTAATACGAACGAGGATAGACATGTCTAGAATAGCCAAAGCGCCGGTGGTTTTACCTTCAAACGTTGAGTTGAATGTTGAGCCAGGATGCGTAGTTGTTAAGGGTCCTAAAGGCGTTGTGACAACACATTGTCACCACCTTGTTTCTGTGACACGTGCAGAAGAAGCACCTAACGAAATAATATTTAAACCTGCATCAGCTGATCCTAAAGGTTGGGCATTTGCAGGAACTGTTCGTGCATTGGTTTCTAATGCCGTTCATGGTGTGACTGAAGGGTTTAGTGTGACCTTAGAGTTGGTTGGGGTTGGTTATCGGGCGCAAGTACAAGGAAAATCTTTGGGGTTGTCGCTGGGTTTCTCTCATCCTGTCTCGTATCCTTTGCCGGATGATGTTACGGCCGAGATGCCAAATAACACAACCATTGTGCTCAAGAGTTCAGATAAACAACGTGTTGGGCAGGTGGCTTCAGAAATTCGTGCTTTAAGACCTCCAGAACCTTATAAAGGGAAAGGAATACGTCGTGCGGGTGAAGTCATTATTTCCAAAGAAGCGAAGAAAAAATAGGGTGTAACTGATGGCTACTAAAGAACAAGCTCGAATCCGACGAGGTTCAAAAACAAAGGCGGTAATTCAGAAGTCTGGGCGACCTCGCTTGGTTGTTTATCGCAGTGCTTGCCAAATTTATGCGCAAATCGTGGTTCCAGAAGAAAAAGGGGATCGTGTTTTAGTGTCCTGTTCAAGCCTTGAAAAAAGCTTACGAGATACATTAAAAGGCAATAAGGTGGAACGCGCATTTCAGGTTGGACAATTGCTCGGACAACGTGCGAAAGAAATGAATGTGATTGAAGTGGCATTCGACAGGTCTGGCTATAAATACCATGGCCGTGTGAAAGCGTTGGCTGATGGTGCGCGTGAAGCGTTGACTTTTTAAGGAACAACTATGGCATTTGATGATTCAAAAACAGATGGTTACCAAGAAAAATTGGTTTCTGTTGCACGTACGGCAAAAGTTGTAAAAGGGGGCCGTGTTTTTGGCTTTGCAGCTTTGGTTGTGGTTGGTGATGGTAAAGGTAAAATCGGCTACGGTCGCGGGAAAGCTCGTGAAGTGCCTGTTGCTATTCAAAAGGCAATGGACCAAGCGCGAAAGAATATGGTTTATATTTCTTTGGCGGGCAAAACAATTCACCATACTATTACTTCAAATTTTGGGGCCTCAAAAGTATTCATGAAGCCAGCAAGTGAAGGAACCGGCGTAATTGCGGGTGGTGCTATGCGAGCGGTTCTTGAAGTGCTAGGTGTACAAGATATTCTTGCTAAAAGCATGGGTTCAACGAATCCAACAAACGTGGTTCGTGCAACGATTGGTGCATTGACACGTATTGGAACACCGGATTATGTGGCAGCGAAGCGTGGCAAAACAGTTCAAGAAGTGGTGGAAGGTTAAATATGAATAAGAAAGCTGACAGTCAAATTAAAATCACTTTGGTAAAAAGCCTTATTGGACGCTTACCAAAGCACGTTCATATTGCAAAACAGCTCGGTCTTAAACGAATCAATAGCAGTGTTGTTCATCGTGATATTCCAGCCATTCGTGGTCTGGTTAATCAAGTGAACTATTTGGTGCGAGTTGAGGAGAATATCTAATGAAATTAAATACCTTATCACCAGTACCTGGTTCAAGACCTAAAGCAACACGTGTTGGACGTGGCATTGGTTCAGGTTTGGGTAAAACCTGTGGCCGAGGACACAAAGGTCAAAAGGCGCGTGCAGGTGGTTATCACAAAATCAACTTTGAAGGGGGCCAAATGCCCATTCAACGTCGATTGCCTAAGCTTGGTTTTACATCACGCGTAGGAAGAACTGTTGATCAAATCACATTATCTGAGCTATCAAAAGTGACTGCAGATATTGTCACACTTGAAGCAATTCGTGAGGCGGGTCTTATTCACGCTAATATTCGTGATGTTAAAATCATCTTATCAGGTGAGTTAACTAAAAAAGTGGTGGTCAAGGGATTGCGTGTGACCAAAGGTGCCCTGGCGGCAATTGAAGCACAAGGTGGTAGTGTCGAGGCATGAGTAATAAGCATTCAAAACGCGGTTCAAATGGTGGTCTGGCCGAGCTCAAAGTTCGGCTTCTCTTTGTTTTGGGTGCTATTCTAGTTTATCGCCTGGGCGCTCATATTCCAGTGCCTGGGCTTGACCCGCAAAAGCTGGCTAATTTTTTCTCTGAGCAACAAAACACCATTTTTGGGTTGTTTAATATGTTCTCAGGTGGGGCGTTGTCACGTGTAACCGTATTTGCAATTGGAATTATGCCTTATATTACGGCCTCTATTGTGATGCAGTTATTTTCAATGGTTGTGCCGTCTCTTGAGCAGCTGAAAAAAGAAGGCGAGTCGGGTCGACGAAAAATAAATCAATATACGCGTTACTTTACCTTGGTCTTGGCGTTGTTCCAATCGTTTGGGATGGCACGTTGGCTTGCAGGTCAGCATATTGCCTTAACAACGGATGTATCGTTTTATATTACCGCTGTAATGACTTTAGTTACAGGAACAATGTTTTTAATGTGGTTAGGTGAGCAGATCACCGAAAAAGGTGTTGGGAATGGGATATCACTGATTATTTTCTCAGGTATTGTCTCAAATTTACCACATGCGATTGCTTCGATATTTCAGCAGGTCCGTGAAGGACAAATGCAAGCGTTAAGTTTAATTCTAATAGCGGTCATAGTGGCGCTTGTTACAGGTTTTGTTGTTTTTGTTGAGCGAGGTCAACGTCGAATACGTGTGAATTATGCTCAGCGAACGCAAGGAAAGAAAGTGTTTGCAGCGCAAACCAGTCACTTGCCTTTAAAAATAAATATGGCGAGTGTGATTCCACCTATTTTTGCTTCGAGCATTATTTTGATTCCGGCAACGGTGGCTCAGTTTTTTGCGCGCGGTAAAGGCATGGATTGGCTTGCTGATATCGGCATGGCGCTTTCTCCAGGACAACCGCTTTATTTGATTGTCTATGCTGCTGCAATTATCTTTTTTGCTTTTTTCTATACAGCGTTGGTCTTTAATCCGAAGGACACAGCGGATAATTTAAAGAAATCGGGTGCATATATTCCAGGAATTCGTCCAGGAGAGCAGACAACACGTTATATTGATGCTATCATGACGCGCTTGACTTTGGTTGGGGCTCTTTATTTAGTGTTGGTGTGTTTGCTTCCCCAGCTTTTAATGTATACCTGGCATGTGCCGTTTTATTTTGGTGGTACATCACTTTTGATTATTGTTGTAGTCATTATGGATTTTGTAGCACAGGTTCAGGCGCATTTAATGGCTCAGCAGTATGATTCTTTGATGAAGAAAGGTAACGTCAAGGGAACAGGCTTGCCGGGTCTTTTGTGATAATAGTGGAGTGTTTCAATGAAAGTAAGAGCATCGGTAAAGCCAATGTGCCGTCATTGTAAGGTGATTAAACGGCATGGGGCAGTTCGCGTAATTTGTAAAGAACCGCGACATAAGCAACGGCAAGGGTAAGTACTACTTGATTTTAAAGTGTGAAACGAGTATCTTCTGTTCCCTTCCAACAGAAGCGACACAGTGTTCGGAGAAATGAATGGCACGTATAGCAGGTGTAAACATTGCAGATCACAAACATGTGGTGATTGCACTGACTTCAGTTTATGGCGTTGGAAAGTCAAGCGCGATAAAACTTTGTCAGCAAACTAAAATAGAACCTTCAACGAAGGTTTCTCAATTAACAGATGCAGAGCTTGATGTTTTGCGTGTGGAAATTGGAAAAATGACCGTCGAAGGCGATTTGCGTCGTACGGTAACAATGAATATTAAAAGATTAATGGATCTCGGTTGTTATCGTGGTCTTCGTCATCGGCGTGGTTTGCCTTTGCGTGGACAGCGGACGAAAACCAATGCGCGTACGCGGAAGGGTCGTCGTAAATAGCATACGAATGTTTGATTTTTCATGTAGGAAAGAGTGATGGCTACCAGTAAGGCAAAACAGAAAAAGACGCGTAAAAAGATTAAACGCGTTGTATCAGACGGTATTGTTCATGTGCATGCCTCGTTTAACAATACGATTGTGACGTTTACCGATCGTCAAGGCAATGCTTTATGTTGGGCTACATCCGGTGGGTCAGGTTTTCGTGGATCACGAAAAAGTACACCGTATGCAGCACAGATTGCAACAGAACGTGCATCGGCAACAGCGAAAGAATACGGCATGAAGTCAGTTGCTGTATTTGTTCATGGGCCAGGACCCGGTCGTGAGTCTACGATTCGAGAACTGATTTCCCAGGAATTTAAAATTGTAGAGATTACAGATGTGACGGGTATTCCTCATAACGGCTGTAAGCCACCGAAAAAACGTCGCGTTTAAGTTTCAGGAGTGATTCATGGCAAGGTATCTTGGTCCAAAATGTAGGCTCTCTCGTAGAGAGGGTGTTGATTTGCTGCTTAAGAGTGGCGTTCGAGATCATAAATCTAAATGTAAGTCAGAAAAGCAACCAGGGCAGCATGGAGACAAGCGCTCTCGTATGGCTAACTATGGTTTGCAGTTGCGGGAAAAGCAAAAAATCAGACGCTACTACGGCGTGTTGGAAAAGCAATTCCGGAATTATTATAAAAAAGCTGCCTCTAAAAAAGGTTCAACGGGTGAAAACTTAATGGCGCTCCTAGAGTGTCGTTTGGACAACGTTGTTTACCGTATGGGGTTTGCGAGCACACGTGCTGAAGCACGTCAGTTAGTGTCTCATAAGGCTATGTTGGTCAATGATCAAGTAGTTAATATTGCCTCTTTCATAGTAAAACCCGGAGATGTGGTTTCTGTGCGGCAGAAAGCGCGTGCACAAGGACGTATTCAGGCTGCAGTAGGCTTGTCCGAGCAGCGTGCACCATGCAGCTGGATTACAACGGAGTCAGGAACGTTCAAGGGAACATTTGTTGCTTTGCCTACGTTAACTGATTTGCCAGCTGATTTTAATATTAGCTTAGTAGTCGAACTTTACTCTAAGTAAAAGTGGAGGCCAAGAGCCCAATGTATATAGACATTAACGACATGTTGACGCCAAAGGCGCTCAAAGTGCAGTTTGATGCCCCAAATCACAGCCGGATTGTACTTGAGCCGCTGGAGCGAGGGTTTGGACACACGCTTGGGAATGCACTCAGACGAATTCTGATTTCATCTATGCCTGGGGCTGCTATTACGGAAGTAACCATTGAAGGTGTTTTGCATGAGTACAGTACACTTGAGGGCGTTCAAGAAGACGTTGTCAATATTCTACTGAACCTAAAAGACGTTGCACTTAAAATGCCTGTTGGCGAAACAGCAACGCTTACCTTAAATAAAAAAGGCCCTTACCAAGTAACAGCCGGTGATATTGAGGTAACGCATGACATTGAAGTGGTTAATCCTGATTTAGTGATTGCAAATGTAAACGAGCACGGTTCATTAAACATGACCTTGACCGTTGAAAAGGGCATTGGTTTCCACATTACGGATACTTTTGTTCGTGAGCTTGATGAAGATTCACCTAAGAAAGCAGTAGGTAGTCTGAAAGTCGATAACACCTATTCGCCTGTCAAAAAAGTGGCATACTCTGTTGACAATGCGCGTGTTGAAAATCGAACAGACTTAGACAAGCTCACCATTGAGTTGCAAACCAACGGCACACTGGATCCAGAAGAAGCGATTCGAATGTCTGCGAGTATTTTGCAACGTCAATTGAAAGCATTTGTTGATATTACACTTGAGGAAACGGTTTCTGATGGTAATGAGCAGCATGGGTTTGACCCACTCTTACTACGTCCTGTGGATGACTTAGAGTTGACCGTTCGTTCTGCAAATTGCTTGAAAGCAGAAAACATTTATTTCATTGGCGACTTGGTTCAAAAAAGCGAAAATGAATTATTGAAAACCCCGAACTTGGGTAAGAAATCCCTCACGGAAATTAAAGACGTGTTGGCTTCTAGAACCTTGTCACTGGGTATGGATTTAGAGAATTGGCCGCCTGAGAATCTTGGCGAGAGTAATTAGTAGGAGTTTTTATCATGCGTCATCGTAAAGCTGGACGTAGTTTTGGTCGAACGAGTAGTCATCGTAAAGCGATGTTCTCGAACATGTGCAACTCATTGGTTGAACATGAAATGATTAAAACCACCTTAGCTAAAGCAAAAGAATTACGGCGTTATATTGAGCCGTTGATTACTGCAAGTAAATCAGACTCAGTGGCTTCACGTCGTTATGTATTTGATAGACTGCGCTCAAAAAGTTCAGTAGGTAAATTATTTACTGATCTTGGTCCGCGTTACAAAGAACGCCCTGGTGGTTATGTTCGTGTGCTTAAGTGTGGTTTTCGCTCTGGTGATAGTGCACCTATGGCTATCGTTGAGTTAGTCGATAGACCTGAGTTAGCTGATGAAGCTGAAGAGGTGGTTGTCGAGAAAAAAGCAGCACCTAAAAAAGCAGCACCTAAAAAAGCTGAGAAAAAAGCGGACGCCCCTAAGGAAACCAAAGCGGCTAAAGCATCGAAAGAAGAAGTGAAAGCAGTCAAAGAAGAGAAAAAACCTAAAGCTACAAAATCTACAAAAGTTGCAAAAGAAAAAGTGGAAAAACCTGAAGAACCTACAGAAGCAGCAGAATAAGGCTTTTATATGTTTGTTGGTACTAGCGGCGCGCTTGACGTATGAATCGTCAGACGCGCCGTCTTTTTTTTGAGCGTCTTTCTGTTAAAAACCCACACCCAACCACCGAACTGATTTATCATTCCGATTTTGAACTATTAATTGCGGTGATGCTTTCAGCACAAACAACCGATGTGCGTGTAAACCTTGAAACTCCTGCATTATTTGCTGTTGCGAATACCCCTGATACTATATTCGCATTAGGCGAAGCAGCCCTTAAAAACTATATTAAGCGTATCGGCTTATTTAATAGCAAAGCTAAAAATATCATTAAAACCTGCCAACTATTGGTTGAGCAATATCATAGCCAAGTGCCTCGTACACGCGAAGCCCTAGAAGCCTTACCAGGCGTTGGCCGAAAAACGGCAAACGTTGTGTTAAACACGGCCTTTGGTGAGCCCACGATGGCGGTGGATACGCATATTTTTAGAGTCAGTAATCGCACAGGCCTTGCCAAGGGGAAAACCCCGTTGGCTGTTGAGTTGGGGTTATTAAAAAACATTCCTAAAGCATTTCTAAAAGATGCGCATCATTGGCTGATTTTACACGGCCGATATACCTGCACCGCACGAAAACCACATTGTGCTGATTGCATTGTTCGCGATTTATGTGATTACCCTGATAAGACGTCATAAAAAAACACCCCAAGAAAATGGTCTATAATTAAACAATTAGATTTAATTGAAGGTATCTGTTATGGCTATTGAAGATGAAAGTGAAGGCGGTTTTGGTCGATTTTTAAGACGATTCGGATTTGGTGGAGGTGAGCTGCCTGAAGTAATAGCAACACATGATGAAAAAATTGAAGCACATAATGCTGAAGTTAGCCGTTTTTGTGATGAAACATGTGAATTACCAAGGATATTCGATGTGCCTCTTAATGATAATCTAGAAGAGAGAATACGATATTTAAAAACTCGAACTAGGCAATCAGTGGTATATCTACATAATGTTGATACAACAGCAGAAAGCCGCCAGAGACTCTCTCTTATTATACGTGAATTATCACAGAAAGATGCCGAGCTGGCTTTGGGCGATGAAGAGGCGTTATACAAAGTTAAAAATTTATTGATAACGATTGAAGAGGGTCCCGGGTCTGATAGAAATCAAGAGAAAGTCGTTGATTGGTTTACTGATAAGTTAAAACACGTGAGGCATCTCTTTAGCTCTAGGCTTTTAACAGAGGATAGAGAACGTCTACAAGAAGCTGAAAATACATTAAAGAATAAACTTATAAAAGCACAAGAAGTTTATGAATTGTTATCAGAAGGATCTGATGTTGAAGTGATAACCGTAAATGACATTAAGAGTAGATATGATGCCTTAGTGGCAAAAGAAGAGATGTCTATACTTTATGACTCGTATTTCATACAGGATGTCAAAAAGTTGCAGCTTGATGCAATAAAGTGCTGGCAAAAAATAACTAAAGAAGATGACCGAACGCTTATAAACGAAGTGCTTAATTGGACGTCGACGCTTGGTAATGTATCGATAGACACTTCTAAACCCATCACATTAAGTTCAAACATTAAAACTTTTTTAAGTGATATAGCAGAAGGTCCTGATCATCATTTGGATAAAGTGAGTAAAGTGAATTGGGTAAGGCAGCAGCAAGCAACAATTACAGGCATGTTAGAGAATCCGGAGTGCCCTTTGAATGCGGGTGATTTGAGTGCATTAGAGAGTGTGCGTGATGAAATGCAGGCAATGCATGATACTTTGTTGCGATTAGAGCTTGACGAGTTAAAAGAAGCAGAAGCCTTTATTATTAGCGCTTTAATACTTCCAGAAGATCTGCCGCAGACAGAGGTTTCCGAAAAGCTAGGTTGGGCAGAAAAGCAAGTGATTGAAGTGAACGAGAGGCTCCAAAGAGATTTTGGAGAAGATGCAATTTATTTCAAAAAAAGTTTAGAGCAGGTTCAAAAGAAGTTGATGCAACAACTGACCTTCTTGTCAAAACAAAAAGAATTATATGAGTTATCAGATCGTGTCGTTCGAAATTTATCGATACAGGATATAGAAGAATTAGGAAAAGCGCTTTGGCAATTGGATTACGCATTTTTATTGATGGAACAAGAAGCCTCTATTACTGACGAAGATAAAGGCGTTGTACGTGATGTTATGCAGTTTTTAAAAGATACATTACAAGGCCAGGAAGATAAATTTAAAGCAGGGCAAGCCGCATTTAAAGGAGACATTCAAAATCAGAAAGAAGAGGATGATTCCGAACATAGTGATGATTCAGAGCATAGAATTTAGATAAAGTGTAATTAGGGGTATGTTATGGTACGTAAAACAATTTTAGAGCGTTTAGGGCTAAGTCGTAGTACCGGCCCTTCAAATACAGCTGAATTAAAAAGAGATATTAAAAATTTTTCAGAAGCGATAGAAAAAGGCCCTGATAATACATTGACTTTAAAAGAGAAGCTTGCATGGACGAGTGCTTTAAAAAAGGAAATCTCACAGCGTGCAGGATATCTCGCTGCAAACAGCGTGGAAGATTTAGGTTTTTCATCGGAATTAGAGGGTATATGGAATAACGTACAATCCATGCATACGACATTGTTAGCGCTGTATCATGGTAGAAAACACAGCAGCGAATTTGAATCTCAGATTGCAAGAGACACAGAATCAGATGCGGATTTAAATCGTAAGATAACGGTTGTGCTCGCTCATGAGGACATAGATATAGCATTGAAGCATCAATTTTATTTGGAGGCGCCGTATCCTGATGCTGACGCTTTTCGTGCAGTTGATATTGTTGCAAGAGAGATTGCGAATGGCCCATCATCATCCTTGAGTGTTGATGAGAAAATAAGATGGGTGAACCATAAATCGGGTGAGCTATTTAATGCTAAAAAGAAAGACTTTGGTGAAGATGCAATTTATTTTGAAAAAATGTTAGAGCAGGCTCAAAGCACCTTAACTGAAACACTTAGAGTGCTTGCAAAAGAGAGAGCGCTTGAAAAACTGACTGATGAAGTACATCGTGGGCCCTCATTAGATTTGAGTATTGATGAGCGAGAAAAGTGGGCAAATGATAAAGTAAAACAAGCTTTTGCGTTGGTTACGAAATCCTCTGGAAAAAACTCAGAATCTTTTAACGCGCGCCTGCAAAAAACGGAAGGTCTTTTAAAAGAAATGCTTAAGAGCTTAGTAGCAGAGAGAAAATTGTCTGTCACCAGAGGAGAACCAACGGCAGTATTACCTCCAAAACCAACTTTGCCTTCAGAGCGTTATGCTTTAGAAATGTCAGCAAAAGGGAAGGATATTGTAGCGGAGTACAGGGATAAGCTGAAAGACACAAAGCCAGATGAAGAGGAGCCGGAAGAGAGCCCTAGGCTGCAGGATCAATGAAACTTTTATGTCTTTGTGAGGAACTTCGTTCCGTGGCAATCTGCTTTTGCGTCTTTGTGAGGAACTTCGTTGCGTGGCAATCTGCCCTTGCGTCTTTGCGAGGAACGCAGTGACGCGGCAATCTAGTTGTTTGAATTAAAGTAACGTTTCAAAAAGGTCAATCCACTGGGGGTTCATTGTTTCAATTAAATCTAATTTCTTTTTTCTAGATCCGGCCTTAAGTTGTTTTTCTCGTGTGATAGCAGTCAACATATTCTCTGTAATTTCGTAATACACAAGGAATTTACAATTATATTGTTTCGTAAACCCAGGCGTATCAGCATTTTTATGCTGATAAACTCGTTTTATTAAATTACTAGTGACACCGGTATAAATTATACCATTAGGTTGATTTGCCATAATATAAATAGCAGGTTGCCGAGCACGCATACGAAATTTCCCTTGTTGGACTTTTTCTTCCTTCCATGATGTAGGAGGTATTTTAAAGAATAATAGTAAAGATTCAATATTAAATAACTAGATTGCCGCGTCACTGCGTTCCTCGCAAAGACGCAAAAGCAGATTGCCGCGCAACGAAGTTCCTCGCAAAGACGCAAGGGCAGATTGCCACGCAACGAAGTTCCTTATAAAGACGCAAAAGCAGATTGCCGCGCAACGAAGTTCCTCACAAAGACACAAAAGCAGATTGCCACGCAACGAAGTTCCTTATAAAGACGCAAAAGCGGTTTTCCATGTTTGTTCTATAATTAAACTAATAGGTTTAATTGTGAGGTGTTGATCATGGCACGTAAAAGCATATTTGATAGTGCGTTGAGAGGGATGGGCCTCAGAGGCGATTCGGCAGAAGTGACGGTGCATAATGAAGCCGTTTCGGCATTTTGTACCTCGCTTGATATGGGGACAGGTGCGGTGTTTGCTTCACCAACGCGTGAAAATCTAGAAGAGATGATAAAGCGGTATAATGATTCGTGTGCGAAAGCAAGTGCATATTCAAACGATCCTAAAACAAGCGAAGCAAACAAAGACAGATTGAATGCTGTGCAACAGAATCTTACTGAGTATTACAACGCAATGATCAAGGTAGGTGGAGTCAAGTTGTATATGCTTAAAGTTTTTTTAGAAGCAGCTGAAGCAGGTCCGCCAGCTAAACAATCTCTTGCCGAGCTTACAAAATGGTTTGAAAGTTATAGCGATTTAGCCGGGCGTACACTGGTGGAATACAAAAAGGATTTTTCAGAGTTACTCTCAGCTGAGGATGAAGTACGTCTTGATACATTTAAAAAGCAGTTTACAGAAATGTATGAGGTGTTGTCAGTCAATATAGAGAAGGTTGAAGCTGGTATGGATGCCTTGCGAGAAATGGATAAGTCTAATCCAGGCGAGGTAGTGGCTGCAATTAGAAAGCTTCAAAAAAATATTGGCGCTTTGAATAACCCTCAACTAGAGCCGCCTTTAACGGCTGAAAACCGATCATATTTAGACGCGGCGAAAGTTGAATTGACGCAACTGTTACAGGTTTCTGAGCCTGGCATTCAGGCTACGAGAATATTAGATTTTACTGCAGAATTTGAGGCGCTAAAAGCAGAGGTTGAAGGCGGGCGTCCATTTACTCTCACTGTTCCTGAGCTGCATCGTTGGATAGATGAGCAAAGGGCAGCGATAGATTCATTGCTTTCAAAAACGGCCCTTAGAGACAAATGGCCTGAACTTGAAAGTTTAAAGTTTAATCATTTACTTGAAAGACAATCTAGGATTGGTCCGCCAAGTGATTTGAGTCGTGTTGAGCGGTTACAGTGGACAAACGATAGATTGGAAGAGGTAGCGAGGTTGCCTGAAAGCGCAGAAGTTAGGAAAATGACTACTGCATTCAAAGAAGCTAAAAGACTAGCGCAACTCGCAGTAGCTTCTGAAGACAATTCAGTTTCTAACTCAGTTAAGCCCACAGTACCAGAGCAAGCACAAATACCAGCATCTGAAATGACAAGAAAAGAATATAACCAGAAGGTCAAGGCTTTCACAGGGGTAGCTAAGCTGTCTATTCCATCAGCTTTTAAGCCAGAAACGGCTGATAATTTAGAAGCCAGGATAGAATACTTTGATACTCAGATTGAAAAAGCAGAGCGATATTTAGTGGACTCTAGAACGACCGAAGACAATCAAAACTTTTTAAATGATGCCATCGAGCGATTTGAGGCAAAACGAGATACATTAATTGCAGAGCGGCCATCAAGTGAGGAGCAACACAGAGATGAAGTATCAACTCAGCAGCATGTTCAACCCCCTCCCCCTAAAGTAGCAGCTAGAGGCGCACCAGGAATCAATTTTGCCGATCTGATGAATGCACAGCAGAGTCGGGAAGATAGGGTGCCAGAAGAAGGTGTTGAGGTTGCTACACGACAAAATAATGAACATTATGACGAGCAAGTTGATACACGAACTGATGCTGAAAAGCTTCAAGAAGCGGTTGCTAACACCTTAGGAAATCTTAAGAAGCGAGATATAACTGGACCTGATTCAAGACAGAGGCCTATAGAAGAGGTTCAAGAAACACTGAGTCCGCTTGAGCAGATGCGCGCAAGGAATGCAGCAAAAAAACAACAGCAAGGAACTGGAAATACAAGTGGTACCGAATCTCCCACCTCAGTAGCAGGAGGAAGGAATACACCAGAGCAAGAACCAGAAAGACCAGCATGGATGAAGAACTTGAAGACAACCAAAAGAGTTGAGCAACCCACCTCCACTGCAGCACCACAGATTCCTGAGTGGCAGCGTAAGCAGCAAGAAAAGCTTAAGGCACAAACAGATGCGCTAAGAAGAGATGAAGAAGGCCCAACGCAAGAGACGGGTCATGGAAACGATGATCCTGCGCCATAAATGATAATCAAGGGGCTTATATCCCTTCTTATGGAGAACTAACGTGGCATATGAAAGCAGATTAAGAGGCATACTAAGAGGATTGGGTTTTGGAGGGGAGTTTTC
>JAHZKF010000067.1 GCA_022600575.1 Gammaproteobacteria bacterium | reverse complement strand
AGCAGATTGGCCTATAAGGTTACTATTTAAACTCGGTGAAATAAAAAGTACGGTTCTCATTCGACTGTTTAATAAGAGCATGTGTTGTCATGACTGGATTTTTTTGTCCAAAACTTGACAACACACATAGCAGAAGGTGCCGCCCGATAGGGCGGATGAGGGTAAGTATACTTACATTGCAGCACACCGAGCATCAAAAATATTCTGAATTGCTTTACTATCCTCTGTGTCTTCAAATACTTCTTTGGCCGTGCTAGTGCCGTTGGTGTTCTCTTGTCCTGTGCTTGGTTTTTCAAAAAAGGTATGCCCTAACCAATCACGATAATTTGATGAAAGAAGAGCAGGACATAAGATGATGCCAAGCAAAACGCCTAAAAGTACTTTACAAGCACGTTTAACCTGCTCAATTTTTGAATAATAGTCAGCAGTATTATTGCGACCGTCATTTAGGTTCTCTATGACATACATTTTCTTCTTGTACTGATTGATAAAGTTATCTTGAGCGGTTTTAAAAGATGCTTTAAAGACATCAACATCTGCTTCTTGACCTGGGCTTAATTTAAATTCCCTAACTGCAAATTTCAGTTCCCTATTAAAAGTCATAAAAGGGTGTAGTGGAGGGTGATCTTGACAGTGATGAAGCGGATCTCTTGCATCTTCTGCTTTAAGTTTTGCAAGTGTTTCTTGTTCAAAACGAAGTCTTTCTTCGTCAGTTATTGAAACCGATGGGAAGAGATTAGTTGCTGTGCTGTATTGGGAGCGATGCTGATCTATACGATTTTGTAATGACGCGTTAAATCGTTTGACATCACGGAGGTTAATATCGCTGTAAGAATAGGATTGCCCTCGAGAGACAGAATAATGAGGTTCTTCATCTTCAAGTTTTAAGCAGGTATGTAAATCTAACATTGTTTCGTGAATTACTGCTTCAGCTTGTTCTATGTTGAATAAATGGGTCATATCAAAGTCTCTGTAAAAAATATCGCAAAATTATAACGCAAAAGGTTTTTTTTGTAAACAAATCATGGGAGTGTGTCAAAGCATAAAAGAAAGTAAATTAAATTGCATATTAAATTAACTGTGCATATAATTTAATATGCAATTATATGATTTGTGAAGCTCTTTATGAATATACCTATTATTTCTTCGGACAAAGCACATACACTGACCAAGGCCTTACTACGTATGACAGCTTTTTGGAAATTATCTGGAAAAGAGTTAAGTGAAATTATTGGCATTAGTGAGTCTAGTGCAACACGTTTGCATCAAGGTAAAAAGGTGATTGAGCCTGATAGTAAAGAAGGGGAGCTTGCTGTTTTATTACTCAGAATTTATCGAAGCTTAAATGCTTTGGTTGGTAATCACCATGATAAAGCCCGTGATTGGCTGCAAAGTAATAACACTTATTTTAATAATAAACCCATTGATACAATTAAAACAGTTCAGGGCTTAGTATTGGTACTCAATTACTTAGATGCCATGCGAGGCAAGTTATGAACATTTGGAGTTTGTGTGAGGGTAGTCAGCATTTAACAACACTCAAAGAAGAAGCTTGGCGCGTTGTTGAGGCACAACATATTTTAAATTCTCGTGACTTGGTTGATAGTATTGAAGAATATGAAATACTTGAAGCATTGTTAGACAATTCAAAACCTGGCATTGAATCTAAAATATTAGACCCGTTAATTTTTACTCCCTTTAGATACCCACCACTTGATTATGGGTCGCGTTTTGGTCGTGTGTTTGAACCCTCACTTTGGTATGGTTCACAGGATATCACAACAGCCCTGACAGAGGTTGCATACTATCGTCTCAAGTTTAATCAAGACTCAGAAGCTGACTTAGGTTATATCGATACGTTATTAACGGCGTTTAATGTGTTCGTTCAAACAAAGCAGGGGATTGATCTGACAAAAACACCGTTCTCTGAATATACAGCTGATATTTCTTCAAAAAATTCATATGTGGCGAGTCAATTGTTGGGTTCTGAAATGCGGAACAGCGATATTCAAGCCTTCGTTTTTTACTCGGCAAGAAGCAAAGATAAAAGCAAAAACTTAGGTGTGTATACGCAAGACGTTTTTTCTAGTAAACAAAATCAATATACTTATAACCAACAAACCTGGAAGTGTGTTTCAAATAAAACAGACGTTCAAATAGCAAGAACAGATGCTTTAGGTGAACAGAAAAGTTTAACTTTTAATCATCATCATTTTTAATTTACTATTTTGAAAAAGCAGTTTAGGGCATGATGGTGTCGTAAAAGAGCTAAACGGATGTAATCTATTTCTGTATGTTAATGTAGGAAAAGCTTTATACTGCTCGGCTGAGAGCGCCTATATTTTTAAAGTGGTAATTTCTTCTTTTAAATAGCCTTTAAAATCAATTAAAGTGGGTTTTAATTTGTTTTTATCGCTAATTTTATAGTTAAAGTGGTAATTTATGTTTTTATAAATGTTATTATTGATAAATAAGGGAATGCTTTTTTTTTGAAGAGTCTCTATATATCATAACCAAATATTGTAATGAGGATGATCATGTTTTTGTAAGTTGTTGAGGTGTTATACGGATGTATACGAAGACAAAAAAGAATAAAATAGCGATAATTGGTGCATCTTGTTTGTTTCCCGAAGCGAATCAGTTAGAAGTGTTTTGGGACAATTTATTTGAGGGTAGGGTTTCAATTTCTGAGATTGACCGCTGGGATACCTCAACGTTTTATTCAAAAGATATTTCGAAAGAAAATACAAGTGTTAGTAAGTGGGCAGGCCTGATTACGGGCTATGATCAATTTGATAATGCTTTTTTTAATATATCAGATCGTGAAGCTTTTGCTTTAGACCCGCAACAAAAATTACTGCTAACCGAAGCTTATAAGTGTATTGAAGATGCAGGATTAAGTTTAAATACATTACAAGAAAAAATAACGTCTGTTCATATTGGTGCTATGGCTCATGATAATGAGGCCGTTCAATTAAATGTTGATAGAACGTTTCAAGCGCATAGTTGCCTAGGAAATTATGCTTGTATATTAGCTAATCGCTTATCACATTTTTTTAAATTAACTGGAAAAAGTGAAACGATTGATACGGCATGTTCTTCTTCTGCTGTTGCAATCGCAAATGCATGCGAAACCTTACATGCATCAACTGCAGACTTTGCGTTAGTTGGTGGTGTGAATGCGGTGCTTCATCCTTATCGTCATGTTTCATTTGGTAAATCAAGAATGTTAAGTCCGGATGGCTTGTGTAAAACATTTGATGTTGAAGCGAATGGATATGTGCCTGGTGAGGGTGTTGGTGTACTGCTTTTAGCACGTTTGAGTGATGCATTAGAACTTGGTGCTAAAGTTTATGGCGTTATAGAAAGTGCGGTCGTGAATCATAATGCGGGCGTTGGCTTTATTACAGCACCTGATGTGAATGTTCAAACCACCCTTTTAAATGATGCCCTTAAAGCTGCAAATTTAAAGCCTGAGCGTGTTACGTATGTTGAAGCACATGGCACCGGAACCTCTCTTGGTGATCCAATTGAGTATGAAGCGATTGGACGTGTTTATGGGGAAGAACGAAAAACGCCTTGTTATGTTGGCTCTGTAAAACCCAATATTGGACATCTTGAAGCAGCAGCTGGTGTTGCTGGGGTTATTAAAGTGCTTGGCATGTTTAAGCATCACAAATTGCCAAAACTTGCAACACTGACTAAAAAAAATCCTCTGCTTGGACATTTTGACTACCTAGAGCTATTAAAAGAGACCATGGATTGGTCGCAATCAGATAGTGCTAGAGTAGCATCAGTGAGTTCTTTTGGTTTTGGTGGTGTGAATGCTCATGTGATCATAAGTGAGTATATCACCTCAGACAAAACTGAAGATACGCATATTATTCAAAAAGTACCTTTACTACTGTCAGCCACAAACAAAGAGAATCTTCGAGTGGTTTTTGATAAATGGCGTGTGCATTCATTTAGAAGTACAAAAGACTTTTGGCAAGCCTGTCATATCCAAAGCGGTCGTTATCACTTGCCTTATAGAGTAGCGGGTCTAGGTGAAAATCAATTAGAGGTATTTGAGGATATAGAAAGAAAATTGCTAACTAAGCAAAAAAAATCTATTTTTTTGATTGAAAAACATCCTGAGCTACTTGATGTGCAACACCTTCGCGCTTTGATAAAAAAATGTAAGCAGGATGGTTTGGATAATGATTTATTAAAGAAACATCCAGAGTTTAATCAACTAATAGCGGGAGTGCTTACATTAAGCTTATTTAATGAATATGTATCTAATGGATTAGTAACAACAAGGTCTTTGTTTGGCTTAATTGTATTGCTGATTGAATCTGATGACTTGAGTTGGGATGCTTTTTTTGATCTTTATGTTCATTCTAAGCAACTTAAAATACCCTATATTTTAGCGCAAAATAATGGGTTTGGTGTCAATCGAAAAACATTAGATGACTTAACACAAAAAGCTTCATTAAAAGCAGAGGAAGTAACGACAATAAAGGCTCAGCATGATGCTTTGTTTAAGCATCAATTTACATATAAACAATATTACAGCCGATACCTTGATGTGTTCTCAGATGTAGATAAAAGTTTGTTAGAGAAGTCGGTTTGGTTTTTTGCAATGATGTGTGCATCTATGCGTCAAGTTAAAGAAAAATGGCATATTCAGGTTGATAATGATGTAGGAAACGAAGCATTTAAAGAAATAGTGAGGCTGATTTCATATCATATTCTAGAAGCAAAAACGATTTTGCAGTACCACCAAAATGAGTTTAATCAATGTGTAATAAAAGACGTAGGTCTTTTATATAAAGGGATAAATTTTTCTCGAGTGAACCAAGTGTTTACTAAAGCATCGTTAAAGTATTTTTCAACCTCATCGGTGTTGAAAGATGTAAAAATTGCTTCAACTGAGCCATCTGAAGCGTTCGTTAGTTCAACTTTGTTTATCAAATCACTTATTCCTACTTTATCTCGCTTTTGGGAAGGAGGAGCATCGGTTAAATGGCAGGGGCTTTTAGGTGATTTACGAGATTTAAATGTAAGTCTCCCGAATTATCCCTTTCAATTGAAGTCATTTCCTGTGTCTCGTGCCACAGATGGGGTTGTAATTAGTAAACCGTTATCTAAATCTAAATATGCTAGTGAACAGTTTATTTCATTATTAACACATCATGTGATAGAGAATGAGCCTATTTATCCTGGTGCTTGTTTTATTGAGGCTGCCAGAAACAATGACCTGCCATTTATGTATGAAAAAATTCAATGGTTTAAGGCTGTGCGTGCGGGTGACTTAGTTTTTATAAAGCAAGTAGAAGACACCATTCGATTAGTTGATGGAATAGGTAATGTTTATGCGGAAATGAAACAAGCCGTGGCGAAAATAAGGATATCAGAAGCATTTTTAAACGCCTCAATTAAATCAATGCAACCCATTGATATTTACGATTTACTAAGCAAGGCCCATATGCATTATGGTCCATTTATTCAGGTTTTAAACAATGGAACGATAAGTGAGAAAACAGCACAGTTTAACTTGAGAACTGCAAACAATATTCATTTTACTGTGCAATTGGACGCTTTATTTCAAGCAGTAGTTGTTTTTTTCTTAAAAAAATATGAGCTACTAGAACCTTTAATGCCATTTATAGTCGAAGAACTAGCCTGGTTTACGAGTGATAGCATTCATCGAATTACAGTAGAGGAGAAATGGTTTTCAACAGCACAAGGAAAGTATTGTGCATCTATCAAAGCTTTTGATGAATCAGGGCATTTGGTTGCATGGGTTGGCTCGCTTGTTCTCTCTAAACAAAAATCAGTGGAAAAAACATCTTTTCAATTGTTAGGTGAGAAGCGAGAAGTTTTGGCGTTACCCACAGTTAAAAAAGCATTTTCACCTAAACAAGAAGCTTTTATATGTCTTATTGTTGCTTCTAGTGAGCAAGTACAGCAGAGTCTACGACAAGAACTTATAGCACGTTCTATTCCATCAGCTAGAAATATTTTTCTAACCTTTGGTGAAGCATTCAAAGCTCATCAAGCAAATCATATTACCATTACAAAAGATTTAGTGGGTTTTAATCAACTGTTTGGCTTGCTTGAAGCCGCTCATATTGAAAAAGTATATGTTTTTCGTGCTGAATCAATACGTGATTATGATGATTTATTTAGTTTTTATTTATTAAAAGCTTATAACGTAAGTCACCTGAAAAAAATGCACTTAATAACAGCTTATGATTTGATGCAAACAGAGGCAAAAGGAGCACTTGACCTTGGTTTTATACGAACAGCTGAAAGAGAGATATCAGGGTTTTCAGGGCAAGTTATTCAAGCTGATACATTAGACGATATTGCTCTGTATTTACTTGAGGCACTCATATTATTTCCTGAACAAGATAGTTTTTACCTACAAAAACATAAGCTTTGTATTAGCAAATTAGTTCCTGTGCCCAAGCGTTCTAAAAATATTTTATATACAAGAGGTGTGTATTTGATTGCAGGGGGTAGTGGTCAACTTGGTATTTCCCTTGCTCATTATCTTGTAAAAAAATACAACTGTAAGGTTATCTTATTAGGACGTAGACCTGTTGAGGCCGTGGAATATCCAATTACGTTTAAAAACATTGACTATTTGCAGGCTGATTTAACCAACCTATTAGACGTAGAACGAGCAATTTCTACCATTATAACAAATCATGGTGAGTTGAATGGTATTTTCCATCTTGGAGCCAGATTAAAAGATGGCTTACTGATGCATAAAGTAGAAGCTGATTTTTTAAGTGTTTTATCCCCTAAAGTCCTCGGAGCTATTCATTTAGATGAGGCATCAAAGCAGATTCCGCTTGATTTTTTTGTGATGTTTTCATCACTTTCTGGGAGCAAAGGTAATCCTGGACAATCGGATTATGCAGCAGCTAATACATTTCTTGAAGCATTCTCTGATGTTCGCATATCTCGGGTGAAAAGCGGCATGCGCTATGGGAGTACACAAAGTATTGCTTGGCCTTTTTGGCGAGAGGGTGGTATGCGCCTGACTGAACAAGCAGAAAAAAGAATTAATGCGTTATTTGAGGTGAATAGTATGGATAATGAAAATGGGTTTAGTTTACTTGAGGAAGCCTTATCGAATGGTTGGCAGGAGAATAAAATCACTATAGGTCAAGAGAGGCACCAAGTTGAAACAGTTAGTCCTAAAAAATATCCTATGAATACTGAAAGTATTAGCAACAAAGTGATTCATATCTTTTCGGACTTTTTAAAGTGCCCACCTGATGAAATAGATTTAAATTTGAGCTTTGATAATTATGGTTTAGATTCTATTTTGATTCTTGATTTGACCAAAAAGTTAGAACAGGTGTTTGGAGATATCTCGAAGACGCTTTTTTTTGAATATAACACTTTAGAGGCCCTGATAGCTTATTTTAATGAGAATCATAAGCTTGCTGATGAACCACAATCAGATACATTAACCACCCAGTTGCATGTGACTTCAGAGTTGAGTCGAGATATCGCAATTGTTGGGTTAAGTGGACGTTATCCTTTGTCTGATAGCTTAGACGTTTTTTGGAGTAATCTCACAAAGGGTATTGATTTGGTTACTGAAATTCCAACTGAGCGTTGGGATTATACGCGATATGCTGCAGATTCAACAAAAGATTTAGGAGGGTCAATTTCAAACTGGGGTGGTTTTTTAAATGATGTTGCAGGATTTGATGCAGCTTTTTTTGGTATTTCACCAAGAGAAGCTGAACTAATGGATCCTCAAGAAAGGCTTTATTTAGAAATGGCGTACGCGGCCCTTGAAGATGCAGGACATCATTTTAATCAAAATGAAAGTGCATCAGCTGGTGTTTATGTTGGAGTAATGTATGGCTTGTATCAATTGTATGGCAGCCATGTTTTACCTGAAGATGGTGTAGGGATCCCTAATTCTTTGTATGCGGCTATCGCAAATAGAGTGTCTTATTTATTCAATTTTAATGGTCCATGTATGGCCGTTGATACCATGTGTTCATCTTCGTTATCAGCAATACATCTTGCCATCAATGATTTACTTTCGGGTGAAATAGATTTTGCTGTGGCGGGCGGGGTTAATATTCATTCTCATCCTGAGAAGTATCAATTCTTATCACAAGGAGGATTCTTATCATCTGAAGGAAAGTGCAGAACCTTTGGCCATGGTGGTGATGGCTATGTGCCTTCTGAAGGGGTTGGAGTTGTTGTATTAAAGCGACTGACGGATGCTGTGAAAAATAATGATCCTGTTTATGGCATTATTAAAGCAAGTTCACTTAATCATGGAGGCCGTACAAATAATTTCACAGTTCCAAATCCAAATGCTCAAGCTGCACTTATTTCTAAGGCCATTGAAAAGTCATCTGTTGATGTCAAAACAATTTCGTATGTGGAGGCACATGGCACAGGTACATCACTTGGCGATCCAATTGAGATTAGAGGATTAACAAAAGCTTTTAATCAATTTGGAAATAGAAAGAACGATTGTGCGATTGGTTCAGTCAAATCTAATATGGGTCACGCTGAATCTGCAGCGGGTATCGCCGGGTTAACTAAAGTTTTATTGCAAATGCGACATAAGCAATTAGTGCCATCGATTCATGCCGATACAATCAATGAAAATATTGCATTTGATGATTCGCCTTTTTATGTTCAAAAAAGCGTATCTGAATGGAAAAAAGAAAAACAAACGGCTTGTTTGAGTGCCTTTGGCGCTGGTGGCTCAAATGCGCACTTAGTATTACAAGCATTCCCGGATGAAACCAGTGTTTGTCCGGTTGAAGGCGAATATCCTCTACTTTTGACTGCAAAAACGGATAAAGCTTTACTTGCTTGGTGTAGAAAGCTTAGCCAATATTTGAGTCTTAGAGATCCTAATACATTTAATGTATATGAATTTGCTTATACGTTGGGACTTAAGCGAACACACTATAAAGTTAGGCGTGGGGTTTATGCGCATAATTACGAGAGTTGTCTCGAGGGAGTAGAGATTATCATTAAGTCACTTGAGTTCCCTGAGTCAGAAAGTAATCATTTATCTATAAATCATCAGGCTGTGATATCAGCGTTTATCAAGGGTGATGATATTGATTCAGAATTAAAATCAATTTTTAGTCATCCAGCAAGAGCACTGTCGCAAATACCAACTTATTGTTTTGATCATAAAAGATATTGGTATCCTGATAATCTTTTACCGGCAAAAGAAAATAATGCTCACCCATTTAATATGATTCCTAAATGGATGCCTCTGCCATTAGTAGTAGATACGCTTGATGCTCTCTCTGATAAACGTATTGTTGTTTTATGGGAAGAAGCAGAAGATAAAGCCTTATTGAATGCTTTAAATGCAAGCGGTCTTCGTTATGTAACCCATTTTGTTTATGCTGATGATGAAGTTCAAGGACTGTCTAAACGGCTTGAAGCCTCATTTGATTTAATTTTACATGTTTCTAAGCCTGGTTCTGTATTGGATCCTAAGCGTCTCACACGTTTATTTTCAATACATTTGGCGCTTGCAAAAGTAATTAAAAAGTTGGCTGCTCATCCGGTTCAATATGTCTCGTTTAGTCATGATACAGATTGGCAAGCAGCAATTGTTTTTGGTTTTGTTCAAACATGGCGCCAAGAGTTTTCTAAACTTGTTCCAAAGTGTATTGAATATAGAGATACGAATAGCGCAGAACAAATCATGTTAGAGCTAAGTGATTCAAGTTTTGAGCACAGAAGAGTGCGCTATAGAGAGCAGCTGCGTGAAATTTTAAGCCTTGAAAAGGTAAATGCACCATCACAAGATGTACCAATTATTAAACCTGAAGGTGTATATCTTCTGATAGGTGGATTTGGAAAGCTTGGAATGCATACCCTTAATTCTTTCGCTCAAGCATCGCCGGCAACGTTTATTCTTTTGGGTAGAGGTGCACTTGATACTCAGAAGCAAACGCTTATTAATGCAATGATGCAAAAAGGAGCGAGCATTGATTATTTGAGATGTGATGTTAGCGATGCACAGTTATTTCGAAAAACATGCTTAGATATTATGGGTCAATACCAACGTATTGATGGCATATTACATGCGGGTGGTGTGATTCAAGATGGTCTAATTTTAGATAAACATTTACCCGATGCGCTTAGGGTTATTCAGTCTAAGTTGATGAGTGTAGGGGTTATTTCAGATTTAATGAATGAACAGTTTATTAAGCCTGATTGGGTTATCTTTTATGCCTCGGTTACCGGGGTAATGGGTAACGCAGGTCAAGTTGATTATGGTGCAGCTAATGCAGGGTTAGACCATGCCGCAGAAACTCTTTCACAACAGCATCCTGATACAAAGTTTTTATCAGTTGATTGGCCTTATTGGAAAGAAGGTGGGATGCAGCTTGGAGCTGAGGATAAGCTTGCCTGGGAAAAGAGTATGTTTAGTATGACAGGGTTAACGCCTCTTGATACAAAAGTTGCACTTGATGGATTTTATCAGATTTTTAATACACCGGGTGTTAACCAAGCTGTTATTACACAGGGTGATCAAGACAAAATTAAAAATACTTTAAATAACAGGCTGAAAAATAACGTACAAAGTAAAAGTGAATTGCCAAGCATTGAAAAGCCAAGTCTTCAAATTGAAACCGTTGTGATTGCATCAATAGCAGAGGTACTTAAATATAATGCCCAAGAATTATCACAAAATACCTCAATTACGGATCTTGGATTTGATTCAGTTACATTAAAAGAGCTTACAAATTTAATTAATAAAAAATTAAAGATTGATATTACGCCAAGTATTTTCTTTGCCTGTGAAACCATTTCAGAGGTTGTAAATTATCTTCTTGAAAATCACAGTGATGTATTAGCCGTACAACCAACGACACCTTTAATTCGTGAAAAAAATCATGAAAAAAATTCTGAAATAAATGATGTTGCAATGATTGCTCTAGATGGTATTTATCCTGAATCAGATTCATTAGAAGATTTTTGGGATAAACTCTCAAATGGTACAGATTTTGTAAGTCTTATTCCTAAAGACCGTTGGGATTATAACGCATACTATTCAAAAGAAGACCGTTTAGATAAGACCAACTCTAAATGGGGTAGTTTTATTAAAGATATGCCTTTGTTTGATGCTGATTTTTTCAATTTATCTCCTAAAGAAGCGGTGTTGATGGATCCTCAACAAAGGCTTTTTTTACAAGTTGTTTGGACTTTAGTTGAGCGTGCTGGATATCCTATGAGTGCGTTTAGTGGAAAAAAAATAGGTGTTTTTGTTGGAGCTCAATTTAATGAGTATCAACAAAAACTCGCCAAACAGAATATTGTAAGCCCGTACGCCGCAACAGGTACATTTCATTCAATTATTGCTAATCGTGTATCACACTTATTTAACTTTAAAGGTCCAAGCGAAGTGATTGATACTGCTTGCTCAAGTGCCTTAGTTGCAATAAATAGAGCGGTTCAATCGATTAGGCTTGGAGAAAGTGAATATGCTATTGCGGGTGGAGTGAGCTTGATTTTAAGTGCAGAGACCTATCTTAATACAACGCAACTTGGCGTGTTATCACCGGATGGTCGGTGCAAAGTATTTGATGCATCAGCTAATGGTTATGTTAAAGGGGAAGGGATAGGTGCTGTTTTATTAAAGCCACTTCAAAAAGCTATCCTTGATGGAGATAATATTCTGGGTGTGATTAAAGGAAGTGGAGTAAGTCATGGCGGTAGAGCAAATTCACTTACTGCGCCAAATGCTAAGTCGCAAGCCAGTCTTATTGCCGATGTATTAGTAGAATCTGATATTTCACCTAATACGGTTGGATATATCGAAGCACATGGAACCGGAACAGAGCTGGGCGATCCTGCCGAGATAGAAGGTTTAAAGCTTGGGTTTACAAAAGCCTCTAAGGTGCGAGGTGAAACATTAAATATGAACTATTGTGGTATTGGTTCGGTGAAATCAAATATTGGTCACTTAGAACCTGCTGCTGGTATGGCGAGCTTAACCAAGGTAATTTATGCATTGCAAAACCATTTATTACCAAGGTCATTGCATATTAATCGCGTTAATCCATTTATCAAAGTTGAAAATACACCATTTTATCTTGTTGAAAATAATAAAATTTGGAATCAAACAAAAGCAACTAATGGTGAGCTTCTTCCTAGACGAGCAGGCATCAGCTCATTTGGATTTGGAGGCATGAATGCTCATCTGATTATTGAAGGGTATGAGGCTAGTCGTTCGACGGTATATAGTCATCAAAACGATTATCCAATCTGCTTTAGCGCAAAAAAACTCATTTCACTTACAGGCTATATAAAACAGTTTTTATCGTGGATTAATGATCAGGATGAACAATCAATCTTATTACAAGATATTTCATATACCCTATGCAATGGTAGAGAACATTTTGAGCAGCGCATTGTACTACTTATAAAAGATATTTCTTCTTTAAAGCATGCGCTTAAACAATTGTCTGTATCAAATGAATTGGTGATGGATGCTAAAAGAATGCAGCAGACATCAGTTGATATTTCATCGCAGTTGGTAGCGGCAGCAAAAGATTATTTTGAACATAAATCAGTTGATTGGTCAGCATTTGTTGATTTTAATCAGTCAAAAAAAATAATGCTTCCAACGTATGTATTTGATAAAAAATACATATGGATTGATGAAGAAAAAGTTGATGAAAAAATTGAAAATCTAGTCCAGCCTATTGATGCCGTTGAAAAGATTCCAGAAGCATATACTTATCAGCTACAGGTTAAACCAATACAAAATCTATCTGGGCATAAACCCAAACGATGGGCATTATTAGGGCCACTTCATGCAAAGATCGATAAACTTGGAGATAAGCCAACATTAAGAATGATATTTTCTGAAGAAGAGCAGGTCTATTCAGATGAATTTATGAGCATTAATATACAGTCAAATCTAAGTAAATTGATTAATAAACACTCAATAGAAAGGTTTGTGATTGATTTTTCTGTATTGCATCCTGATGAAGCCTCATTTCTTTTTATTACAAAATTGATTAGAGAATATGAGGGGTCCATGCTTGAGTGTGTTGGCATAACAGATTCTCGTTATGAAGCTTTAATATGGTCTAGTTTATTTAAGTCACATGCCTCAGCTGCAATAAAATTTAAATCAATGGATGAAATGTCACTTGTGCAAGTTCAGAGAAAGCCTGTCGATGTGAGTTCTTTTAAGCAAGGAGGCACCTATCTTATTACAGGTGGTGCAGGAGGTATAGGCGTAAAAATTGCTGAATATCTATTAAATGAATTTAGAGCAAATGTTGTTTTAGTTAATCGTTCAAATAAAAATAGATATCGTGATAGTTTGGAACATCTTGAAGAAAAATACGGCCCCAGTGTTTTGTTTTTATCAGCAGACTTAAACGATGCTAAACAAGCACGTGCAGTAGTGACGACGACCCAACAGCGTTTTCACGCCTTGAATGGTATATTTCATTCTGCTGGTGTATTTTCTGTTAGCGATGCATCACAAGAAACGGATATTATTCGTGCCAAAATTAACGTCGCAGAAGCACTTGATAAGGTTAGTCGAGATCTTCGACTAGACTTTTTCTTTTTGTTTTCTTCAGCATCTGTGTTAAGTGGTGCACCTGAAGCACCTGCGTATGCTTTTGCAAATGCACTATTGCTAAAATTTTGTAATGAAAGAAATAAAACCTGTCATGGTATTACTCGCGCAGTTTTATGGAGCTACTTAGAAGCCGGGGGTATGGGCGCAGCACTTGAAGATAAGGCTGCTTTTGAAGAGAGCTTGTGGCATATGCAAGGGGTGAAGCCGCTATCTACAGAAGCAGTGATAGATGTTATTGAACACGTACTTTTATCAACTGATGAAGTTGTGTTTTCATCTGCTGGTGATAAAGAAAAAATAGAAAAAACTTTTTCAAAACGAATAGAGCCAGAATATATCAAGAAACTTGATGTAGTCCCAAACATTGTTGAATCTACAGTACAACCGTCAAGTTTATTCATAGAACTTCAGAAAATTGCAGCAAATCTTATTGAAAGACAGCCTGAAGAGATACTGCCGAAAACATCACTTTCAGAGTATGGCTATGATTCCATTGCATTCAAAGCGCTTGCTAAACGTATCAGTGAAATATTTAATGTTCAGGTTTCTCCAAGCGTATTTTATGCAAATAGTAGTTTAGAGAAATTAGTTCGATATTTAGAAAAAAAATATTCAGGTTTAAAAACAAAACAGCCTACGCCCGTAATTAAAAATGATAATACGTTTAAAGACCAAGATCTTGAGACACGCCTTATCGATATGGTCAAAGTTTTAATGGACATACCTCAAGATAAAGTGATTGATATTAATGCACCATTTCAAACTTTTGGTTTTGAATCGATTGCCTTTAAAGCTTATAGCAAAGAATTAGCAAAAGCTTTTGGTATGTCGTTCTCTCCAAGTCTTTTTTTCTCCAATAATACAATTGCTAAGTTAAAGCGTTACTTAACAAAGAAAAACCCTAGTTTAAATGTGCAACCTATCGAAGAAAAAACACCTGAAATTTTGAGTACACTTTCTGATGATGATGTTGTTATTGTGGGTATCGCTTGTAGGCTTCCTGGCGCCGATACGCCTGAGGCTTTTTGGGACAATTTAAGTAAGGGCTCAATATCTATCACTGAAATTCCAGAATCCAGATGGGATTGGAAGCAGCATTATTCGGATGCACCCAAAACAGGTCACTCAACTTCACGTTGGGGAGGATTTATAGATTCGGTTGATTTGTTTGATGCTGATTATTTTGATATGACAAGGAAAGAAGCAGAGTTTCTTGATCCACAGCAACGAATATTTATGTATTGTGTCTGCGATTTACTGCTTGATGCAGGTATACCTACTCATACGTTGGCGGGGAGTAAGGTAGGTGTATTTGCTGGTATTCAGTACCAAGAATATCAAAATATGCTCTTAGATAAAGGTGAGACACATCCTTATTTTCTTTCAGGTGTTGCGCATTCAATGCTTGCTAATCGTATCTCTTACTTACTTGATATAAATGGCCCAAGTGAAGCGATTGATACCGCATGCTCTAGCTCACTTATTGCACTTAATCGTGCCGTTAATGCAATGAACTTAAAAGAGTGCGATGCGGCAATTGTAGGAGGTGTTAATCTTTCATTAACCGAAGATAATTATATTGCTATTAGTCAGTTAGGGGTATTTTCACCAACGGGTCGTTGTAGTCCTTTTGATGATTCGGCGAATGGTTTTGTAAAAGGAGAGGGTGCAAGTGCTGTTTATCTTAAACGTTATGCTGATGCAAAACGAGATAATGATAAAATTTATGCGGTGATTAAAGGGTCTGCAGTCAATCATGGAGGAAGAGCCCACTCATTAACAGCTCCTAATCCGGAACTTCAAAAAGATTTGATTTTAGGTTTATATCAAAAGTTAAAGCTTAATCCAGATGATATTTCATATATTGAAGCGCATGGCACAGGCACTGAACTAGGTGATCCAGTTGAGATGCAAGGATTGGTTGATACATTTAATGTATTAACATCTGAAAGCTCAAATGAAGAGCAGGTTCATTGCCATGTAGGCTCTGTAAAAGGAAACATTGGTCATCTTGAATCTGCTGCAGGGATTGCCAGTGTGGTTAAAGTACTTTTGATGCTAAAGCATGAGCAATTAGCGCCAACAGTTAATTTCAGGCGTCTTAATCAGCATATTTCATTAGATGGCACAGGAATTTATATTGCAGATAAACTTATGCCTTGGAAGCGTAATTCAGGGAATAAGCCACTTCTTGCAGGTGTGAGTTCTTTTGGCTTTGGTGGATCGAATGCCCATGTTGTTTTAGAAGCATATCCAACCCTTAAAGCAAAATCAGCAGAAGATGGCAAAGCGTATTTAGTGATGCTTTCAGCTAAAACGCATCATGCACTGAAAGCACGTGTTAAAAGACTGTCAAAAATGTTAGATAATCATGAGATTATATCTTTAAAGGATTTAAGCTATACCTCGCTTCAGCGTGTTACGCATTATGATGTAAAAATATATTGGATAGTTGATAGTCTTGATGCCCTGAAGTTAGAAGTGATAAATAATCACACAGGAGTCTCACCTAAAGAGGTAGGTGGTATTTCGGAGTGGATTCAACGGTTTGATAATATCAGCGTAAATTTGTCTTCTTTCCCTAGGTATGTATATCAACCACAGACTTATTGGATTAATTCTCCAGCCGATAAAAAACCAATAAAAGAGACGACTTCACCTGATTTAATTACAGAAGAAGTTTTAGAATTTGTATCTAATCAAACAGGTGAAACCATATCGCCTGATGTTTTAGACAAAAATTTAAACTTGCTTCGCATTGATTCTATTATTCTCGTTAACCTATTGGCTCATTTTTATCAGCAATATGGTATTGAAGTAGATACGAAGCAGCTTACTCAGTTTGATACGTTAGCAAGTGTCATTGCGTTTATAGAAGAGAAAAAGAGTAAAAAAACCATCAGGCTCGTTACTTCTAATCCTAAAGAAGGTGGGCTTAAAAAAAGCTTTAATGTTTCAGGTATTGAGTTTCATACCTATGGAAAAGGTAGTGATCCATTCGTTGTATTACTTTGCCCTAATGATACGGATTATTTGGTTTGGGAGTATCAAGCTTTATTTTTGATGCAACAGGGATTTCAAGTCATCATCCCGCATTATCCCGGTGTTGGAAACAGCGAATCTTTAAAGGATATCTCGGTCACATCGGCAGCCTTTGCTATTGGCCAGGCATTGCTCGAACACTTTGGAAGTAGTATGAGAGCCCATGTTATCGGATGGTCACTGGGTGGCATGGTTGCTCTTGAGCTGATTAAAAATAATAAGCAGATGTTTCATTCGTTGGTTTTATTACACTCTTGTTTAAAACTCAATGCGCAAAAGAATATCCTGGAGTTTAGTCGAATTATGGGATTATTAAGGGAGGAGTTAAGTACCATTGATGAAGGTAATGTGCTTGAACGTCTTACTTCAAACCGAAGTAATACAAGGAATGAAGTGTCTTTGAGCTATTTAGATTCAGTGATTGATTATGATAACGCTTGTATAGACTCATTAAATACGATTCCTGTTTATCTCGTACTTGGTGAGAACGATAAGTTAATTACAGACACTGAAGTTGAGTGGTGTAAGAAGAAAATAAAGCACTTATCACTTGAAACAATAGCAGGTGTTGGGCATTACTCTCCTTTATCAGAACCTGATGAAGTGAACACTTTTCTTTTAAGATTTTTAAAAAACATAGAAAATAGGATGATAGCATGAGTCGATTTTTGAAAAAAAACTATTTGAAAGAACTCACGCTTGATGGGCAAGCATCTCAACTTGAAAAAGATTTTGAGTCTTGGCTTGAAGATGAGATTAAGGTGCGGGGCAATGAAATTGAGCGGAGACACAATATTACACCTGAAGTATTTTATGAAGAATATCGTCAGCCTGGACGACCGGTTATTTTGACAGGGCTTACGGATAATTGGACAGCTCGACAAAAGTGGAATTTTGATTTT
>JAHZKF010000066.1 GCA_022600575.1 Gammaproteobacteria bacterium | reverse complement strand
GATTTTATAAATGATGAAGAAATGGATGAAGCTGATCGGGAAAATTTTAGAATACTTCTTCGAAATAAACTTGAAGACAGGCAAAGAATAGAAGACGAACATAAAAAAACTTATCTCAGCCTTGAAGCAAAACAAAATATAGGCGCAGCATTCGCTCAAATATTTAAATCATATCAACAAGATGTATTTAATTTAATGATAAACGTGAACGATGCAATACATGCGCAAATTCTAGAACTAAATCCAAACGAAGAAACCAACCGAGTACCTAAAGAAAAGCTGGAAAAAAAAGTAAAAAAAATCCACGTACATCTCCAAAGGCACTCTCAGATCCAAAATAAACATGATGAGAAAAAAGCCAAAGCAGCAGCGAAAATCGAAAACTTTAGAGCTATTCTTCAAGCACAAATAAGAGAGGCGCAAAAAGAGGCCAAAGTAGAGCAAAAAAATAACTTAAGAAAATTACACGAATCTATTTTAGGTAAAAAAAATGAAATTCAAATCCATCTAAATGAAGACCAAGTCTCCGCTTTTGGACAATTCCTTCATCAATTAGAAAAGCACTACCAAAATATTGATGCAACAGATACGCCTCAAGCACTGCAAGCCATATTGGGTGATTGCGCAAAGCAGTTGGGCAGTTTTATGAATGCCATTGAAAGTATTCCAGATGCGGAAGCATTTATCTCTCATTTAGAGGAAGTAGGTGGATATTTTCTTAATTTATCCCATAAAAAAGTAAATGTTGCTCACATTCCTGTTCCAGATATATCACAAATAGAAGAAAAACCACTCCCTAAAACACCCGAGCTCCCAGACGCCCCTGAAGCTTCAAATAACACGCCCTCCATACCTGAAAAACCTGTTATGACACAGCAAAAACTAAAAGCAATGGTCAGCGCAATTCGTGAAGGAAACACCCAGGAAAAATTGTCACCTATCCCAGAAGACAACCAAGAGGATGCTGAAGAGTTATTAGAAAAAATCGCGAAATTATTCAAAAAAGCCAAGGCTAACGCTGACCCTCCTTTTGCCGAAGATAGCGAAACGGTCAAACAAGTAGAAACACTGATTAAAAGCCTTCAAAGTACTTTTGAAAAAACTCAAAGCATCCGCACATCAGACATAGATGAGCTTAAATTAAAAACAGGAACCCTATTTGATGCACACCCAGAACTCAGCGAACTATCACGTATTACAACTCAATTAAACAAGCTTACTAAACTCATGGACGAGCCTGATAATACGCATCAACTTAATGGAGTGTAAATCATCGTCCTTTGCTATCTTTAAAAACGCACTTATCTCCAATGCGCATCAACACCTTCGCATTTAAATGACATATTTTTTCTCGTGCTATAGCCGAGATATCTGCTTTTTTAATCCATGCCGCGGCAACAGTGGCATCTTCATATGGATAGTCGGTTGAAAAAAGCACATGCTCTTCTCCTAAGCTTAAGAGCGAGCAAATAAGGGGGGCATCATCACATTGTCCTGAGGTTGTAACATACAAATGTTTTTTTAAATATTCAGACGGTGCCTTTTGCAGTGGGCGTGTTTCTGCAAGCAGTTTTGTACGGCTATCGAGCCGCCATAATTCAAACGGCAGCATCTCTCCCATATGCCCTAAGATAATCTTTAAATTTGGAAACCTATCAAACACGCCTGCATAAACGAGTCGTAAAAAATGACTCGCCGTTTCAAAGTTCCATTCCCAATTACATTTCAATAATTCATCACACCCATCAAGCACATAAGGCTTTACAAACGAATCTGTTGGGTGCAAATAAAGTGGCACATCTAACGCCTGCATCCGCTCCCAGAATACATCATATTCTGGTGCATCCAAGTACACACCGTTTGTATGTCCATTAACCATCGCCCCTAAAAACCCAAGTTCTTTCACTGAACGTTCAAGCTCATCTGCTGCTACGTTCGCATCTTGCATCGGTAAATGTGCAAACCCGCCATAGCGTGTGGGCTGTTTGATTATTTGGGATGCTAAAAAATCATTGGCTTCTTTTGCTAATTTTATTGCAAGTCGTGTATTCAATTCTGCTTGCACACCAGGTCCTGAAAGACTCAAAATTGAGAAATCAATCCCGCTTTTATTCATCAGATCAAGCCGCATATCGCCTAAATCACTTAACTTTTCAATGATTTTCATCATTTCATCAGCATGCATGTTAGGCATGACTTGAACGCAATAGTTTAATAAACCAGGCGTGATAAAATGCTCTTCAAGTGCAATTTTCATAAGCTTGATTAAAATAAATAAACTGAATATCTAGCATGCCACATTATGATAAAAAACACTTGCATTCGTTTAAATTTCCGTTTACTGTTTCAAACACTGAATATGAGGAAGAAACATATTCACTCATAAAACTGACTTAATTCGATGGAACGAAAATGTCAAAAACGATTTATACCGAAATAGCTATTCCTGCCTACAGTGCAATGGATGATGCGTTTCTTTTAACACTTAAACTCACCGCAACGCCAAATCCAAAACTCTCTATCAAAACGAGCGGCAATATTGCCATTGCTTTAAAGCGCGCCTTACAACGTGTGATTGAAATCATGTCATCTCTCAATCACGATTGGCTGCCCCTACTCTCATTTCAATATTTTTTGGAGGGTGATGCAAAACAATTCTTAGTTAAAGATGCAAGAAGTGCGAGTGTATCGCTCGCAATTGGATTACTGAATATCTATCGCAGCATCAATCACAAATCACAAATTAAAACCCTCGTGGGTACCGGTATTTTAAGAATAGACGGCTCAATTGAATCAACACACAAGGAGGAAATAAAACAAACAACAATGGCAACAATACCCAGTAAACAACTGATTACCTCAAGCATTTGTCAACATGTGTTTGAGTTAGAACATTTTATGGATAACAACTAAACGTTTAAAGGAGAAAACAAAAATGAACAAAAAAAAATTATTCCCAGCCATCCTGCTTGCAGGCAGCGCAGGCATTGCTTCTGCTAATGTTTGCAACATTGAACCTGGCAGTGTCACATGCGGTAAAGGAACCGTCACTGACTTATCAGGAAACGGCATGGTAACTGTTGATGGCACAACCATCAATGAGATGACGACTGTTAATGGACTATTAAAAGCCAATAACGCTCAGTTTGGCTCACTCGAAATTCACGGAACGGCCTCTTTGACACAGTGTGTTATCAATGATGTGGCTGATTTTAAAGGGACTGTCACTGCATCTTCCAGTCAGTTTAGAAATTTATTAGATATTTATTCTAATTTGTCTCGTTTTGTAGATACCAAAATAGACAACAATATTCATGTCCATCACACCGATAATCCTAAGCAAGTCGTTCATCTTGAGAAAAATTCTGTCGTATCGGGCGATATTATTTTTGATGATGGTCATGGTGAAGTAATCTTACGCGGAAAATCGACTGTGTCAGGAAAAGTCATTGGTGGCGAGATTATTTATAAATAAATTGAACCGAATCAAACTTAAAAGGAATTAACTCATGTATGCAGATGTTCAAGATCAAATAGATATATTTTTTGGCTTTTCAAGCGATGGTAAAGAAGGGGGAAGTGACGGAAAAGAAGGAGGTAAAGACAGCCATAAAGATGGCAAAGATTCCGGGTTTTCTATCGACAACACCCTCAGTCATCACTGTCATGATTACGTGTTTTAACCATGACACTCAAAAAAACAAATCTACTCGTTGCTTCATCATCTATTGATGAAGCAATTACACAGTGTGTTCTAAAAAACAAACATGCTTTTTCTGTCAATATTGAGGTAGTCCTTATTCATGAACTTATCACCGATTTTAGTATTAATGATGAATTATCTGACCACGAATCTATTATACGATGGTTTAAACCTAATCAATATACTTTATCCAATCAAACACATTTTTTACTCAATAGAACATTGTCTATTTCCGATGACTTATTTTTAAATTTCATTCAAAAAGACCGTGATTATGCCAAAAGAGAATTTGAAGCATACCTTGGTTATAGTTTTAATTCATTTAAAGGCATTGGCAACCAAACCGTCAATGGCATATGTGAAAACCTTTATTCATTGCCGGAACAATGGCAAAAAATTAAGACGCACACCGCTTTAAACACCCCCAATTATTACTGGGGCCCCAAAAAGCTGTGTCATTTAACAAAACGTATTGTTTATTCAAACATATACAATGTTTTTAACTGGCTGATTACTCAATCTAAACCCCAAGCATTTCATGTGTTCTGCTTTGAAAAACCCAAAGGCCACCCCTTATTTGCTTTATTTTTAGGCGAAAAATACTGATGACCAGCAACCTCAAATTATCCAAGCAAATCAAGACACAGATACAAAACACTTTTAAACACATTCGTGCCTGTTTTGGTTATTTCGTTTTTGAAGTCTTACTATTTATTGATAACGATATTATCCACTTTGGGTGTATCAACCTTGAATTAACCCACGCTTCTAAACATCCCGATTTTGAACCCTTTGTCTTTGAACACTTAACCCGAGAATACTTTAAATGCCTCAACTAAAAACCTTTATTAGCAATGCGTTTCGTCCTGAAATTAATGGTGCCATGCTTGATAGACATCATCGCACCCCTTTTTTTATCAAAAAGAAAAGTCATCAACCCGTCACTATAAATGCCATTTGCTTTGGACCCAAAAAAGATAAAGTATTACTAAACCTTGAGCATGCAATTGTAACCCGAGATAAAATACTAATTCTTTATTATGAGGACATTCACAAACGCTGGAGCTATGTGCAAACTGCTCAAGAAAACTATTTTGTTTATCAGAAAAATAAAAATGAAACGCTTATGATTACCCCCAAATGTTTATACATTAGAGGATGCTATATTAAACCGAACACCAAAATGTGGCGCATATTAGGCAACTTTTATAGTTTTACAAACACCTGGAAAGGAAAAATACTCTGTGCGCCTAAAAGACAGTGTTCAAACGAATCCAAACTATATCAACTCAACCAGTCTCTTAAGCAAGCGGCTACCAACAAATCTGCTGTTTCTATAGGGAAGAGCTATGTCATTAAAGGCCCTGGCCTTTACGAACAAAAGATCGCTCAAAAATCCTGTATTGTTAAATCACTCTCTGGTATTCGCTCGATTGTAGTAGACCAAAAACAGTACGCCCATTGGAATAAAAAAAACATTCACCATCTCCCTGTTTTATTCCAAGAAAAAATAGAAGGCCAAGATTTACGCGTACATGTTATTCAGAATCAAACTTTCTCGAAACTATCTCTATCAAAAGACAATATTGACTATCGGTATGATAAAAGCTTTTTTAAATTAAAAAATATTAAAACACTTCCTAATGACTTAAAACAGTTTGCTTGCTTAGTATCTCAATATGAAAAAAACCAACTCATAGGCATTGATTTTATCAAAACCAAATCACATCATGTTGTGCTAGAAGCCAACCCCTCCCCTGGATGGTCTGCTTATCATGAATGCAATGGCATAGGTCTTTCTTCTTTTATTAAAACATTATTAGCTGCTTTAAAATAAAGCTTAGAACCTATCACAACCACACACTCAAAAGCCCTGTTTATCTGGGCTTTTAAGTATTACCAATATAAATATATCTCTTTCTGCCCCTTATTTAAGCATTTGAGCTATAATTACACTTACAAATACAGCCAATATATGGGCGCTTAAATATGTATAAAATCATTCGGAGATTCACCTCTCATTTACCTCCTAAACCTTCAATGTTTAAAACCGCTTATCAAGCGATGCGCTCGCGTACAGCAAGCAATATAATGGTTGCAGGCAGTTTCGGGATTAGCATAGGGATGTATATTTATTTTTCATTTCTAAGGCCATCTGTAACAATTAAAGCTAAACCCGCTCCCCCAAACTTAAAGTCAGGCCCCAATCCATTAGTGTATACTATGGATCAACTTGAAGATGAAGGGCAAGGTTCAGGTCTAACAGGGCGTTCTGCTCCAAGAAAAAAGAAAATTAAAGGATCCGGTGCAGTTGACCTAGAAGGATACCTAAAAACATCTCCTGATGAGCGTACGCATTTTTTAAATGAATTGATTTATCACCGACTTGCCGAAAAAGTATTAGATTATCACCCCGAAATTAAACTCATTGAACAATCAATATCTGAAACAGAATCCGAATACAGTTTGTTTGTTCAAAGTTTCGGTAGAAACTTACCTGCAGTGGAGCACTTTAAACAAATTAAACAGCCAGAAAATGAGCAAATGATAATCAGCAAGATGGGAGCCGCTATTGCATTCGCAAATTTGGTCCGTTCAACCGATGCCTATTTAAAAAATTTTGTTATTGTCCTACATGAAGATAAAAAACAAGTACTAAAAGCCTATGCCATTGATTTTGAACTCATAAGCAATGCTGACCCCATTCTTTTTGCTGACGTTTCAGATAAAGCGGACGCTGATAAAACAGCTGAAAACTTTATTCATCGCGGTGCTGTCTTAGAATACACAGAAAATCCGACCTTTTCACAACGAGCACGCGCTCCAGAAGAAAGTGATACGGATTTAGGTCGAGGTAGACTAATGTATAGCGCAGCAAGCTATCAAATCATTTGTGATTCTGTCGCCGAAGACATAAGAAATGGAAATATTTTAACAATGTATCAGCAAGTTGCTGCTTTAACGTTGGATGATATTGAATCACTCGTAGATGAAGTTAATTTCATTTTTATTGAAAGCGAAAGAGATGAATATATTAGGCACCTAACAGACATTAGAGATAATACTCGCACTCATCTAGACAAGATAAAGCCCGCCGCCTCGGAGCCATCGAGCCAATCAAACATGAAGAATAGCAACTCATAGTGCTTTCAAATTTTTCCCATCACTTCATTTTATTTAGTATTTAGATTGAAATATGGTCAACCCTATCTAAGATCGCACAATATCAAGAACCACTTGACAAAAATGACCTCTTAAGGCAAAATATTGAACAGTTCTTTGTTCGAGATAAATCAAGGATTTCTAATGAAGCTATATAACATAGCCTTAAGAGGACTGGCCGCATATACTTTGACATTTATGGATAGGTCAAAAGGTGAATACTTAAAGCCTCCCAAAAACAAACAGCTCCCTTATGTAAAAAACAAACAGACTCCCGGTTCTCCAGCTTTTTTTACGCTCGATGCTTCGACACTTCCCGCACGCCCAGCCACAGCATGTCAGAGTAAAAAAGAAGCCTTTTTATCTGCAGTACAATCAACAAATACCAATAAGATGCTATTTGTTCAACGCTATGATGAATGGATTAGTGATACAACTAATGACTATCAACTACTAAATTACGGTCCAAAAGATTTACTTGTAATGGTTGCTTTTATGAAGTTACTCGGTGTTGAGCAATGCTCACTGTCAAATTTTAGCCATAACGTTCATACTGGTCAATCTTTCATCAATACGATCCCTTTTGATAAGCTGCAGCAAAAGGGCTGCTTAATTTCATCTGTGGAAGAAGCACTTGATTCTATTAAAGAACTGTCATGCAAACCGGAGGCAGTTAAAATTCGATCTTTAAATAGAAGCATCAGGCGCCCGTTAGAACATGCTCGTCCAAGCATTGAAAACGACGCTCAAGAAGCACTCCGTAATCATTCCCTAGATCGTTTATACTCACAGATAGCTCATTTATCCAACGAAGAGGTTCAGCCTTTTGTAAGACAATTTATACCTGTCATCCCGTCTATGGAAAAAGAACAAATCCTATGCGCTAAAATAACACAAATCAGAGATGAATGCTTAAGATATATCAGCCAACCCGATGATCAATCAACAAGCTCCTTTACTCCCAAATAGCCGACCCAATGATAAGCGGGTCGACCACTCCCCAACATCATTCAGATGACGCATTCTCGTGCCGCATATGCGGAAAAAGAACAACATCACGAATAGACGGTGAGTTGGTAAATAACATCACCAGCCTATCAATGCCAATTCCTTCACCCGCAGTAGGCGGCATACCGTACTCTAATGCTTCAATATAATCACTATCAAAGTGCATCGCTTCTAAATCACCTGCTTGCTTCGCTTCCACTTGTTTTTTAAAACGAGCCGCTTGGTCTTCTGCATCATTTAACTCAGAAAAACCATTCGCAATTTCGCGCCCAGCAATAAACAATTCAAACCTATCCGTCACGTCAGGGTCTTTTGCACTTCGGCGTGCCAAAGGGGATACCTCGGTTGGATAGTCCATAACAAAAGTCGGTTGAATCAATAAATGCTCTACTGTTTCTTCAAAAATAATAAGCTGCAATTTTCCAAGACCATCTGCCTCATTATATGTAAATTTCAACTTATCTAAAACATTTCGGCAAGCATCAACACTGCTGATATCACTTTCAGTTAAATCAGGATGATGCTTTAAAATAGCGTCTTTAACACTCAAACGCGCATAGGGTTTATCAAAATCAATCACAACATCTTGATAGGCAATTTGACGTGTTCCCATCACATCATCACACAAGGTATGCAATAACTTTTCTGTAAAGTTCATCAAGTCTTGATAATCCGCATACGCCTGATAAAACTCAACCATCGTAAATTCAGGATTATGTCGTGTCGAAATACCCTCGTTTCTAAAATTACGATTCACTTCATACACACGTTCAAAACCACCCACCACCAAGCGCTTTAAATAAAGCTCAGGCGCAATACGCAAATACATCTCCATATCCAGTGCATGATGATGTGTGACAAACGGACGCGCTAAGGCTCCTCCCGGAATTGGATGCATCATGGGTGTTTCAACTTCGAGAAAATCATGTGCATCCATTACACGTCGGAACGTTTGAATTAAACGCGAACGTAACATAAATGTTTGTCTTGTTTCTTCATTCGCAATTAAATCAACATAACGTTTACGATAACGCTGCTCTTGATTAGCTAACCCATGAAATTTATCAGGCATAGGTCGCAATGATTTGGTCAGTAATTCTAAGCCATCTGCATGCACCGTCAGCTCACCCGTTTTGGTTATAAATAATGTCCCAGAAACCCCAACAATATCACCCAAATCCCATTGCTTAAATTGCGCATAAACCTCTGGTAGTTCATTTTCACGGACATAGACTTGCATGCGTCCTGAAACATCTTGAATATGAAAAAAACTTGCCTTCCCCATCACGCGACGCAACACAATGCGCCCTGCAATCGACACCTTAACGGCTTTTTCCGCCAAAGCTTCTTTGCTATCTTGTCCATGCGCCTTTGTGATATCAGCAGCTAAATGCGTACGTCTAAACGCGTTTGGGAAATCAAACCCTGTTTCACGTAAAGCATCTAATTTTTGCTTACGCACTTCATATACATCAACCACATCACCTGTTTCGGATGCATCACTCATTGTCATCTACTCCTGCCTTTAAACTGGCTTCAATAAAAGGGTCTAAATCACCGTCTAGCACGGCTTGTGTATTTGTATTTTCAACGCCCGTACGCAAATCTTTAATACGCGATTGATCAAGCACATAAGAACGAATTTGTGAGCCCCATCCAATATCTGATTTAGTTGCTTCAAGTGCTGTTTGCTCAGTCATCTTTTTCTGTTGCTCAAGCTCATAGAGCTTGGCACGCAATTGCTTCATCGCTTGGTCTTTATTTTTATGTTGACTTCTATCATTCTGACATTGCACCACAATGCCGGTTGGTTCGTGTGTAATACGTACAGCAGAGTCCGTTCGGTTCACATGCTGACCACCCGCACCTGATGCGCGATAAGTATCAATACGAAGCTCTGACGGATTAATTTCAATCTCAATGTCATCATCTACTTCAGGTGCCACAAAAACAGCTGCAAATGAGGTATGTCGGCGATTACCCGAATCAAACGGTGACTTTCGAACCAATCGATGTACACCTGTTTCTGTACGAAGCCAACCATACGCATAATCACCGACCATATGTATGGTCGCACTTTTAATGCCTGCAACTTCTCCTGCTGAACATTCTAATAAATTAACCTCAAAACCATGCTGCTCGCCCCATCGTAAATACATCCGCAGCAGCATTTCAGCCCAGTCTTGTGCCTCAGTGCCACCAGAGCCCGCCTGAATATCTACAAAAGCATCATTTTGATCAAGTTCACCTGAGAACATCCGCCTGAATTCAAGCGTTTCCACTTCTTTCTGAATTTTTTCAACGTCACTGGCTAAATCATGAATCGCTTGCTCATCAGACTCTTCACGCGCCATCTCAAATAAATCACGTGAATCAACAACGCCTTCTGCAAGTGCTTGTAATCTGTCTACGACCGCTTCTAATTGTGCTCGCTCACGTCCTAATGCTTGCGCCCTATCTGGGGTTTCCCAAACACTTGGAAGCTCAAGCTCTCGTCGCACTTCTTCAAGTCGCTCAGCCTTGACATCAAGTGACAAAAAGTCACTTAACGAACGAATCCGCAGCGCTAAATCATCCAACGCTAGGTTGATTTGGTTCACTTCCAACATTACAACGGCCTTCTAGGCTATCAAACAAGCTATTTTACATAGAAAACAAGCTGCTGACCAACTAAACGCCAAAATCCTAAAAACTACTCACTGATTCGTGCACGAATACGGTGCGTGGCTTGACTATGAATTTGTGAAACGCGTGATTCTGTCACATCCAAGAGATCACCAATTTCTTTAAGGTTAAGCTCATGTTCATAATACAATGACAACACCAATCGCTCTTTTTCAGGCAAACCTTCAATCACCTTGGCTAAACGATCTTTAAATTCATCTTTTAAAACACGCTCATGAGGCTCAGGCATTTGAGCAGCACCATCCCCTTTCAGACTATCATCGGTAACACCTAAATCATCAAAACCATATAAATGCGCCCCATTTGCATCGTGCAACATATGATAATATTCATCCAAATTGACACCGAGTTCTTTTGCAATTTCTTTGTCTTTTGCATCACGACTGAGTGTATTTTCAACCTCACGAACAGCTTTTGCAATCAAACGCGCATTTCGATAAACCGAACGCGGTACCCAGTCGTTTCGACGTACTTCATCCAACATATGGCCACGAATACGAATGCCTGCATAGGTTTCAAACGATGCTCCTTTAGTTTTATCATAGTGTGCTGCAGCTTCTAGCAAACCCACCATACCGGCCTGCATCAAGTCTTCAAGTTGAATTGAACGCGGCAGGCGCCCTAATAAATGATATGCAATACGTTTAATGAGTAGCGCGTGAGTTTTAACCAGTGTTTCTTTTGCCTGCTCATCAAGCTCCGTTTTCACAGGCTTTGCCGTTTTACCATCCGAAATGGGTTCCTTCAGGCTATCCGTATCCATATATGCGCATCTTCCTATTTTGGCGCGTTCTATAGAAATAGTATCAGCTATTCTTAAAGTCCCCGCAACACCTAAACAGACAAATATCTTTTCCCAAACTGGTCTACACTAAATATAAACAATTTGATTTTTATGAATCATATGGCTCGTAAAAAAAGAAAAAGTACACAATCTAAAAGTGCCACTCAATCAACCGGTGGTGTAACAGGCAGTCATCGAATCGAATTAGAGGGAAAATACCACCAAGAAAAAAACTCTTTGCGTGATAAAGGCTTTTTTAATGCACGACGAATAAAAGCCGCTGGAACGGATCGTGAAAATCTCGGCGAAGTGGTTGCAGCATGCCACGCAAGCGCATATCTTGGAGAAGAGCATGCGCCTAATGTACAAACATATTATGATGCTGAGCGTAAACACGTTGAAATCACGTCTGAATATCTTGAAAACACACAAGGCACGATGGATGAATATTATGTAAAACACTTAAATGGCTCACTCTCCAACCGGAAACATGTACTCCTTGTTTTAACAGATGAACCTAATCCAAAATCCACAAAGAACGAATGGCATATTCATCCAGATACCCCTCTTGCAAAGACACTCGCGCGTGCATCAGCTGCTGCAGCTATTTTAGGTGATCATGATTTAAACCCTGGCAATAGAGTTGTCATCAAGCAGGGGGATAGTGCCCCAACGATAGGAAGCATCGACTTCGGTCATGCTTTTAATGATTTAATTCATGCCCCAAGTGTTGTCGGTGGACGTATTCGCCTACCTGATAATCCCATCTTCGATTTTTTTAATCGCTCAAGCGTTGCGGGTTTTCGTCCTGGAGGAGATGTTTCAAAGTTTTGGCGTGATTATAAAGGGTTTATACCTTCTGAGTTATTGGGAGATGCTTTAATTGAGCTCGGTGAAAATAAAGAAGCACAACAAAAAGGCCTACTTGCCGCCAAAGCAGAATTTAATGCGCTATTTAAACTCATTGCAGCCAATTCAGATGATACTGAAAGCAAAGCTTACGTCATAAAATCATTCAATGAAATTCATCATGCGATTACAGGAACATTCTTTCCTACTCAACCTAAAAAACAAGCCAATACTGACCAAGAAAACATCAAGCTCTTTTTTAAAGCCATTGAACAATTCATCCAAAAAAATGCTGAAAATGCCGTTTTTGCCGGTAAAATGATGAAACAGCAAGCAGCCTTAACAGAGGCACTCCACGCAGATATTGATAACTTAGACACCTTTTCAGAACACTGGAAACAAATTTTCAAAGATGAAACACTGATGAATTCGAAAGGGGCTCTTTTATACCCCTGGTTTAAACGCGACATGACAGAAAAGCCTTTTCAAGGCACTTTTGAAGCTTACATTATTAATGAACGAAATAAATATCTAAATGCAAAACATGCAGAGGAAATGAAACATGCAAATCCTAATTCAGGCATATTAAGCAGTATTATCATACAATTTAATCAACTAGTTGACTATATTGCAAACTATCTCAAAACCCTACTCGGCCAGGATATACAAATAGAGAAAAACGCTGATATTGGTAAAACGCTTGAGCAAATTACAACATCAGAAATACCAGAAGACACGCCTCTCACAGGAGCAACACCAGCGGCTTAGGCTTAATCAATGACAAAAATTCACATGATCATGCCAGCAACTTAAGCACTTCATCCATTCGTGACGTCAAATCATCAGGCAAAGCACCACCGCCTTGTGCCATATCATCACGTCCACCCCCACGACCACATAGCGCTTGTACAAAAGTACCGGCCTTAGGTACACCGGTTGCAAGCAGTTCTTTACTGACACTCACAACCACATGCATTTTGGTATCCATCACACCAATTAACACAATGACCGCCGGTTCCATACGGGATTTTAAGGCATCAAGCATGTTACGCAGTTCTTTAGGATTAACCCCATCAAAGCGTTTCAATAAAACGTTCACCTCGCCAACTTGTTGAAACTCATCAAGCAATGCGCGACTGCTGTCCGCTGTAAGTCGTTGTTTCATCTCGGTTAAAGCACGTGCTTGTTGTTTGGTTTCATCCAATAATTGTGTCAATTTTTCAGATGATTCTAAAGGAGATGTTTTAAGCTGTAGTGCCACTTTATCCAAACACTCTAATTGTTCACGCATCCATTGTAATGCATACTGTCCTGTTACAAACTCAAGGCGTCTTACACCACGCGCAACACCATACTCAGCTGTTATCTTAAATAACCCAATATCACCCGTTTGCCGTGCATGTGTTCCGCCACAAAGCTCTTTCGAAAAGTCGCCCATGGTCAGCACGCGGACTTCGTCACCATATTTTTCACCAAACAAAGCAACCGCACCGTCCTTTACAGCATCCTCCATCGACATCACTTTTGTCTCAACAGGATAATTGGAACGAACCTCTATATTGACACGGTCTTCAACCTGAATGAGTTCAGCTTTAGTCAGTGCTCTATCAAATGCAAAATCAAACCGTGCACGTGTCACATCAACCAATGAGCCTTTCTGTTCAATCCTATCCCCTAAAAGATGCTTTAATGTCGCATGTAATAAATGTGTTGCCGTATGATTAAGGCGTGCATTATCACGCGCCTCTATATTGATTTCTGCTGACACAACATCATTAAGCTTTAAATCACCTGAGAGCAACTCACCCTCATGTACAATCGCCCCACCCACACGCTGAGTACCATCCACACGAAAAACCATATTGCCAGATAAAGCTTTAATCTCGCCTGAGTCTCCTACCTGCCCACCACTTTCAGCATAAAAAGGGGTTTTATCCAATACCACCGATGCACGCGCACCTGTGGTTAATACGTCAACAGGCTCCCCTTCAATACGCAATGCAAGGACTGTGCTTTCCACAGTGTTTTTTGTGTATCCTTCAAAAAGAGAAGTTTCAGTAAAAGGCTGCATCGCAGTATAATCTACACGAAATGCTTGCGCTGACTGAGACATAAGCCGCTGTTTTTTCATGCATGTATCAAATCCTGCACTATCAACAGACAACCCCTGTTCTCGTAAAATATCTTCGGTTAAATCCAGTGGAAACCCATAAGTGTCATAAAGCTTAAATGCAACATCACCTGGCAATGTTTTATCTGATAATGTATCTACTGCTTCTTTTAATAAACTTAAGCCGTGCTCAAGTGTTTTCGCGAATTGCTGCTCTTCTTGCTTTAATGTGGTTTTAATTAACTCGGCTTGTGTTTTAAGTGCTGGGTATGCTTCTCCCATGAGTTCAACCAACGCATCAACCAAATGCGCTAAAAAAGGCATCGGTAATTTTAAACGATGTCCGTGCCGAACTGCACGCCGAATAATACGACGCAATACATATCCGCGGCCTTCATTACTCGGCAAAACACCATCAATAATTAAAAAAGCAGTGGCTCGAATATGATCGGCAATCACATTAAGTGAGGTATGATCCAAGGGAATTTCTTTACCCGAATCACTCAATGCCTGAATCGCTTTTTTTAACGTTTTAAAAATATCCGTATCATAATTACTATGTACTCCTTGCATAATCGCTGCAATTCGCTCAAGCCCCATGCCGGTATCAATTGAAGGCTTATCGAGCGGATGTAAGGTACCTGCTGCGTCACGATTATATTGCATAAAGACTAAGTTCCACACCTCAACATAACGATCGCCCTCTGCTTCGGGTGTGCCCGGTGGTCCTCCTGCAACTGATGGCCCATGATCATAAAAAATTTCGGTGCACGGTCCGCAAGGGCCTGTGTCTCCCATTGACCAAAAGTTATCTTCGTCTCCACAACGCGAAAAACGCTCAGATGAAACACCCATTTCATCTAACCAAATAGAGGCAGCCTCATCATCTTTTTCATAAATAGTGACCCATAATTTGTCTTCGGGTAATTTTAAAATTTTGGTTAAAAATTCCCAAGCATACTGAATGGCTTCACGTTTAAAATAATCACCAAAACTGAAATTTCCTAGCATTTCAAAAAGCGTATGATGCCTTGCCGTATATCCCACTTGATCTAAATCATTATGCTTACCACCTGCACGCACACAACGTTGCACACTCACAGCACGGTGATACGGACGCGTTTCTAACCCTAAAAAAGTTTCTTTAAATTGAACCATCCCTGCATTCACAAACAATAACGTCGGATCGTTATCTGGTATTAAAGAACTAGAAGGCACAGGCTCATGCTTATTTTGTTTAAAATAATCCAAAAACGCCTGTCGTATTGCCGCACTACTCATTACTGTCATGATCACACCCGATTAAACTATTTGATTATCAACTTCGAGTGTTTCAAAAAACGCCCTAATGGTTGCTTCACTGAATCCCCGATATTTTAAAAATTTCCGCTGTTTTTGTTTCTCAAGCTGCGTCACATTTACAGTCCCTCGAAATTTTTTCTGCCATGCCCGCGCGACAGCTTCCATCCAATCAATGTCCGCTTCTGCTTCTTCAAGCACATCATCAATGATATCTGTCGAAACACCTTCTTGTCGCAATGACTGCCGAATCACCACCGGACCATAACCACGATTAACTCGGCTACAACAAAACATTTCGGCAAATCGCACATCACTTTGCAAGTCCAAACGCATACAGGCTTCGAGTACTTCATCAATCGCGTCTTCTGTAAAGTCCCGCATTTTTAGCTTGTTCCGAAGCTGATGCGCGCTATGCTCTCGCCTTGTCAGCAAACGCATAGCCACATCAAACCCCTCAGGCATCGACTCATTCACCTTCAACTTCAGCTGCAACTGGTTCAGAGGTATCCGCCAAAAATTCTGCACGAATAGACGCTTCAAGTTCTGCCGCAACCTCAGGGTTATCTTTGAGATACTGCCGAACATTATCTTTACCTTGACCAATTTTTACTTGGTTATGGCTATACCAGGCGCCTGCTTTTTCTATGAGCCCCATTTGTACTGCCAATTGTATTATTTCACCTTCACGAGAAATACCTTCGTTATAAAGAATCTCGAACTCTGCTCGTTTAAACGGTGGTGCCACTTTATTTTTAACAACTTTAACGCGCGTTTCATTTCCGAGAATATCATCCCCTTTTTTAATCGCGCCTATTCGTCGAATATCCAACCGAACTGAAGCATAAAATTTTAACGCGTTTCCACCCGTTGTGGTTTCAGGGTTGCCAAACATCACGCCAATTTTCATTCTAATTTGGTTAATAAATATCACCAAAGTATTTGAGCGTTTAATATTTGCAGTCAGCTTTCGGAGTGCTTGCGACATTAATCGCGCCTGCAGACCCACATGGGTGTCTCCCATATCCCCTTCGATTTCAGCTTTCGGTGTCAGCGCTGCCACTGAATCAACCACCACAACATCTACAGCTGCCGAGCGAACCAGCATATCTGTGATTTCGAGTGCTTGCTCACCCGTGTCCGGTTGCGAAATTAAAAGATCATCCGTATCAACGCCCAGTTTTTGAGCATAACTTGGATCAAGCGCATGCTCTGCATCAACAAATGCTGCTGTCCCACCATTTTTTTGGCACTCTGCAATCACCTGTAACGTTAAGGTTGTTTTACCTGATGACTCAGGACCATAAATTTCGATAATTCGCCCTTTCGGCAAACCACCAATTCCAAGGGCAATATCAAGGCCTAATGATCCTGTTGATATCGCTTCAATGTCTCGAACAGCCGTCCCGTCACCCATTCGCATGACCGAACCTTTTCCGAATTGACGTTCAATTTGGGATAAAGCTGCATTGAGGGCTTTTTGCTTATTGTCTTCCATTGGTTCACCCGTATAAAATAGCGAAGGTCTTAATTATCACACACTCCCTTCAATGCAGCAAAGGTAGATACTCATGAATAATCCGGTTTGGACGCCAGAAAATCCTGAAAATACCGCCATGACACGCTTCATGCGCACCTTAGAACAACAACACGCAATACAACTAAAGGATTATGCAGCACTTCATACTTGGTCAATTCAAAATACGGCCTTATTTTGGGAAGCAATCGCTGATTTTTTTAAACTTAACTTTAAGACCCCACCTCAAACCATTCTAAAAGAAACCACACACATGATGGATGCAACCTGGTTTGAGGGGGCAACCCTTAATGTCGCAGAACATTTACTAAAACGCTCTGATGATCACCCTGCACTGATTAGCATCAATGAAGCGGGCAATCGCGATGTTTTAAGCTACCATGCGCTCAAAGAAAAAGTCGCGAGCTGTGCAGCCGGCCTTCGCGCACACGGTGTTCAATCAGGCGATCGTGTCATTGGCATGCTTCCAAACAGTGCTTTTGCTGTGATTGCCATGCTCGCAACCGCGTCTATTGGCGCCATTTGGTCTGCTTGCTCTCCTGATTTCGGTATTCCTGCGTCCGTCGACCGTCTCTCCCAAATCACCCCTAAATTATTATTTGTCTGTGACGGCTATACTTACCATGGCAAAAATTATGACCTAAAAGACAAAGCCGAAGCATTACTTGCTGCCATTCCATCCATCGAAACCCTTGTTATTTGCCCTGTATTAAGTGACGGAGCTTTACTTGATACACATATCTCTGAAACAGCCCTCTCGTGGGATGATTTTCTTCAACCAAACGCACCTTTTCAAACAGAGGCGTATGCCTTTAACCATCCTTGGTATATTTTATTTTCATCTGGTACTACAGGACAACCTAAATGCATTGTCCATAGTACAGGTGGCACTCTCTTACAACATGTCAAAGAATTAGGGTTACAGACCAACCTAACAGAAAACGACACTTTCTTTTTCCATACCACCTGTGGGTGGATGATGTGGAACTGGATGGTCTCAGGCCTTGCCCTTGGTGCAACCCTCGTCCTTTACGATGGTTCACCTATGTTTCCCAAAATAGATAGCCTATTCCAGCTACTTGAAGACGAATCCGTCAGTGTTTTCGGCACAGGCGCGCGCTTTTTAGCCGCCATCGAAAAAAGAGGGCTCAAGCCCAACGAAACCCTCACTTTTTCTAAGCTTCATACTATTTTATCAACCGGCTCACCGCTCCTGCCCCAACAATATGACTTTGTTCGGGATGACATTAAGCAAAGCATCCAGTTAAGTTCAATTTCAGGCGGTACAGATATTGTTTCATGCTTTGCGCTCGGAAACCCCATTAGTCCTGTCTATCGTGGCGAACTACAATGTTTAGGACTAGGTATGAACGTCCAAGTGTTCAATGAACAAGGGCAATCAACCCTTGATGCAATTGGTGAACTTGTGTGTACAAAACCCTTTCCCTCGATGCCTGTTGGTTTTTGGAACGATCCTGACCGTATTAAATATGAACATGCTTATTTTGAGCGCTTTCCTGGTATTTGGGCTCATGGCGATCTTGCGGCAAGAACCGAGCATGGCGGACTCATCATTTATGGCCGTTCAGATGCTGTACTCAATCCTGGTGGTGTACGCATCGGTACTGCCGAAATTTATCGCCCACTTGAAAACCTCCCCGAAATTCAAGAAAGCATTGTCATTGGGCAGCCATGGCAAGGAGATGTGCGTGTCATCCTTTTTATCAAACTTCAGCAAGGGTTTAGCCTTGATAAAACCTTACGCACCAAAATTCGCCAAACCATCCGAAATGAAGCTTCTCCTCGGCATGTGCCGGCTAAAATTTTAGAGGTTCTCGATATTCCAAGAACCATCAATGGCAAAATTGTCGAAGTTGCTGCACGTCAAACCGTACAAGGCGAAGTGGTTCAGAACCTAAGCTCTCTTGAGAATCCTGAATCGCTTGAATATTTCAAGAATCGGCCTGAGCTCATGGCGAGTGCTATCGAAAGGACTTAAATTTCGATATACTTGTGCCCCACTACCCATGGGTTTATACATCACATGATAAAATTAACAGGCCTCAACAAACACTATGGTAACCATCATGCCCTCTGTGGCATTGATTTAACCATTGAGGCCGGAGAAATTTTTGGCATCATTGGCCGAAGTGGTGCCGGAAAATCGACGCTACTGCGTTGTATCAATATGCTAGAGCGCCCTGATAGCGGCACTGTTCTTGTTGATAACCAAAATATGCTAACACTTTCTCCTCATGCATTGCGTGAGGCACGCCATCACATTGGCATGATTTTTCAGCATTTTAATTTGCTCCTCGCAAAAACAGTATATGAAAATATCGCTCTGCCATTACGTATTCAGGGCGTCTCAAACGACACCATTGAAAAACGAGTCACAGAATTACTGACTTTGGTTGAGTTATCCGACAAAGCGCATGCTTACCCAGCAGCTTTAAGTGGCGGTCAAAAACAGCGTGTTGCCATTGCACGTGCTCTTTCAAGTGCCCCTAATATTTTATTATGTGATGAAGCAACCTCAGCCCTTGACCCTGAAACCACAACGGCCATTTTAGCCCTTCTCAAAAAAATTAATCACGACTACGGTATTACCATCATTCTGATTACCCATGAAATGGACGTTGTAAAACAACTGGCACATCGTGTCGCCCTCATGGAAAAAGGCCGCATTACAGAAATTATTGCTTTAAACACGCTCTTTTCAAAGCCCAGTACCCCTGCAAAAAAATTGTTATGTGCACAACTCAGTCCTGAGCTTCCACCTTGTATATCAAAGAACCTCACTCAGGTGCTTAATAACAGACCTTTACTTCGCATTTTTTTCCAAGGCGAGGCCGTCAATGGCCCCATTATCAGTCAAATCAGTCGAGAACTGCATCTTAATATTAATATCTTGCTTGCAAACGTCGACCGAATTGATGGCGTCACCTGTGGCGTTGTGGTGGTTGAGTTAGAGGCAAGTCCTGCTGACTTACAAGTCTTTCTTAAACACTGCGAGCCCTTTCATTTAATTGTGGAGACCCTAGGCTATGTCACCAACGATGATTTATGACATCCTTATCGCCACAGGCGAAACACTTTACATGGTTTTCTTAAGCACTTGCTTTGCGGCACTCGTAGGCTTACCACTAGGCACCTGTTTATTTGTTAGTCGAACAGTCAAACCACATCCTTTGCTTTATCGTATTATCGGTGGACTCATCAATTTCACGCGCTCCATTCCTTTTATTATTTTGCTTGTCGCGATTATTCCTATCACACGTTTCTTTGTAGGCTCCTCTATTGGCCTGCATGCAGCCATTGTACCACTCACATTAGGTGCTGCACCTTTTTTTGCACGACTGGTCGATAATGCCTATCAAACACTCCCTCGCGGTCTATTTGAAGCAACACATGCAATGGGTGCCACAACCAAACACATTATCCAGCATGTCTTGCTCCCTGAGGCGCGAGGCGCACTTATTCAAGCGCTAACTGTTACTGCAACAACCCTCATTAATTACTCAGCCATGGCAGGTACTGTGGGTGGTGGTGGCCTCGGTGATTTAGCCATTCGTTATGGCTATCAACGCTTTAATGTGGGTGTCATGGTCACAACTGTTCTTATTTTAGTTATTATTGTGCAACTTATTCAAGCCGGTGGTGATAAACTCAGCACCTATTTATCACGAGGAACCTAACATGCGTTTTATGCGTTTATTGCCTTTACTCTTAAGTTTATTGGCCTGCCACCAACAACCCACCTCTCCGAATACTTTAACCATTGGCACCATCTCAGGCCCTGAAACAGACTTGGTTAGAGCAGCCCAAGTCGTTGCCAAAGACGAATATGGACTCGACATTCGTGTCGTTGAATTCAGTGATTACAATCTACCCAACGAAGCGCTCCAAGATGGCAGTTTAGACGCAAACGTCTACCAACACCTGCCTTATCTGCAATCCGCTCAAAAAGCGCATGGCTACACGCTTGAGCCCATTGGCAGAACCTTTCTATTCCCCGCAGCACTGTATTCAAATAAAGTAAAAAGCATAAAAGACCTTCCTGAGCGCGCGCAAATTGCCATTCCAAACGACCCAAGTAATGAAACCCGTGCGCTCAAACTACTGGCCAAAGCAAACCTGATTACCTTAAAAGACACAGCGACCCCAAGTGTCCAAGATATTCAAAATAACCCTAAGAAACTTCGTTTTAAAACCTTAGATGCCGCACAATTGCCACGTGTTCTGCCCGATGTTGATGCTGCAGTCATCAACACAACTTTTGCCATTCCAGCAGGACTGAACCCCACACGTGATGCCTTAATTGCCGAAGATAAAACCTCGCCTTATGCAAATCTTATTGTTATTGAGCGCAACACACCTAAACGCGCGCAACTTGAATTGTTTGTGAAAGCCATGCATTCAGACGACGTCAAAACCAAAGCAAAAGCACTTTTCGGCGATTCAGCCGTTGTTTCGTGGTGATATGTGGTATAATATTAAACATGAAGTGTTGTTACATAACTAAAATAGGACTCAGCCATGACAATGTCAGGGGGTATTGGTTCACTTATCAACTTAGTTTTTAGAAAGCCTCAAAATGCCGTTTACAACGACAGTTCAATGCAACAACTTTCACCGTATGTCCGTGAAGAATTACTCAAAAATTATTATAACGGCCTCGGTCTTGCAGAAGAACATGCCTATAATCAGCATCTTGAAAAATATATGCAGGCACAAAATCAGGCCTTTGATAAAATCCTTGAGAAACATGGCAAAACACTGACCGAAGATCAAAAAACAGCCCTCAGAGATCAACTTCATGCAATGCAAGCGCCTGTTACGGCAAGTGCTGAAAATTTTGACGAAAAAATGCCAGGACAAGCCCCAACTGCCGTGCATCCTGACTCGTTTGTACAACAAGCAAAAGAAGAAAAAAGAAAACTCTTCACCGAACTTGACGATTTCAATCTTGACGACCTCTTAGCACCGCTTGTACCCACAGCTTCAGCATCTTCCTCTAAAACAAGAACAGTAAAAAAACCAGTAACAAAAGAAGTGAAAAAGCCTCTCTCCGAGGCAGAAAAAGAAAGGAGGAAAAAAGAGAGAGACGCAGAGAGAAGATCAAGCAGGAAAACAAAGAAGAAAGCAGCTAAAAAAACGCCCTCCCGTAGCTCAACAAATCTTTTTTTAAAAGATGAAGGCGAAGCTGAGACGGTTAAAACCGTTAGGTTAAGACGGATTCAAAGCCTCATTCTACTCGAAGAAAGGCAAAGCCTTTTAACATCTAAGACTTCCTCTTTAACCCCTGCAGAAACGGCTGAGTTAGACAAGCTAAACGATGATATTCAAGGTGAGAAAGACGCGATTCTAGACAGTTTAAAAAAACGCATCGGAGAGCAGTTTGGCGATGCCTTTAGAGATGAGTTAATTGAATATTTAAAACAGAATGAGCCTACGCATGTACTTAGTGGCGCAGCTTTTGACATTAAACTTCAAGAAAAGATTCAAGGTGCAGCTGAAGAAAAGCTCGCTCTCCAAAAAAAGAAACTCTTAGATGCACTAATAACTAAGAGAAAAACAGATCCCAATGCAAAAATTGCCCCAAGAGACCTAGTGAACGCAGCACATCTAGAAATAGACGAAGATAATGACGAAGACGAAGAAGCAAGACTTGCCGCAATGCGTGCTCATAGAACCACCAGCGGCGGAGAAGGAGGTGCGGAAGAAGAGGAAGAAGAGGAAGAAGAGGAAGAAGAAGAATATGTGCTCACTCCAGAAGAAGAGGAAGAAGAAATAAAAGCACAACAAGCAGATAACGCAGAGTTTACCATTGACAACATTACAGTAGACGAACTCGTCGAAGAACCTGACCCTGATGCCAAACCTTCACCCAGTGTTTCCCCCGATTTGGCGGCTATCAAAAAAGAGCTTCAAGATGCACAAGCGGCAGCACGTAAAAAACTCGACAACGACTTAAACAACACCATCACAGCACTGCACTCGGCAGCACAACGAGAACGTGACCTCATCGGTTGGCTCGCTGCAGCAGAGTGTGCATCAAGACGCGGCAACCAACAGGCTTTCTTTCGCAACAACCCTGACTACACCGTCATGATGACAGGGGGCGAACAAGACAAAGTGCGACAACAACAAAAAGCGATTCAAAGTAAAGATACTAATGCAATAGAGCAAGCTGGTGGACTTCATACACCATCAGGAATCGATATTGATGTCAGTAAAGACAGCAAAGGGGAGTTATCGTTTTCTATCAAGTTACCAGGTGTACTGTGGAAACGCGGCTACTATGCAAATGCCAGCCACTTAGTTTTAGCTGATTTAACGTTCCAAGCAGCTTTGGTTCGCGGAACAGGCGCTAAAACCATCGTGACCAGAATTAACATGACAAACGAAGAGCTCAATAAACAACTCGCACGTGACGCTTTTCAAGCTGCTCTCAATGCAGGCTTTGAACGCAAAGATATCACGATATTAGATATGAATGGCAATAAAATACCAGAAAAAGACTTGTTTACTGAAAAATTAGATATCTCTCACATAGGACAACAACAACAACACCCTGAAGTGAATGTTGACGTAACAGGGCAAATTGAAGGGCTTAATAAACAAATTGCAGCTGAACTACAGGGAACACGAGACCCTCAAGAAGAACAAGCAGCAATGAAAAAAGTCCTACAAGAAGGAAGAGAAGCAAGAGGGCTCGCCGATCGCTCAGCACCATCTGCGACAACCACTCATGTAAGACCCGCTTAAATACACGTAAAAAAAATGCCATTCTCACTTACGTGGGAATGACAATAATTCAAACTATCATCTAAACAATAGTTAATGAACTGATTTTTCCAAATGCTTGCTGTTTGGATCACGTTCATAGGCCGCTAAAATATCCCGGACCAAATCATCCATCGCACTTGTTTTATTCTCGTCTTCAATCAAACCACCTTCATCTTTCAAATCATTTAAGCGTTCGGTGAGTTCTTTTGTAATTGAGCCATTCGGGAACAGTGAAGCCAAGAACCGTCGCGCTTCACCTGGCCCTAAATGCCTGTACAGTTGATTTCGAACAGATGCATCCTCAGCAGTTGTACTAAAAGCCCAAAGCTCAATGGGACCTAACGTTAGCGTAAGCAACTGAACACTCACCCCATTTTTTGTCGCAAATTGTGCTAAGAACGTACCGCCCCCTTCTCTTGGACCATGTACACGTGTCCGTAAGGCAACTCTTGCCGTTTCAGATAAACCAAAAATTTTACTGGTTTTTTCAATGGTCTGTGCGGGACCCGCATCCATAATAAAAACAGAGGTTGCAAACTCAACCATCACAGCATCAAAATCATCCAATGATTGCGACAACAACGAAATTTGAACATTCCACTTTCGACCTTCCCGCATATCAATAATCACCTGCTCTCGAACGGCAGCGGAACTGGCAGTACGGTGAAATTCATCATAAACAATTCGTTTAGGATCTTCTCTGATTTCACGAATCCGTTCCAAATGATAAGGATGATATTGCTCAAGCACGTTATTCATGCTTTCTTCGGTCAAATAATAATGTCGTGCCAATACATAGCGCGCCAACATATACATCACTGAGGTACGCCTATCTGCGGCTTCCCCACCGCTTTTAGCAACTTCATCTAAATCTAGAGACACCACACGTGCGTCCCCAATATCAAATGCCGTGACCCGAGATAAAATGGGATATTCACGCACAGCACTTGAAACCATCCTTGAGAACGCAGCAATCAAAGACTCACCTGTGGGTGCTGTCACTTTTTCATATAAATCTTCAATCGATGGTGTACGACAAATCGACGCAGCATCAGCTAACAGTGGCATTGCATATCGTTGAGCCAATAACGCTTCGTGCGTAAACCCTGCAGAAAATAACGCATCGGTCACTTCCCACCAAGTTGATTTTGAATCACGTACAAACCCAATTTCTTCTAAGATACCATCAACAAACTCTTCAACCCCAGGTGCATAAGGGGTCGGATTATACTCATCCGCAAGACTTTTATAGAGCTCATCAACAACCATACCCGCTAAATCAGGCATACCATCATATGGCTTTTCTGTACCAAGTGGCGTTGTTAATAAAGTTAAAAAGTTAACCAAAAATGAGCGCTCTGATGGTGTTGGATAGCGTGAACCAAGCTGTGTATCAAACGGGTTAATTGAATACTCAGGTAACATCCTCAGTCGATGATAAGCAACTAAATGACGTTGATTTGCAGGCAAGGCTTCCCGCAACAATGAAATCAAGCCACTACTAGATGGACCGATATCAATAATTGCAATCCGCGGCAAACGCATGATACCACCTGACATACAAAGTGCTAAATTCTGTGCATTCGATAAAACCGATTTACCAGACCCTGGACGCGCGTACACCAAATCAATCCAAGTGGTTTGCTGATTTGAACCCGGCTGGAAAGGCCATAATTTTCCATCTGGTGAACGGAGTAATAAAGCACCTTGCTTCCAAGGAGATGCTGGACGTGTTACAGGCAACATCGTCACCACATCTGAAAGTGGAGCAACTGCCGCAACTGCAGGACTTGCCGTGGTCGTTGCCAACATGCTTGCTGCAAATCCCGCAAAAGGATCGCCGCATATCTCTGAGACATCTGTTGAACCCCAACCTTGAATGGCCTTTGCAAGTTCTGAACTGCGTCTGCGAAGCAACGGAAGCTGCCCTTCTGGCGCCCACGTCGTTGCAACCACACGCAAACGAACAATGGCTTCATCTGTATTAATCTGTAAATATTTAAGTAAATTAACAGAGTCGCTGATTAAACGATTTTGAGCAGATGAAAAACTCAATATTGCCGCAAGTAACCCTTTTAACTTAATCGTGCTTAAGCCTTCGCTCTCAACCAAAAACGAAATCCGCCAGGGAATATGGGTCGGTAAAATACGAGAAAACAACGTCACAAATGGTCGGATATCTTTCGGAAACAAATCAATATAAGCACTTGAATACAATCGATTACCAATTAAGACGGTTCGTCTATCCACAATTTCAGCATCACGCGGAATCACTTGTTTTGCAAGTGATGGCCATAATAAGTCGGATACATCGCCTTCAAAAGCATTTAATTCTCGCACTGGAATTTTGTCTCCAGGCAACGTTGGCCGCCAATCATCCCCTGTAAAATCTGCATCTGCCGTCATACGAATCGCACGTACAGCATCATGTACTTCTAGTAGATCAGCCACCACGCCTAAGGTTTGCAGATCGGTTTTAATCGAACGGACGTAAGCATCATGTGTATCTCTTAATTCAGGTACTGCTGCATAAATGGTCTGTGCATATTTAAAAGTGGGTGCTTTTTTGTCTTTCAGCATCTTAAGTTTAGCTTTATTTGCAACATTTAATTGCTCTGCTGTCAAACTAAAAGGGCGTGTCATGAGGACAAAATATACTTTCTCGGCTGCACAGTACTGCCCTAAAAAGCTCCTTCGCTCTTCAAATAGATCGGCAAGATCAAGTCCTATCCGTTTAGCTGTTGCTTCAGCTGGCGAATAAATATCTTTAATAAGCTCAGTGATATTTTGTTTATCGTGGTCAAAATAAACTTGCAAGACGTGACCTGCACGACTCATCGGTGAGCGAAATGTATTCGTCAAACCTTCAACAAGACGCTTAAATTCATCAGTCCCTAAAAGGGCTGTGATGCCATCAATTTCCAATACCGAAAGCAATGAGCCGTCATGATTAACCAATACTGTTGGTGCATCGGCTGTTTCCAATTCACAATAAGATTCTGTGGTTTGTTTTAAAGAGGTGCTTAACCAAGCAAAAAAAGTATCTACACCCTCAAATAATGATTCTGCCCACTTCGCCATCCTTTGGTCTCCAAATTAGCGTTGGATCAGGTTCTCGCCTTTCCTGCTACTTCCTCTAAAGCACCTGCAGCCCAACTTTCAATTTGTTTTCGAAATTTGGCCCGAGACGGCAACAATCGCATATCTCGAAAAATAGGCTCTGATTTTTCAACCTCCGCATTCCCCGAGTCAATTAACAAGCGACCAAAAATAGCCGGGTCGCTCGTTCCTTCACCAAACTTTTCTTCTACTGGCTGTGTTCGAAACTTCAAGCTTCGATAAATACCTTGCGCTGTGCTTTTATATCCAGTGTCATTTGTAATCGCGCAAAACAGGACATGACATAAACTGTTCAGTTCTGATTGTAACAGTTCGGGTAAGTAAATAAGCGACCCTCCGCCATACCCGCCCACACCAACAGACTCAATAAAAAAACATTGCGCACAAAAACAACAAGAAGTGACAAGGTTTTCAAGCTTATTATGCGTGTAATCTCCGTCTAAGTTAATGACTTCTTGTAACACATGCGCCTGAAAACCACAAAACTGACAAATGAACTGATCCCGCTGAAAAACTTTTTTCTCAAAAGCTCTAAATCGAGGGTCCGCTTGCCTGGCGGAATACAGTCGCCAGGCACCGGCAGACGCCCTCAATTGGATAAGAGCAGGTTCAGCTTCATTGACCATATTTCAGGCTCGCTTAGTATGATTAAGAAGAGCCGCCTACTGAATATACCGATCCTGTAGGTCCTGACACTTCACCCTCACCACCAAACATTGTAGCACCCGCCACATCAAGAATGGTCGGTAAGAATAACAGTGCTGCAGCAATAAAGACCAATGCAATCGGTGTTCCAATTGGAATTTGAGTTGGATTATCTTTATGTTGCTTAAACTTCATGATAGCCCCAATCGAAAAACCTAACCCCGCCAAATACGAAGCTGCCGTAATAAGCTGTGTTAAACTCGTAAAAGATGAGGTAATCGAAGATGCCATTCCCCCTAAGGTCAAATCTGCCGCCGAAGCAACACCCGCAAACGTAACTAATCCTAAAGCAACAAGCTTTGATACGCCACGTTTACCATTGAATACTTTTTTATGTAATTTATTTTTCACATTCACTCCCCTATCAGTCATCAAGTTTTTTTAAGCCACATACAAAATCATGCACCAAAAAGAGTATTATTAATCATTTCTATCGTTCCCACAATATTGACTGCTAATATCCCCCCAAATACATGCATTAACCCCTTTCCTGTCCCCCCTGGTTGCTGCCCTTGCCCTGCAGCACGTGCAATCAAAACCCACCCTCTTGCAAAAGCATATAGTCCTATGGTTTGAAAAATAATAACCAGTGCATTACCAAGATCACTATCACTACCAAACGCCGAATCCAATACTTCACTATCTCCGTACGATAATATATTAGAATAACCAAACGACGTATTCATAATAATATCAACGGCTGTTGGAAAATAAATTAACAGCGCCGCAACCATTAAATAGAAGATAGGCTCTTTAATACTTGACGTAGAAGACTGCATTGTTCTTGCTTCACCATACACTTTTAGACTATACAAAGCCTTCAAAGCAAACGCAACACCAATCAGATAAGAAGCACCTGTAATCAAACTCTGAACAGGAAGTAAAGAATTTGCTAGATTAACAAGAAGACTTGTGCTTGTCTCATCCATTGTTTATCAGCTCCTCATCTATCGGCTTGACTAAATTGAATGACACGCCCAGAACTCGTAAATACGCGTCCAATTTTTGCATTGACTAAACGTACTACACCATATCCAGGAACAACTGAGCCCCGACTCACAGTCAAGGTTTTTCCTTGACTAGACATCAACCAAGCACGTCCTGGAATAATCGCTTGAACTGAATAAGTTGCCTTTGGTGCCGCAGGAGTCCTAGGTGGAGCAGGACGCGACGACACACGCTTCGCACGATTCATTGATTGTAGACGCCCCATTTGGTTCGATTGCTGCTCTAAGCGCTCACTCAAAACAAGCATCGTTTGCTTCACATCAGCCATCTTAGCTGACATATCATTCACACTTTGCGTCACTGCACCCATTTGTGTCCGCATCGTTGATAACTCTGTTTCAATACGCTTTTGTTCTTGCTTGAGTGCTGATAACTTTCCATCAACTCCTGTTGTCTTTGTTGTCAAAGCAGTCGTTTGAGTACGTACAGGTATAGGAGAAGAAGACTGTGACGGTGTTGCCGTTGGCATGGTTTTTGCAACAGGTGTTATTTCTTTTTTTGATTTGCTTGAAGAAAAGAAAGACCCAATGGTTTTATAAGCGACAACCACCACAAGTAAAGCACCAACTGCAATAACACCATTACGAATTAACTGCACAACTTTAGGGTCTAATTGATCAAACCTTCCTCGTCCAGGAGGTGAAGACACACCTTCATCAGCGCCCTCCATTAAATCTTCTTCTGGTAACGAAACAGAATCTTGTTCCGCACCTAGAACATCCAAATCATCGAACTGATATTCATCGTCATTATTTTGGTCATCATCTGCCATAGATCACCCACTCACCAAGTTATTATGCTATCTGAACATCCTGCGTAAACAAGATTCCCATACCTGTACCGGAGAATAATTCCACCGTCGTTGGTCGATTCATTAATTCTTGCGCTGTCTCAGACCATGCTTTACCGACTTCTCCTAAACCAATTAATGCGTTTTCAAGCAAAGAACGATTAATACCATTCTGAACAGTCGTATCCGTCGTTCCACCCGTACCACCAATTGTAATCGTGGTATCCGCCGATTGAATTGCACTACTAAATCCTGCCAAGAAGGTAGATGCAAACAGTGAACCGTATCGCATCAAATAATGATGATTAACACGACTTGCAAGTGCTGTACGTGCGGTATTAGGGTCAATCGCATAGGCACTAATGCTTATCGTTTGATCCGCTCCAAGCATCGAAAGCGTATTAAATGTAACCACCATTTTGTCAGAGTTTGATGGCAGGGTAAAACTACCGATTAATTTCGAACCTTTCAGTTTTCCTGAAACAATTGTCGCAAGAATAGGGCCTGGTTCATCTGTATTGACCGAAGTATCTAAGACCGCGAATAAGATATCTCCAGTTTTAACAAAGGTCTGTTTTGGTTGCATCTCAGCTTCATTTTCTGAAGGTGCTAATTTTTTAGACGAAGGTGAACCATCATCCGAGAGTAAAGGATTTTTATCACCTTTATCATCGTCTTTATCTGTCCCCGCAATAAACACTTGACCCGAGACACTTTTCCAACCTTGAAGCGCTTGCCCTGCAGCTGAAGCCATTCGTCCAGTTAATTGCTTTACTTTAGCCTGATACTTTTGGTCCGATATATGACTCTGTTGTCGAGCCATCAAATCTTTCAATTCCCTTGTATCTGCTTTAACGTTCTTACCACTCCCTTTTTTTGTGCTTTCTAATGATGGTATGCGGGTCATTGAGCTTTCATTTGTCGCACCGCTCGAAAGGTCATCCAAACTTCCTGGCTCATCTGTTCCCTTTAAGCCAGAAACAGGCAACCCTAGTGCTTTAATTTGGGCTTTTGTGAGCCCTGCATCTTTCAAGTCTTGTGCAGAATAACCTGCCGCTTTCAACTCTTCTGAACTAACCCCCGCTTTTTTGAGTGCTGCTGCATCATAACCCGCCTTTTTAAGGGCTTTTGCATCAAAACCTGCCGCTTTAAGCTCTGCTGCACTAAATCCTGCGCTTTTTAAATCACCTGTTCCAAAACCGGCTTTCACAAGCTCATCAACACCATAACCTGCATCTTTAAGCTCTTGCGCGCTAAATCCTGCTTCTTTTAACGCTTTTGCATCAAATCCTGCTTTTTTAAGTTCAGCCGCGCTATAACCCGCATCTTTAAGCTCTTGTGCGGAATAGCCTGCCGCTTTCATCGCATCAGCCGAACATCCAAGCGTTTCTCGAATGGTCGCTGCAGAAACCCCTAAACTTCTTGCCGCCTTAAGCTCTTCAACCTTACACCCTTTCTCGCGACCCGCAGCAATCACGCTCGCAGGAATAAGGCCCGCATTATTTAAAGCACCCGAATCAAAACCAGCCTTCAAAAGTTCTGCCGGCGTAAATCCTGCATCAGCAAGCTCTTTTGCACTGAGCCCTGCAGCTTTCAATTCAGCTGCTGAAAAACCTGCTTTCTTTAAGTCTTCAGGGCTGTAACCTAATGCTTTAAGCTCTGCTGCACTCAAGCCGTTTAAGTCACGTAATTGTTTAGCTGAGGCACCTGCTGCACGAAGTGCTTTCAATTTATCAGGATCTTTCCCAGCAGCAAGCACTGCGTCATCACCCACAGGCGAGATACCTGCTGCCTGCAACTCCTCAGATGAAAAACCTGCCTGCTTTAAATCCGCTGCAGAAAAGCCTGCTTTCTTCAAATCTTCCGGCGAAAATCCTGCCGCAGCAAGCTCAGCTGCACTAAAACCTGCAGCCTTAAGTTCAGCCGCACTTAAGCCATTTAAATCACGCAATTGTTTTGCAGACACACCTGCCGCACGAAGCGCTTTTAATTTATCAAGATCCTTTCCTGCTGCGCGAATTGCTTTCAAGGCCACCGGAGTAAAACCTGCGTGCGCTAAATCAGAATCAGAAAAACCCGCTTCTCTTAATGCCGCAGCATCACATCCTGCACTTTGTCGAATTGATTTCGCACTCACACCTGCACGTCGTTCACGCTTTAAGGTTTCAACCGAACAACCCGCTTTCCTTAACTGCGAGGTCGTTACGCCCGGAGGCAAAGCATCTTTCCCTTTTTCCACCTGTTCTGCTGAAAACCCTGCATTCTCAACCGCTTCAGGAGAAAAACCAGCATTTAATAAATCACGCGCACTGTAACCTGCCTCTTTTAACGCTTCAGGACTGAATCCTAAGGCTTTAAGTGCTGCAGCACTGGCACCAGCACGCTTTAACTCAGCTGCTGTATAACCCGCCGCTTTAAGTTGAGCTAGACTGCATGCACTAATTCGTTGAACAGCCGCAGCACTAACACCTTGCTCACGTAACTGTTTAAGTTTCTCTGGATCACATCCTGCATTACGCACATCATCAATGGATATCCCCGCAGGCAATCCATTCGCAGCATCAATGTCTTCCTCGGAGAAACCAGCACCTTTTAATTCACCATTCGTAAATCCAGCCTCTTTCATGTCTTCTACACTAAACCCAGCTCCTCGCGTTTCACATGCAGAAAAACCACACCTTTTTAATTTATCAGCCGAATAACCCGCCACTTTCATCTCGCGTGCGGTAAAGCCTGCTGCTTTAAGCTCTGTACATGCACACACTGGATGTAAGTCTGAAAGTGTATAGCCATATTGTCTTAACTGACAGCAATTGCACTCTTCACGCAAGTCCGACAGCGTTGCACCCTTATCAACGATTGTTTTAATCGCATTATGACTACAATGCTCCGCCTGTAACTGCTGAAACCATAAACTTTTTGAAGCACCTTCTAAGTTAGAACGTGACAGCGTTGTAAAACCTGCGCCTCCTTCTCCATATTGAGGCCCAATTAAATCAACCCCTTCTCCAAATGCTTGGGTTTTAATAATAGTTGGAATTGCACTACCACCACTTTTATTAGCCGTTTCAGCTTGATCAATATTTTGCTTATTTTGAAGCGTTGCATATTGCGCGGTTTGATTCAGGCTCCCTGGAATCGAATGAATCCCGGTTGGTGCCTTTTTAACATTCGTTGATCCCCCAACCCTGGCTTGATTCGCAGCCTTGATTTTAAATAAACCAATACCGACACTGGCCACTAATAAAATAGCCGTAAATAAAATAATGACGCGTGTCCGAGTATTTGAAAAAAGTGCCTTTATATTTTCTTTTTTTCCGGCCATGGTTTTATAACCCTTCTACCTTAAGCTGCATCACTTTTCCATGCCACGAAACAAGCAACACAGGTGACTTATGCATTTCATAGGCATGTGTGCCATCTGCACTGGTCATGCTACCAATCCATCCTGGAGACAAGATAGTTAAATTTGTTCTCACAAACATCTTATTATTTAATAACCAAGCTTGCGCATCGCCCCCACTCACAACAAGACGTGTACTACTCGCAGGAGGCACCCCATCCAACACATGCAACAATACATCACTTGCAGACGGTGGCAAATCAACCCCCATCGGCATCTGTTTTGCATTAGGTCCATATCCCTGCACACGCAAATCTACACGATAATCTACGGCCTTTTGTCCAGGAATAAGTGTTAACATGACCGGTGTATTCAAGCCTCGCAAACGAACAGCCAAATTACCATAGGTATATAACTTATTCGCCTGAATCATTAAGGTATTACTCACTTTATCCCACTGAATATTAAACGCATTAGGATCCCCTAAATCATACGCCGCAATCGGCCACGGGGCACCCGTTGAATCAAGAAAAACCAATGACGAAACAAATCCTTGCGACAGCCGAATCGCCGGTGGGGTGGAACCAGGGGATAAATTTACAAATTGTGATGTGGCTGTTGGTTTAGGCGGGGTTTCAGGAGACGTTGCTTGTGCATATTCATCTTCATGATACCACTTTTTTACCTTCACAGTTTGCTCTGGTGATAAAGGGAATAACTGCTTTTTGACCTCATCGAAAGCAAGTTCATTAACCAAGATTTCATCAGAAACACCCATAATATCATCATTCCCCCCTTTCTTTTTCGAGGAACGACTTGCTGCTCGCTCTTTTCTAGAGGGAGGTTGTTGTTTTGACTGCGATGCTGCTCCAGAGCTTCCAGAAGAAAGACCTTCTCTCTCATCATTTCCGTCTTTTTTCCCAAGTCGCTGTTGCAACATCCGTAATTGATCTAATGCTTGCTGAGCAGAATCTTCTTTTTCAGCACACCAGGCTAATGGAGACAGCAAAATACTTGCAATCAACAACAAAAACATCCCTTTCTGCTTCTGTACTATTCTCATCGAGCTGCTGCTCCACTCGCCGCGGGTCCAACCACAAATTGTGAAATCCCAATCCCTCTCGGTGAATTTAGGGTGGAAATACGTGAAACCAAAATTGTAACAACATTACGTTGCTGTGAAAATTCACTCGCACTTTGATACGTTACAAGCAGTGGCATCTGAATACGCCATGAATAACGACCATTTAATAATCCTTTTTGTAAAATAATCGGTGCGCTAGTCGCAACCGCCGACACAATCAATTTTTTTGCTTTAACCGCGTCTAAATTATTAGAGTCTTCTAATGCATTCAAAAATTGAGTCCATCCTGCTGAAGTAAAAAAGCCCGAAGAAGCTTGTAGCTCCGTTCTATAATTGACAAAGTTATATGTGAACGCCGCAATGGCTGCCTGATTCGTCCATTGCAAAACAGCCGAATCAGATTGATTAGGCTCATCTAACGCAAACAAAGGTGTAATACGACCGTTAATGCTAGTTGCAAAATACTTCGGTGTGGGTGGATGAGTCAAAAGATATCCTAAAAGCAGTGCAACAAGAACATTGGCAACGATAGAAAGCAATAAAACAAACATAAGCTTACGCTGACCATCTCGGTAAAATGTATTCCTTAACTTCACTGCGGTCAAGGCATCTTCTGCCATGGCATCCTCTCTTTATTTCGGAATTAATTTCTCATCATCATCAATGACTGGATCAGCCACAAGCAATGCCGTTGACGTCTCATTGGGCTCCTCCATCGCTGTTAACTCAGAAGGCGGAACAACACCATTGGTCGCATAATAACGTCGATCTGGCATATGCAAATAAGTATAAAACAACCCCACTCCCAACAATACGCTGATTAACAAAGATAAAACAAGCATGCTTTCAAGGAAACGAAACGTTCCGACATAAAATCGTTTAGAACCTATCATTAAACGCCAAACTTCACGCTGCATGCCATCTCCTGTTTGTATCTATCAAGCCACCGCCCGTCTAAAAGTAATTTCAATCCGTGCATTTGGTGATTTATCTCCCGAACGCGCAGCCATCACAATAGGTTTATCACTCCCCATGCCTTGTGTAAAGAGCAATCGAGCATCAACACCTTGAGACCACAAATAATTTGCGACCTCTTCCGCACGCGCGCGTGACAATGCATGCTCGCGTTTGGTCGAAACATAGCGTGTTGTGTAAGCGGTCACATCGATTCCAACTTTACGAAATTGTCTTAAGTAACATGCAACTTCGTTCAGCTCATCATAAGACTCCCAGGTCAATTGCGGTGATTGGTCACCAAAAAGTGACGCAGCAGGGATACTCAGCAGGTAATTTTGTCCCACTGAAACAATTTGAATCCCTCGTCCTATTAAGCGTTTTTCTAAAGCAATAATCTCTGAATCACCCAGAGCTACTTGCTCTGGCAGACGCGACTCATCTCGAATAATACTGGGGGTAGGGGTTGTCTGACAGGCGCCAAGAAATACCAAAAAAATCAATATTAATTGTTTGGATAACTTGCCAAGTCTTTTAAAATAGTATCGACCCAACACGAATTCAAACCCTCATTGGCCGCCATGTACTAACCATAAAAACACACAACGCGGCGGGAGACAAGCATCCTCAACGTTTAAATACATTTTAAATATGAATTTGATCACTATTTTTTCTTTTTAGAAGATTCTTCTTGCACTTCGCTAATTCGCTGTACTAATGCCTGAGCTGAGTCAACCAGTTCAGACACGTCCATCAAAACACGATGCTCAGGAGGATAACTCGTTGCCATTTGTAAATCTTTAATAATTTCATTCGCGACCGCTCCTGCCAATTTATCTTTTTCACCCGACAACCGACCAATACTAAGCAAATAATCTCGTGCTTCTTGAATCGGTAATAGCGGTTCTGAAAAAGCCGCCACATCAGACACTAAAATAGGAGGCGTTCCCTCTGGCAATTCGCGTAATGCGCTAAATATTGTAATGTTCTCAAGTGGTGTCTCATCAAATAACGCTTCGACTTCTTCAGGCTCATTACGTTTATGAAAGGCTAAAAGCGCTGCAACACCTCGTTCCATCGGATCAGTTTCTTTTGCATCTCGAAGTAAAGCTGCAACTTGCGGAATTTCATCTTCTTTGGGAACGGTTCGAATCGTCAAGTCCCCTCCATCAATCACTGACTGGAATAGCTTGGTTTGTTCCTGTAATTTAGCTAAATATGAATCAGATGGTGGTTCTACTTTTAAAAACTGATTCACTTTGAGGCGCGAAACAGGTTTGGGATTCGCATAAAACATTCTTGCTCGAATCACTTGTGAACGGAAAAAAATATGCGCCTCACCCTCCGTTTGCTCTTTCAAATCAAGTAAATCAACCCGAGAGCGCTTTTCAAACGAGGAACTTTTTGTATCTTGGTAGGTATTTGCCACACTAGTATCTTTTGTCTGAAACGAATCAACTTTAGTGACATATGCCTCACCCGCTGTTTTTGTAAAAAAGTCCCAGGTTTCTGTTGGATCCTCAAGCTTCATACAAATTTTAATATTCGTATTTGCACCAATAGACGCCGCTTCTTCTTTTGACGTTTTTTGAAATGCTGGTAAATCCTGCCCCGCAAAAATAGCAGAAAAACCAAGCGAACGTGCCTGTGCTGGCACCACAGCAAATCCCTGCACAGCATAATATCCATACTCATCCAAAATACACATATAAGGGGTTGGGGCTGTGGTAGGTTTTCGCTCAATCACATCTCTGTATTCCCCTTCCACCTCATCACCTAATCCTGCTGCCATCATGGCCTTTAATGATGCCACAATGATCTTACCTAAATTTGCAAGCTCATCAGGTGATTTCTCTAAAGCTGGCAGGAGCACAACCAGAATACGTCGATTTAAAACCACATCTTTGAAATCTACTTCGGCCAAATTTGTTCGAATAATATGGCCATAAGTATCGGCCAACGAAGAAAAACTTCGAACCAACTGCATGGTAATAAAACCATGCTGCTCAAGCACCTGTGATACTTGTTTCCCTTTTTTCTCTTTATTGTAACCAGGTAAGGTCATTAAATAATTTCGAAGTGGATCTGTCACCAGTTTTGGAATCGACTCAATATTGACACTTTCCTGATCATCACGCGGAAATACTTTATCGATTACAATGGACTCAAGACGCTGTATATCAAAATAATTTCGGATATTATTTGCATCAAGTAAAATAGCCCCATCATCTCTCATATAAACCAGTAACCGCATCAAAGCTTCAACAAATGCAATGGCACGCCCCTTCCACATGTCACCATCACCTCCACTTTGAGAACTTCCCATTAAGTTCACGACAAGCTGAGTTAACATACTAGAAGAACCTTGACAAAAAGGATTGAGTGTATTCGATAACCGAGTCTTTTGAGGCCCAACAATATCACGTGCACCCGTCATAAAGTTAATCAGTAATAAATCATCCTCTCGTCCCATGCTACGTACCATAGAAAATACTTTCGCATAAAGTGAGTTATCTCCTTTTCCATCTACATAGATAAAGCCACTACCCTGAACAAGTGCATTATATGCAATCGACACCAACGCTTCTGTTTTACCACTTCCGGTAGAACCAAAGATTAAAGCATGCGTCCGCATATCTTCATTTGCAAACCAAAGTTCTTCGGCATTTTTAATATCGTTACCAAAATAAGTAATACCACGCGCCATATAAGGCTTTTTAATTCCCGGTATTAAATCATTATAATCTTTCGTTCGTGCAACCATCGGCAAACGAAAAGGTAGTTTTTGCTTACGTGACGACGCGTATAAATAAGCTATTCCGCCCAAAATAGCGCCGAAAAAACTAGAGACGGGGTAAACATATCCAATCGCACCCAATACAACCAATAAAATAGCAACATTAGACGAATCAGAAAAAAATGCTCCTATTCGCTCACCTGGTGTTCGAGTATCTCGCAACAGCCGAGTGGGATCTACCTCATGATGCGCTTCAACACCTCGTCTCATGGCTCTAATCCTTTGAGTTCTTTAGGTGATAATTGAACTTCTTTAACTGCAATTTCAAGTGCTCTAATGGCTTCATCAATCATAGGTGTTAACGAACGACGTCCCATGACCTGTTCCGCCCGCCAATGTGCAAAAGGCCCCCCTACTTCTGAAAAAGGTGTTTGTCGCCCCACACTATTCAGCATATACCAAAGCCGCCTATCAATTGGCTTTAACCATAAAAATTCTGCACTCGGTACAACACCATCATCACGTGATGTTTTAATTAATTCTGCCATCACTGTTAATTGATAAGCATGCCGCTGTATGACTTCTTGTACCATTTCTGTGTTTTCATATTTCTTAATGGTTGGAAGTGCTACCGAATAGTCAGGGTTCCCTTCAGCATATGTTTTATCTAAGGTGGTTAAAATCAAGGTCGCAGCCTCACGATCACGATTCATCCGAGCAATAAACACCGCCGCTAATGCGCGTGCTTGCGGCGAACAATTTTCAAAACCATCCCAATAAGGACCCAACTGCAAGGTAAACACACGCTTCGCATCTCCACGTCGTATGCCCGCTGTCAGCTCTTGACCTGGCACAGGATTATCTAAAAGCGCATCTTCTTTTCGTAGCAATTTATATTTTCGTGCAAATTCCATGGGCGTTAATGCCATCGCCCAAACCCCTTTGTTCACATCCATCGATACAAGATTAAGCTCTTTAACTGCAGGAACAATACACGCCCAATTGGCTTGCTCTTGTGTTTTAAGTGAGTCCATACTGTGCGTTCTCTTAAATTTTAACGTCACATTTGAACGATATAGATAAACAGCTAAAAAAATGAGCCCTCCCGTAAGAGGATAACGCATATACTCCCCTACTCGATTGGTTAACTCAACCAAATCTCCCCACTGAACCTCCCGCGGATCGACCGCTTGCATCAAGGTAAGCTCTTTTTGTAAAACGGTCCCTCCAAACACAAGGCTCACTAATTTAGCTTGTATGATATTCAAGAAAAAGACCAAAGAAACGATATACTGGTGTGCGAAGTGCCAAATAAGATAACCAGTAAGAAACAGCAGTATCGTTATCCAAACAGGTGCCAATGAATTATCACCGCCACCTTGCTGTTGTTGTTGTCCCGCCATAAGTTTATTCTGCGCTTAATAGCAATACAGTTAATTTTGAGTATATACCCACTTTCTTTTTGATGCGACTATGAATCTGTATCGACTGATAAATCTTTGATTAATCTTCCCCGCGTGTACGTATATACACCGCTCACATGTACAAAACATACGATTTGATCAGCCTGTAAGGATTTATCTTTTAATGTCAGCAAGGCCGTTCCTAAGCGATCTTTTGGCGTTCTATCTGTTGGCATGCTCAAGATATTTGTTTGATCAACATAAATCACAACATACCCCTCATTTATCGGCTTTCCTCGTTCACGAATCGCCCGCTTTATATCTTCTTCTTCTGCGTAAATAGGCCGAGAAACCATTTGTCTTGGAAGATTAATTAAAATCTGCTCCCATGATTTTATATTGGCGCCATCAGATGAATATAAAGCAACAAACACTTCTTGCTGCGTTTCAGAAGGTTTTTTCTTGGAATGATGCTCATCTTCTTTTTTTGAAATAACCTTTTTCTCTAAGCCTACATTTGTTTCAAATGCATCATGAATATTCTGTAATTTCTTACCAATAACACGCAAAAGGGCCGAGGTCGCCCATGGGCCCTGCTCAAGCGCCTCTTTAAATGCACTCAAAACTGCAGTGATTTGTTCCTCTGATATCTTATTTTTTTTCATACTCTTTGATTATAGCAAATCAAACCCAAACAAATCACTGTTGTCTCATTGGAGAAATAACAGGAACATCAGAAGCGTCATCCTCAGCAATTGATTTTGAGGGTGTTATCACCTCTTCAATGGCATGACACAAAGTTGAAACCTCTTTTAACGCGTCTTCGTTATTTTTATTGCCTGGACGATTCTTAATCACTGTCTGCAAAGGTACAACAATGTTCTTTCGAACCTCATCAAAGAGCTTCTCTACATCATCACGCCTGACCCCCCTATACCCGGCAACCTCATCAAAACGCTTTTGTACATCGGCACGTTCTTTAGCGTCGTTTTCCTTTACGACCTCATTAACTGTTTTTTTCAAATCAGGTTGAGAAAAAAATCTTTGGCTCATACAGCACCCCCTAAAACAAATCTAAAAGTAAATCTAAAATAATACATCATGGTCAATATAAATACATAATATACTCTTAAGAGTACAAAATATAGCTTAAGGGAAGCTTAATCAGACATTTTTTTTCGATTTCTTTACACTGTGGACAAAAAAACAGGTTACTAGTTGTTAAAAAAGCAGGTTAATCATACATTAGCTCATCAAGAGGTGTGTTATCAGGACTTGGAGCCCCTTGAATCAATTCATGTACTACATCCGTCAAACACAACAATCGAAGTGCATTAGGAGTCACTTCATCAAACAAAACACGCGTACCGAGCAGTGCCCCTTCAGAATCTTCAAACGACGCGCCAAGACCATAGCCAAGACATAGCGAACTTAACTGATCAGCTCGACGAACAATTGCAGGCAATAGTCCTGTTGGAGCAAAAACATCCTCATATTTAATGGGATGATTATTTAACATAAATTTAGCACTCATCTTAGATACAATTAAAACCATGCTCTTAGGAATATCTAAACTCATATCATGTCCACCATGGCCGGGATGCTTTTATATGCCCAGCAAAGAAAGCTCGCAGCCAACGAAGAAATACCGGCAAACTATAGCCATAATGCTCAATTATTCCGAAAAAAAATGCCGATACCAATACTAAGATGGCCGTCCAAACACGAATATGCATCAGGAAGAAAAAAATAGGGAAAGCTGCTCGTGCATCAACCATAAAAAAGCGTGCACTTCTAGCTGAATCACGCCAGTGTGCTCCTGGAGAAAATCCACTTGCCATAACCACTCCGTTTAGTCAGCCAATAGCTCAAAGTATACCGAAGGCTGGAACGAATGCAATCCAAGACAAGTCTATGATGTTATTTCTTTCGCTTTCTTAGCCGTAGAAGACAAGCACTGCTCAAGAATATTAGGCATCCCAAGAGCAGGTTCAGGTAGGTCCTGTTTTTTTTGAGCGCTCTCAGAACTCACTTTTGATGGGCGTTGTTTAGCGCCAGAGAGCAATCCGAATTCTTTCAACATTCGCTTTGTGCTGTCAGTCATCACCCACTCCCAATATCAAAAGCATGTTTCATTATAATACAAAAAACTTAAGGCTTTATTATCTATTGCAGTTCTCTTATATCCACGCAATAATGTCCTATGAATAAAAAGTAAGCTCTTTAACACATGTCTCGCCCTGACAAAATGACAATTCGCCACACAATGCTTGCTAAACGTGCCTCCCTTGCAAAGAAAATGAAACTTGAAGCATCAAAAGCACTCTGTGCACGCATTGAATCACTACCGCTCTACCAAGATGCAAAAAAAATTGCGCTATATCAAGCGATTGATGGTGAAATTGACCTCCATCCATTATGGCTTTTGGCTGAAACTGCGGGTAAAACATGCTATATGCCCGTTATAACCCCTGATAACAAAACCTTGCTTTTTTTGCCTACAACCCTTAAAACACCTCAAAAAAGCAATTTATTTCAAATCTTAGAGCCTGATCTCCCACACACATCGGCCATTTCTCTGAATGAATTAGACTTAATGATCATGCCACTTGTCGCTTTCAATACCCATGGCACTCGCCTAGGCCGAGGTGCCGGCTATTACGACCGAACACTCGCAAACGAAAAACCTGCTTGCTTGTTAGGTGCTGCTTATGAATTTCAACGCCACGCTTCACTCTTAGCAGAACCTTGGGATATCCCCTTAACTGGCGTTGTCACTGAAAAAAATACCTACTGGAGTACCCCATGACACGTTATTGGCTTCTTAAATCTGAACCTTCATGTTTTAGTCTTGAAGATTTAAAACAATCTCCCAATCAAACCACTCACTGGGATGGTATTCGTAACTATCAAGCCCGCAATTTTATGTGTAATGACATGCAACTAGGTGACAAAGCTTTTTTTTACCATTCAAGCTGTACACCACCTGGTATCGTAGGCACCATGACCGTTGTTCAAACAGCCTATCCCGATCACACAGCATTCGATCCTGAAAGTGACCACCCAGATCCTAAAAGCACACCTGAAAAACCCCGTTGGTTTATGGTTGATGTACGCTTTGAACATGAATTTAAGCATTTAATCCCACTCGAAACCTTAAAAAAACAACCGGCATTACAACACATGCAGTTATTACAAAAAGGTAACCGTTTATCTATTTTACCCATAACGCCCGATGAATGGGCTTTTATTACCAATCTTGGAGAAAATTCTCATGTTTAATAGTAGTCAACTCGATGGTCTTGCAAAAAAACTCTGCACCGCACTCCCTACAAGTTTTCAACAAGTTGAGGCAGATGTACAAGATACCTTTAAATCCATTTTACAAACGGGTCTTGCACAATTTGATTTGGTCACACGTGAAGAATTTGATGCACAGGTTAAGGTGCTCGCAAGAACACGTGAGAAAGTTGAAGCCTTACAAAAACAACTCGATACATTCTTAAGCGATAAAAACGATTAAAGCCATTAAATGCCGCGGGCAAGCCGCGGCACGTCAACAAGAAAAATGAATGAGCGCCCCTAGATTCCCTGATTAAAATCAGCTATTGTACGTTCACACCTTTGATGGAACATCAGGTGTTTTGTCCAACCAAATCAGGGAGCACCACCCATGAGTCTCGCCATCACCAAAACACGCAGCACGCTTGGTATACATGCACAATCTGTCGCTGTTGAAGTACATTTATCTCGCGGGTTACCCGCTTTTACTATGGTCGGCCTTGCTGAAACCGCAGTCAGAGAAAGTAAAGATAGGGTTCGAAGCGCTATCTTAAATAGTCAATTCGAATTTCCAAGCCGTCGCATCACTGTTAATTTAGCGCCCGCCGATTTACCTAAAAGTGGTAGCGGATTTGATGTCCCAATCGCACTTGGCATTTTGGCTGCTTCAGGACAAATTCCTCTAGAGCCTTTAGCCTCTCACGAATTTATCGGTGAACTTGCCTTAAATGGTGAACTTCGAGGCGTTTCTGGTATTATTCCTGTCGTCCTTGCCGCGCGCCGCGCAACACAAACCTTGGTCATTGCCGAAGCAAATGCGAAAGAGGCAAGCGTTGCAAACTACCACGCTCTTTTCACAGCAAAAAATCTACGTGAGCTCTGTAACGCGCTATGCCATGGCGAGTTACTCCCCCCCATTTCTGACTTTACACCTGAAGCAAACCTCGAGCAGATGCTCGATTGGTCAGATGTAAAAGGCCAGCATCATGCCAAACGTGCCTTCGAAATTGCTGCCGCAGGTGGTCATAGTTTACTCCTTTCAGGCCCTCCTGGTAGTGGCAAAACCATGCTCGCTAAACGTTTTACAGGCTTACTCCCCGAACTAAACGAAACAGAAACCCTTGAGACAGCCGCCATTCATTCAACCCGCGGCCGACTGCCAAGAACACATCGCTGGCATGAGCCTCCTTTTCGGGCGCCACACCATACAGCATCGCCTGTTGCATTGGTTGGCGGAGGCAATCCACCCAAACCCGGGGAGATATCGCTTGCACATCACGGCGTTTTATTTTTAGATGAACTACCTGAATTTAACCGTCGCGTACTCGAAACACTCAGAGAACCCCTCGAGTCAGGATACGTTTGTATCTCACGTGCCGCAGCACAAGCTGAGTTTCCTGCAAAATTTCAACTCATTGCCGCCATGAATCCTTGTCCTTGTGGACATGCGGGTAACCCTAACCACATGTGTCTTTGCACGCCTGAGCGCATCAATCGTTATTTGGCCAAAATCTCAGGCCCTTTATTAGACCGTATTGACATGCAAGTTACAGTCCATGCACTCAGTAAAGAGGAACTCATTAAACCCAATCAAGCTAAAAAACATGAAAGCCCGCGCATCCGCGCTAAAATAGAGACGATTCGTGCACTTCAAATCAAACGCCAAGGCATGCTCAATGCAGATCTCAATGCCAAAAATTGCGAACAGTTTTGTGGATTAGCCGCACAAGAACACATTTTTTTAGACCAAATACTCAATCAACTCAAACTCTCTGCACGCGCTTTTCATCGGCTCCTTAAAATTGCACGCACCATTGCCGATCTCAATGCACGGGAAACAGTCAATCAGATGGATTTAAAACAGGCTTTATCTTATAAACAAGTCTTAAAGTCTATGGCCATTTAACATCTGACTTAAAAATATACTATAGTTAAAAAATAACTCATGCTTTCAAGAAATCATCATGCCAAGAGAAATGCCCGGCATCATGCGGCAGAAAGTACTTCATATTCTTCGGGAACGATTTGAATCTACAGATATTGATATTCATTCTGCTGTTTATTTAAGTGAACCTGAACGCAGAAATGTCTTAATGAGAATCACACTGACAAGCACGTCCAACACAGTACCCCAAAGCCTTATTTTAAAGCAAGTTTTACCACAAGCAGCAGACGCTAATGACAAACAGGCTGATGCAAGGTTTGCTAGAGATTGGGCAGGCCTTGAGTTCACAAGTCACATCCAAGAAAATACTTCTGCTCATAGTACCCCCCTATTTTATGGAAGCGATTCAGCTGAACGATTCATTCTGATTGAAGATCTAGGCCAACCCCATGTTAGTTTAGTCGATACCCTAACCCGCCCAAATCAAGATAAAGCTGTATCAGCACTAGAGCGATATATGAAAACATTGGGGCGTTTTCATGCAACAACCTTCAATCATAGCGATGCGTATGCGAGCGTACTAGAGAGCATTAATCCCGAAGCAACAACACCAGAAGAAGATTTAGTCTCCACTGCTGAATATTTATTACCAAAACTTGAAACCAGCATTCAGTCTCTCGCCCTGCCTATGTCAGCACTTTTTCTAAACGAAACAGATCAGGTATTAAGTGCCATCTTCAGGCCCGGGCCATTTACCGTGCTAACGCATGGAGACATTGCGCCTGACAATGTATTTGATCATGAAGGAACAGAAGGGCTACAGCTAATTGATTTTGAATGGTGTGCGCCTCGTAATGCCTTATTAGACGGAACCTATCTTCGAATGAGTATTCCCACAGGATGGTGCGCTAAAACCATTCCGGATAACGTCTTAGAACCACTAGAGCAAATGTATCGTGCAGAACTTGAAAAAACAATACCTGCTGCCTCGGATGATTTAGCCTATTCTACTGCTTATACTCATGCTTGTGCGTTTCATGTCCTCCATCAAATGGCGCAACTTCCTGATATTTTAGAACAGGATATCATGTGGGGTTCAGACCCTATGCCAGAAGGTGTGCTGCCAGAAGGCGCATTATGGGATCAAGCAAATAATTTAGGCCGATCACGTTTTTTGTCACGCTTACAAACATTTATTGATGTCGCAAATGAGCATGATAGATTACATTCAAGCCAACCTCCTATTTTACCCCATTTAAGAGAAATGGCTAAAAACATGCTGCATCAAGCAAAAGAGCACTGGCCTAAAGACACAAAACCCCTCGATACTTTTCCTGCATTTAAACAAAACACCCTTCAATTAACGCAAAAACCAACCTCAAAAAAAACAACGCAATATAAAAATAAAGTTCAAGCAATGCATCAAGATGACCCAGGACACATGGCACCTACCATATCTTCTGAAGCGAAAAGGAGAGAGAAGCATACTCCCTTGGATACAACGCCTAAAAAACCATGGAAACCTTAATGTATCCAGCTTCGTCCAATCTTTTATATTATGATATAATCCTGCCCCTATTAAAATCTTAAATTAGAACAGTACGGATACAAAAAACACAAGGTAAAAGATATGTTACTACCCAATGAAGCGCGTTATAGCACTGAAGTACTTAAAAAACTCCCCTTAGAAACACTGAAAACAATCATTGAAGAAGATAGCGTCAGATTAGAAGAACTTCTCAAAGAAAAAGCCAGTTTAAAAAAAGCACATCATCAAAACACCTTAAATCATGACAATGTTCATCCAAGTGTCATACTCGTAAACTGCTCAGTCATTACAGCATGTGATATATTCCAAAAAGAGCACCTTCGAAACTTGGCTATACTGAATGAACGATTAAGTGCACTCGACCAATCAGAACAAATAGGGTGTAATTAAAAAATTTAGCTATCTCTAAAGCGCTTATTTATACGCCCTGAGTAAGCGCTTCAAGAATAGCCATTCGAATAAATACACCATTTTCAACCTGCTTTAAAACACAAGATTGAGGGCCATCAGCAACCACACTATCTATCTCGACCCCTCGATTCATAGGACCTGGATGCATCACACACACATTTGGCTTTGCATTTACCAAAGCATGCTCTGTAATCGCGTAATGCTCACGATAATGCTCAAAGTCTAAACTTTCTTCTGCGGTAAATCGTTCTCGTTGCACACGAAGCGCCATAACAACATCTGCATCATTTAACGCATCAGGTAATGAATCAGTTACGCGCCCATATTCAAGCGTATTAGGCAGCCACGCTGACGGGCCTGTAAACACCAACTCACCAACACCTAAAAGCGCACAAAGCCTTTGTAAAGACCCAGCGACCCGCGAATGTAAAATATCACCGACTACGGCAACTTTAGCATCCTGCAACACCACCTTTTGCTCAAGCATGGTCATTACATCAAGCATTGCTTGAGTTGGATGCGCAAACATACCAGACCCTGCATTGACCAACTTTAATCCCGCAGGAATAGAATCTTTTAAACGCTCAAACACATCATTGTCTGGGTGACGCATTACAAGTACATTAACGCCCATGGCAGCGACTGTTTGTAACATATCGACCATGGACTCCCCTTTGGTCTCAGATGAGCGCCTGGGATCTAAATGAAGCACTGTAAACCCAAGTCTTTTAGCAGCTAAATCAAAACTCAAACTCGTGCGTGTGCTATCTTCATAAAACACATTCAACACAACTGTATTTGGATGTTTTGGATACGTTTCAGCTTTTTTTAAAACAAATGCTCGTTCAAATAAGGCATACGCTGCATCTCGCGTTAGCGCACTGACATCTAAAAACTGTTCCATCTTTGTATTACTCCACTTGTTGCAACCACTGCTCTAAAATAACACATGCAGCCATACTGTCAATTTCTGCTTTCTTGAGCTTTCTGTAGCCCCCTTCAGCAAATAGTTGAGCTCGCGCTTCAACGGTTGATAGGCGCTCATCGACTAAAAAAACAGGTAGGTCAAACTGTGTCTTTAATGCATTCGCAAATTTCTTAGCAGGTTTTGTGACATATAATTTACTTCCATCTGCCTTGGTGGGATAACCAACAATCAAAGCATCTGGCCGCCATTGCTTGATGAGCGTTGCTATCATCTCCCAACGTGGCGTGCCTTCACTTGCTTGTAAGGTGGGAAGTGGTGTTGCCGTAGAAGTGAGCCGTTGACCAACAGCAACTCCTATACGCTTATATCCAAAATCAAATCCCAAATAAACGGGATCAGGCATGTCCTTCTTTTCCAACTAATTGATTCACATCAACTCCAATGCCGAGTGCTGCTTTTGCCCAGCGTTCATCAAAAGGGGTATCATACAACAATTCTGGCTGATATGGACACACGAGCCATTGATCTGCAATTTCTTGGTCTAACTGCCCCTCACCCCAAGCAACAAAACCAAGGGCTACCAAAACATCTGGTGGACCATCATTTCGCGCTATGGCACGAATGATATCATTTGATGTGGTAATAGCCACATCATCCGCTAACAGTAAACTTGAACGCCAACTCCCAAATGGACGATGAATCACAAAACCACGCTCAGGCTGTACAGGCCCTCCAAATAATAAAGGCTGATTTTTTTTAATCGCATGGGCTGACTCAATATGTAATTGATCAAACATAAAACCCAAAGGATATTGAAGCGGTTGATTAATAATCAGTCCGACCGCACCCTCTGGCTGATGCTCACAAACATAAATTACACTTCGTTCGAAAGAGCTTCCATGCAATGAAGGCATGGCAACCAACAAATGACTTCTAAGTGATAATTGCGTGTTCATTCACGCATCCTAAAGTAGTGAAACTTAATTTGAGTATAGATGATTTTAAAAAAAACAAATAAGACTTTTTATTACCAAATAAAGCTGTGATTTATAACTACACTTACCGTATGTTATCTAAAACTTATTCAAGCGATTTTAAAATGCCTACTCCTAAAGCAATAGAGCAAGCCCAAGCCGCAGCCAGAAAAATGAAAAGTGATTTAGACAAACTGACCACAATACTTATCGACGCCTTTATTGAAACTAACCCTAACGTCAATACAACTATTCAAGACAAAAGTGTCCAGTATGGAGAACTCATACGGCTTATGGACATCAAGGAATATAAACAAAATCCTCTCCTCATTGCTGCATTAGAAACACAAACATTAAGAAGTGGCATACAACACTCACTCGATTCATTTGTAAATAATGACCCTCCCAGTACGCTTGAGAATCTCATAAATCACTGGGAATCCAACATGAGAAAACCCTTCCAAAACATTAACCTGTATAGCAATATATCAGAAAATACACACCGCCAAGTGAAAAAAATAATCAATTCAATAAGCGATACACTTCGAACACTTAAAAATTTCATTTTGCAACGAAAACAAGAAGAACCAACTCAAACAGAAGCCACTAAGAGTTCTCTTGTCGCATCCATTAAAAAAGAATTAATTAAGATTAAAGCAACAGATCAAGCCAATAGAACGGCAGAAGAAAAGGCTCAAAAAGCAGCAGAAGAAGCTCAGTCCCGAGGGGGCGGTCCACGTCCTGGTGGAGGAGGTTATGATTCTTCCGATGATGGTTTTTTCCAATAACAGCTATCATTTTTTCTATTGCCCCCATACACCGAGCCAGATATGATAGATAAGCACCATATTAAGAAAAAGGAGCATTTGTGGCTTCACCTGGACTTGAACAAAGATATCCTTTCTTATTCGACACCATCATCCTTGATCAACTCTATTCTCGTATCTTTGTGCTACTACTCTTCATTATTTTTGTGACCCTTTATTTCCTAGATAAAAAACAAAAACATCATACCATTCTCAGAAATTATCCACTTGTGGGCCATCTTCGTTATTGGAGCGAATATCTAGGTGAGTTTTTTAGGCAGTATTTTTTTGCAAATGACAGAGAAGAGCTTCCCTTTAACCGGGCAGATCGAAGCTGGGTTTACCGTGCCGCCAAGCACGTCGATACAACCATTGGTTTTGGCTCAACAAGACCCCTACACAATACAGGAACAGTTTATTTTGTAAGTGCCCCATTCCCTGTATTACTTTCAAGAGAAGCACATATTCAACCGCTTACCATTGGAAAACATTGCAAAATTCCTTATGTTTCCTCTCATATTTTTCATATTTCAGGTATGAGTTACGGCTCTATTTCAAAACCTGCTATCAAAGCTTTATCGCAAGGAGCTAAAAAAGCAGGCTGTTGGCTTAACACCGGTGAAGGTGGTGTTTCACCTTACCACCTTGAAGGTGATTGTGATATTATTGCTCAAATTGGAACTGCAAAATATGGCTTTCGCGATAAAACAGGCCAATTATCGGATGAACGTCTTTTAGTGTTTGCTGAGAACCCCAACATTAAAATGTTTGAAATTAAATTAAGTCAAGGCGCTAAACCTGGGAAAGGTGGCCTCTTACCTGCTGTTAAGGTCAATGAAGAAGTAGCTAAAATTCGTGGGATTCCCGCACATATCGACTCAATTAGTCCAAATCGACATCCAGATATTGCAAACGTTAATGAGTTACTTGATATGATTCAACATATCCGAGATCTCACAGGAAAACCTGTGGGATGTAAGTTTGTTTTAGGCAGCTATGAATGGCTACATGATTTATGTCTTGCTATTCATCAACGCGGCATTTTATCCGCCCCTGATTTTATTACACTTGACAGTTCCGATGGTGGCACCGGTGCTTCACCACAAGGCTTAATGGACTACGTAGGCTTACCCATTACAGAGTCACTCCCTAAACTCGTTGATATTTTAGTCATTTATAATTTAAGAGATAGAATCAAAGTGATTGTAAGCGGTAAACTGGTTACACCTGCTGACGTCACCTGGGCACTTTGCGCAGGAGCCGATTTTATTACTTCCGCACGCGGTTTTATGTTGGCACTTGGATGCATTCAATCTATGAAATGCCATCAAAATACTTGCCCGACGGGTATCGCCACGCATAACGAACGCCTACAACATGGTCTTGTCATAGAAGACAAAGTGGAACGTGTTTATCATTATGCAGAAAGCATGGCACACGAAGTTGCGACCCTATGCCATTCTTGCGGTGTAGACGAGCCTCGTCAATTACAACGTAAACATGCCCGAATTGTTCGCGAAGATGGCTTATCTGTCTCCCTTGCCGATATGTTTCCTGATCAGCATCCGCTACCCGAATACGAATAACTTCACCTGTCTTAAACGACAAACTTCATTCTTTGAACTACCCTTTGAGTGTAAACATACAAAAAAGGGTTGCTCACTGATGAAAATAATAATAAATATATTGAGCCTGATTTTCTGCATCACCATACATCCTACTTGGGCTGCTCCCTTAAAAAACGACATTAACCAACTCTTAAATCGTGTTGATTCCTCCACTAAGATTGGTGCGCTGGTGGTTGATTTAAATACAGGTGAAACACTCTACTCACGAAATGCTTCTAAAACCTTTATTCCAGCAAGTAATATGAAACTCTTTTCTGATGCTGCGGCCTTACTTGCACTTGGACCAAATTATCGTTTTCAAACCGAATTAAGCACCAATGCACATCATCTAAAACAAGGCACGCTAGAGGGATCTATTTATTTATATTTACCGGGCGATCCTTCATTTGACACCCAGGATTTACAGCAATTGCTAACAGCACTTAAAAACTGGAATATTAAACGCATTAAAGGCAATGTCGTTCTTGTGAGCAACCGACGTGGCATTACCCCTTATGCGCCTGGTTGGACTAAAAAAGATTTAATTTATAGTTATGGCGCACCACTTGCTCCTCTTGTCCTCGATGAAAACCGACTCATTGTTACCGTAAACCCTGCTGCACGCGTGGGGGAAAATGCGCTCATTGAACTCAAGCCTGCAAATAACGGTATAAAACTTAATAACGAAGTCACGACCAAAGCAAAACCAGCTGGTTGTGGACTCAGTTATTTAATGGATTCTAAAAATCAGCTAACCGTTCGCGGCTGCATTGGTATTGGTCAATGGTCTGCCCAACAAAAATTGGCAATCAAAAACCCTTCAATATACGCCAAAGCACAAATTCGTACAGAACTTAGCAAGCTAGGTATTCAACTGGATGGAAAAATTACTTATGGCAGAAAACCGACCCGTGCCCTTCTGCTTGCCAAACATCAGTCTAAAACCATTTCACAACTGCTCGCAGATACCTTAAAAACGTCTGATAATTTATATGCAGATAGCCTTTATTTACACACAGCAGCAGTATTAAATGGCTCACCTGTTAATTGGGCTGGCGCGCAAAGTGTCCTTAAAAAGTTCTTGCAAGAAGAAACCGGTATCGCACTTAAAAAAGCAAATTTTACTGACGGCTCAGGATTATCGAGACAAGACAAATTAACCCCCAAACAAACCGTTGAACTGTTACAGTTCTTATATTCCCGCTTTCCTCTGGCTTATGAATACATCGCAGCCTTACCTGTTGCAGGACGTGATGGCACGCTTAAAAAACGTTTGAAAAAACCTTCTCAAAAAGGCTTTGTCCGTGCAAAAACCGGGACTATGAACGGTATTGTTAGTCTGTCTGGTTATTTATACACAGCCAATGCGCATACACTCGCCTTTGCTATCTACATCAATAAGGGTCCTAAAACCCAACCTAAAATAACGTGGCGGTATCCTTCATTAGTAGATGCACTATGTGATTTTTTCCTAAAGCAGCATCCTAAAGAACCTGAAAGCAAACCTAACCCCGATGCTCATGCACGTGTTGCTTTTCAACATCACTCAACACAAGCTGAGCTCATACAAGAGCATACTAAAAAGTGGCGTCATATTGAACTTGCATTAAAACGTGCCCTCAGAGGAAAGCCCGTAGCTGTTATCTATCGCGGTGACCACGTCATTTTAGACGATCAATCAAAAGACACAAACACTGTTTGGCATGCTTTACAAAGTGTCAATAAAAAATATCCTTTCTCTGCAGCATTACATGCAAAAACCTCTCCTCCCAGAAACGCCCACAACCCATCATTACTTTGGATACAAACAACAAAGTCACCCACAACACGCACATGGACCTTACGTGACTCCGCTGGATAAGCGAAAACGCATTCATAGTCTAAAATAAGAATATAGTGACTTTATTTTGGACCAATTATGACAGCCGAAACCTTTGCCAAACAATTCTTAGCGGCATTAGAGGATCATCTAGAGGGGGATATTGCTCAAAATGCAATAACCACAGCAGCGACTGGAAACCCTGGGAAATTAAGTCGAGTGTTTAATAGAATGCCAATCAGTTTATCCGAAGAAGAAAGAGAAGCTCTTTTAAATGCAAAAAATGAAGGGGTTGGCATTTTTTCACAAACCATCAGTGAGCAAATAGAACCTATTGTGAAACATATTTTTTCAGGAAAAGAACCAACCTTTTTTAATACACTCTATGAAAAACATTTTAAAGGAACTGAGGTCACCCAAGAAATAGCGAAAGAACAAATCATCCAAGCGCTCTTCTTACAATATGGTGAATCAACAGCTGAGTGCATGCAACAAAAAGGAGATACACTCCCCTTACAAACTGATATTTCATCTCGTATCGCTCAAGTTTCAGCTTATTTTAAAACACCTGAAGATGTAAAAAAATCAGCCCATCCTACATCAAATAATCTCGGCCCCATCGCAACACACTTAGAAGCACTAAAAGAAGCTAATGAGCGAGGTATTTTTGTCTTAGTTTCAAAAAATTTAAATAATCTTACAAATACAATTCTACTTAACAAAGTACTCATTAGAAATTTAAAGACAAAAAATAAAGCTATTATAACTTTAACTAATTTACTCTCTGAACTTCAGGCTGCAATAGATACACATGAGTTCAATCCTGACAACATGGAAGAAATGCTACCCGAACTAAAAGAAGCACTCTTAAAAATACGAGAAGAAATAACTAAAATACCTTCAAAAAAATTACCTCGAGATATCAGAGACATGCAAGCCGGCATTGCAAAGGATCTCAAAGCTATAGAAGTAGATTGTAATGAGGCTTTATTAAACCTTAAAACAAGTATCCAGCATTTAGAGCACGCAAAAACTCTTTTCCTCAATATAAAATTAGATGCTAACTTCGGCCTGCTTTTACTAGCAATTGATAAACAACGGGAAGCGCTAGAAGAAATGCTAGAACAATCACTCTTGAAAGAAAGTGACCCTTTAATCTTCCACACAAATACTGCCATCAATACACTCACTGAACTTAAACGTACTTTAGAGGAAGAAGAGAATAATATTCTGTCCGGTGAAATGGCTGAAACGATACCCTCGCTTGCTAAAAAAGTAGGCGTCCTTAAAGATGTTTTAACGCAAACCTATCAAGATATATTGACTGAAAGCAAACAAGAAATGAAACAACCTGAAAAAGAACCACACAAAATATTAATATTATTGGAGCAAGTATTAAAAGTTTTAGGAGAATTGATCGCCTGGTGTGGTTATGTCAACGAAGGAACAGCAAAAAGAAGAGCCAATCGATTTGAGGGCATGCTAGAAAAAATAGTGTACGGCTCCACGGCTGCAAGTACTCAATTAGAAAAAAAGTTATCTGAAAGCGAACTGCAGGCTAAAAACCGTCTAGCGGCTTTACCCACCGAAGAGGAAATGTCTACGCTTAAACTCCATAATACTCACAGTCCTACCATCCTAACCAATCCACCTAATAGTAAAGCCAAAAACCTAGTTTCTGATTTTCAACGAGCGTTAAAAAATAACGAATTATCTGTTAATGGAAAACCTCTCTCTGAATATGCCGCAGATTTCCATGATTTTGACACAGAAAGCGACGTGCTAGAGTTTTTACAAGAGGTTATCTTAAAAGATGTTTCCGGAGATAAAGTCCCTATGCTTTTATATTTAAAAGAAAAGTTTCACCAAAACGGACTACTTTACCCTGTCACATCAAGCATGCAAAGAGCCATGGTTGAATACACCGAGGCCGGAGAATACTGCTTTGCAGCTCCCCAAGGCACAACGCTTACAAAAAAAACAAATATTGTAAGCAATGCCACAGGTTTCACGATACAAGAACATATGGAACTAGGAAGTTTATTGGTCTATCCGAATCACCTCGAAAAAAACAACGAAAACTCACTTTTTGCACTCAGTGAAGATAAAATAACCCTCTCAGCTGAAACAGACGGTGTACCTATTCTAGAAGCGCAAGGGACTGTTCAAATTGATTTCTCACAAAATCCAGCTGCCCCCTCCTTAACGGCGATTGAAAATACCATTACTTACGGGCATCCGGCACTTGCGCTCAAAATGGAAAAAGCACATCAATCAACACTCACAAAACATCCATCAAGTGATGGCCTTAGTGATGCCGACACAGAGATAGATGATTGGAGCCCGCCAAGCCCTACCAATACACCCAACAGTGGTAGCTCGACCCCGACTGCTTTCTAATTCATAAGTTGTTCAATATGGCGGCGACAAGTAAGCGGTCTTGCGACATACCCCATAGACTGCCTTGTGCCACCTGTACCTGTAATCACAAGTGAGCCATATTTAAAAATACTTCCAATAATAGATTGTCTAATATCAATGCTTTCAATTTTTGAAAGGGGCACATCAATGGTTTGACGTACAATAATACCCGTTCGTAGTACCACTTGTTTCTTTTTGATGGTCAACGATGAAAACTGGTACGTTAGCCACATTAATATACTCCAGATAAGCCCAACTCCCATAAAGAGCAAACTCACTTCATGAAAAATTGAAAAGGTCGTACCAAGCCAAGCACTAAATATCAAAAATAAAATCGGCCAAACAAATAAAATCCAATGTAGACGAGCTTGATATACGACTTGTTGATTATCCATGCTTAAACACTCCGGTTTTATGTGGCACTCCTGTATACTAGAACACACAGGACGCTTAAACAATTAAAGACCATGCGCCAAATTACACAATGCTTCAATACATCCCTCGCCTCAATCTATAAAGAGGCAACTCAATTAGAAGCATTAACAACTTTAGTGCAACAACATCTTGATTCAAAAGACCCCATTCCTTGCCAGGTGAGTCGTTTTTCTGGGGGATGTCTTGTGCTTCAAGTGGAAGACGCTGTCTGGGCTGCGCAACTACGCTACGAACTCCCTTCACTACGTGACAACTTACGGAAAGCAGGTCTGCATCAACTCACATCTATTCGTATCAATCTGTCTTTAAGTACAAATAAGCCCTCAAAAACAAACTCACATACAGCATTACTTTCAAACAATGCAAAGAAAACCATTTGTGAAAGTGCGAAACACTGTAGCTATCCTCCGTTAAAAGAGGCGCTTTTACGCCTCGGAGAACATCAAGCTTCGACTAAAAAACCTTCAGGATAAATATCTAACGACGAATCACCCGCTTCAGGATAAACATACTCCCAAGCATCTTCTGCTGCAAGCAGCGCTCGTAAAAGACGGTTATTAAGAGAGTGACCTGAACGATAGCCTTCAAATGCGCCAATCAAACTTGAACCTAATAAATACAAATCACCGACCGCATCTAATACTTTGTGTTTTACAAACTCATCATCAAAACGCAATCCGTCTTCATTTAAAATGCGATAATCATCAACAACAATTGCATTATCTAAACTACCACCTTTAGCTAGATTTGCCTCTCGCAATTTTTCATAGTCAGACAAAAAACCAAATGTTCGTGCCCGACACACTTCTTTCAAATAAGATGTCGATGAGAAATCAAACGATGCTGTTTGTGGTTTATCATTAAAAACAGGATGTTCAAAATCAATAGTAAACGATACACGATAACCTTCGTAAGGTAAGAACTGTACGTATTTACCCTGATCTTCTACACGCACGGGCTTTAAAATACGAATAAAACGTTTTGGTGCATTTTGTTCAGAAACACCTGCCGACTGAATCAAAAAAACAAACGGTGCTGCACTACCATCCATAATCGGTACTTCAGGGCCATCAATGTCAACATATGCATTATCAATACCCAAACCTGCAAAAGCAGACAGTAAATGCTCAACTGTTGCAATACGCACGCCTTGATACTCAAGTGAAGTACATAAATTCGTTTCGCTGACATTCTTATAGGATGCAGGAACTTCAGGTATAGAATCCAAATCAGTTCGTCGAAATACAATCCCTGTATTAACCGGCGCAGGGCTCAAAGTTAATAAAATTTTGTCCCCAGAATGCAACCCTACTCCGGTCGCTTGAATGACCGTTTTTGGTGTCCGTTGTTTTACCATGGTGATGCTCACCTTTTTTTGTCCCCTGTCGGTTAATACAAAAATCTGAACGATTCTAGCAATAATCGATTGATTAGTCTAAACCTTTTAAATAAGTCTAGACCATATCAAGGTACAAAAACAGCACGCTTAAACCTCTTCATGCTCATGGCGACGCAAAAATGCCGGAACATCCAAATAATCGACATCTGGAATCGTATCACTTTTGCTCGATTGCGGTGTTGAAACACTAGGTGGTGTCACTTGTTTACGCACAACCGCAGGTTTATCTAATGCTTGGTAATCAAAACTACCATCATGACGCTGCGTTTCAAATAAAGGGGCGCGCTTGCCACCCATAGAACCTGCTTGCTGACGTGTTTTTTCTTCCCCAAGCCCTGTCACAATCACCGTCACTCGCATCTCATCTGTCATATCCGGGTCAATCACAGTTCCAACAACAACTGTCGCATCATCTGAAATAAACTCTTTAACGACATCACCAACTTCTTCAAACTCTCCAATAGACATATCAAGACCTGCCGTGATATTGACAAGAATACCTTGTGCCCCTGAAAAGTTGACATCTTCAAGCAAAGGAGATGCAATCGCCGATTCTGCCGCTTGTCGTGCACGCTGCTCGCCTGTCGCACTCCCCGTGCCCATCATTGCCATACCCATTTCAGACATCACAGTTCGAACATCCGCAAAATCAACATTAATGAGCCCTGGGCGTGTAATTAAATCGGCAATCCCTTTAACTGCACCAAGCAATACATTATTAGCCGCTTTAAACGCATTTAAAAGTGTAATATTTTTCCCAAGCACACTGAGTAATTTATTATTCGGAATCGTAATTAACGAATCAACATGTTCTGCCAATCGACGCATCCCTTCTTCGGCCGCCAATGCTCTTTGTTTTCCTTCAAATGAAAAAGGTTTTGTAACCACTGCTACAGTTAAAATACCCAAGCTCTTTGCAACTTCTGCAAAAACAGGAGCAGCTCCCGTGCCTGTTCCGCCCCCCATACCGGCTGTAATGAATACCATATCAGCCCCTTCAAGGACTGCTTGAATCTGTTCACGATCTTCTTCAGCAGCTTCTCTACCTACTTGTGGATTAGCGCCAGCTCCTAAACCCTTCGTTAATGCATCACCTAGTTGCATTTGAACTTCGGCTTTAGAATTTTTGAGTGCCTGGGCATCTGTATTTGCACAGATAAATTTAACCCCGTCAATCCGTTCAGCCAACATATGTTCAACTGCATTCCCGCCACCACCACCTACACCGACGACTTTGATCACAGCATTTTCTTGTTGGCTATCCATTTGTTCTGTCATGACGCTTACTCCTCACGGTCAAGTTAGGGTTAGAAATTTCCTCTAAACCATTGTTTCATTTTTGTCCAGGCACCACTCGCCGTTTCACCTAAAGCAAACCCATTATACCCACCTTCGCTCTGCTGTTGAAAGCCATGCAACAATAAACCAACCGCCGTCGACCAAGCAGGATGTAACATCTCTTCAGACAAGCCTGTCATTTCAGAAACCACGCCTTGTCTAACTGGCATTTCAAAACACATTTCAGCTAATGCGATTGCACCATTCAAATTAGATGCGCCTCCTGTCAATACCATACCTGCGGCTATTAAATCCTCAAACCCACTTCGGCGTAACTCATGTCGAATCAACAAAAAAAGCTCTTCATAACGCGCAGATACAACTTCAGCTAATGCTTTCGTTGAAATTTTTCGACCTGGCCTTTCATTGACACTCAGCACCTCAACCATTTGCCCGGAACTTGCAAGTTCAGGCATTGCACACGCATATTCAAGCTTCATAACTTCTGCCGCTTTAGTCGGTGTACGAAGTGCCATCGCAATATCATTGGTTACTTGGTCTCCCGCAACCGGAATCACAGCTGTTCCTTGAATAGCACCATGTGAGAAAATAGCAATATCAGTTGTCCCACCGCCTATATCAACCAGACAAACCCCTAATTCTTTCTCATCATCTGTTAACACAGCATTACTTGATGCAAGTTGCTCTAAACTCATATCATTGACTTCAAGGCCGCAGCGTCGAATACACTTAATCAAATTTTGTGCGGCACTCACAGCGCCTGTCACAATATGTACTCGTGCCTCTAACCGCACACCAGCCATACCAATCGGTTCTCGAATATTGCCTTGACCATCAATAATAAATTCTTGGGGTAACACATGTAATATTTTTTGATCAGCCGGAATGGGAACAGCTTTAGCTGCATCCAGCACACGCTCAACATCTACTTGTGATACCTCTCTGTCACGAATAGCGACAATTCCGTGTGAATTTAAGCTTTTAATATGACTACCAGCAATACCCGTATACACCGAGCGTACTTCACAGCCTGCCATCAGTTCTGCTTCTTGTACGGCTCTTTGAATTGAATGTACAGTAGATTCAATATCTACGACAACGCCTCGTTTTAGTCCTCTTGAAACGTGACGACCTGTTCCGATGATTTCTATTGTCCCACTTGGTGTCACCTCTGCAATCAAGACCACAATTTTTGAAGTCCCAACATCAAGGGCCGCGATAATATTTTTTTCTATTTTTTTAGCCATTATCTTCCCGATTTTCTCGTTTGTTGCTTCCATTGCACCGCCATACCCCGAGCGTAGCGTAAATCAACACACGACAACAGTTCCGGTTTATCGCCAAAAACAGCCGGGTATGCCCGACAGAAACGACGTAATCGCTGTACTAAATCTCGTTTCCCAAGCCGTACCTTTAAACCATTCGTCAAAACAAGCTCCCAAGCTTGATTATCACTCAGGCGAAGCGAGACCGCACTCAACCCATACATTGCTAATAGCTTACTTAATTTTTCATAAGTTTGTAAGACTTCTTGTTGTTGTGTTGGCGGCCCATATAAATAAGGCCCACTAAAAGCTCCCTCAGACACCTTTCCTTGTTCAAATAAAGTTCCATCTGATGCTACAAATGCATTGTTCCAAACAGCAACAGGCTTTTTCTCAACCAAAACCACTTCAAGTATATCCGGCCACTTACGCGTCACTCGGACAGTCGCACTCCAATCAAGCGATAAAAGTTCAGCTTCTAATTGTTGTGTTGATATCGAAAAAAAACTTTCTTTTAAATGTGATGATAAAATCCCTTCTAACAACTCTCGAGTCACATGCTCATAAGTCGCTTCAATTTTAACAGTATGAATTGGAAATCGATCTGGACTCGAAAGTGTTGCATAAACTAACCGTGCAGCAAGTGCAAAAGCCAATAACACGAGCAACACAAAATAAATTCCAAACTGACGAGGAGCAGCCTCAGTCCGTGACATACTGTGATGAACTCGCATAATCTGTTATTAAAGCTGAGCGGCTACGTTGCCTTATAACAGCTGCGCGAATCAACCTATCAAGCAATGCTGAATACTTCAAACCACTCGCCTCCCATAGCTTAGGGAACATACTTACAGTAGTGAATCCAGGTAATGTATTGATTTCATTAAAATAAATTTTATTTTTATCATCTTGCACAAAAAAATCAACCCGTGCAAGTCCTCCTGCACGAAGACGCATAAAAATTTCTACAGCACCCACCTGAAGCTTACGCGTTAGCGTTGCATCTAAGTCTGCAGGAATGCATAGCTCAAGTTGTTCACACTCAGTATACTTAGCCGCATATGAATAAAAACCATCTGAATGCCCTGTTCTAATTTCACCAGGAACACTGACATCCGGTAATCCTTCACCTCCGGTATGCTCAAGCACTGCAAGCTCAATTTCACGACCTTCAATATACTCTTCAACTAAGACCGTTCTATCATAACGTCTCGCATCCTGAACAGCTTCTAATAAACGCTCCATATCATCCACACGGTGAATTCCAACACTTGAACCCAACGCATTCGGTTTCACAAACAACGGCCAACCTAATTCGGCCGCAGCCTCCTCACACCATGTTTTATCTTGAGCTTCTGATGTCGTATGAGGAAGACGGTAATAACGAATCGCTTCAATGCCTTCAACCTTCGCAAGCTGTCTTGCAATGTCTTTATCCATACACATGGCTGAGGACAAAACATTGCAACCAACATATGCAATACTCGCAAGATCGAATACACCCTGCAGAACACCGTCTTCGCAAAGTGGTCCATGCATCACCGGAAAAACAACATCTGCATCTAAAACAAATTGCCCGTTAACAATCAAGCCTGGTAATGTTTTTGAGTCAGGCAAAGCCACAGGCAAACTATCAGGATAATGCGCAATTAAATCATCTGGATCATTTAGATACAAACGCCCTTTTTTATCCATACCCACAGGCATGACTTCATATTGATTCGGGTCTAAGTTTGCAAGAACGGAGGCAGCTGACTGGAGTGAAACTTCATGTTCACCCGATTTTCCTCCATACAACAAAACCAGTTTCAAGCGCACCATCAATTTTCTCCTAGAATATGCACTTCACGTATCAAATCAATACCCGTTTTATCTAAAATTGTCTTATGAACATGTGAAATCAATGCTTCAATATCCGCAGCACTTGCACGTCCTTCATGATTAATAATAAAGTTTGCATGTTTCTGCGATACCTTAGCTCCACCTATCATAAATCCTTTCAAATCACACGACTCAATTAAACGTGCCGCATGATCATCCGGTGGATTACGAAAAACTGAACCGCAATTATATTCACTGGTCGGTTGTGTTAATGCTCGACGTTCCAAAAGGGTTTTAATACGTCCTAACGCAACCTGCTTATCACCTGGCGTTAAACGACACGTCGCTGCAACAAACCACTCATCAGGTTCAAGCCCCTTGACTGTACGATAAGCAATTTCAAACTCTTTTGGTTTCCGACGTCGCACGTCACCTGTACGCGTCATGGTTTCAACCTCAATGACTGAATCCCATGTTTCCCCCTGAAAACATCCAGCATTCATGCGTAGTGCACCCCCCATGGTGCCAGGAATACCTGCCCAAAATTCTCCACCATGTAAATTTTCTCGTGCCGTAAATCGTGCCATTTTTGCACATGAAACCCCAGCTTCTACACGGATTAAGTCATCAGCAATGAGATCTAACCCATTCAAACACCCTTGCGTTAAAATCACAGTTCCTGAAAAACCACCGTCCCGCACTAAAGAATTGCTACCAAGACCGAGCCAAGTCAAAGGTTCATCTGCAGGACATGCCGCTAAAAAAACAGCTAAATCCGCTAAATTAGCCGGTTTATACAACCTTTTAGCCGGTCCACCAATACGCCAGGTCGTATAAGCAGACAACGGTTCTTTTAATAATTGCATCCCATCGGAAGATAACTTTTTTGTCACTTGGTTTCCCCTGAAGATGCTATAAATTGTGCCGCCAACTGGCCAATGTTGCCAGCGCCCTGCAGTAAAATCACATCTCCATTTTGAACCACGCGATCAAGCGCTGTATTAAGGCTGTCCTCTGTCACCAAAGTCGTCAAGTTTTCGACACGCTCATCAACGGCTTTAGCAAGAGCCGCACTACTAATACCTTCAATCATCGGCTCACCTGCTGAGTAAATATCAAATAAAAACAGTTCATCAACAAGACTTAATACATCTACAAATTGCGGGAAAAGTGCCTGCGTACGCGAATAACGATGGGGTTGAAATACATGTAGAAGACGCCGTTCAGGCCACACCGCACGAAAAGCATCAACGGTTGCACGGATCTCTTCAGGATGATGACCATAATCATCAACCACCAATGCTGTACCACCTGCAAATTGACGTTCTCCCAACAGTTGAAACCGTCGTCCAACACCTTGAAAAGCCAATAAGCCTTGCTGAATTGCCTCATCCTTAACACCCAACTCAGTTGCAAGCACAACAGCAGCCGTTGCATTCAATGCATTATGCCGACCAGGCAAGTTCAATTGTACTCGAAGTTCAGTATGTGGCTTAGGCCGTTTTACCGTAAACGAACTCACTAAAGCTTCTTGCTTCCAATCCAGCGCCCGATATTCTGCATCTTCAGAAAAACCATAGGTCAAGGTTGGACGTTGAATTGACGGCAAAATACCCCGCACTTCGGCATCGTCCACACAAACAACGGCTAAACCATAAAAAGGTAAATGATGTAAAAACTCGATAAACGTCTCGCGTAATTTCTCAAAACTACCTTCATAGGTATCCATATGATCTTCATCAATATTCGTCACAACCGCCATGGTTGGTTTCAAAAACAAAAACGAGGCATCGCTCTCATCCGCTTCAGCTACAAAATAAGCAGAACTTCCTAACTTTGCATTACTATCAATGCTAGTTAACTTTCCACCAATCACGAAACTAGGATCAAGCCCACCTTCTGCAAGCAAGCTACTGACAAGACTTGTTGTCGTTGTTTTACCATGCGTTCCTGCAATCGCAATACCTTGACGAAAACGCATGAGTTCAGCAAGCATCATTGCCCGAGGAATAACGGGGATACGCGCAGCCCTCGCAGCAACTACTTCAGGATTATCTTCATGAATGGCTGTTGAGCGAACCACAACATCAGCACCTGTTATATTTTCAGCCTGGTGGCCACTAAAAACCGATAACCCAAGTGACCTTAAATATGAAACCGCTTTATTTTCACTCACATCAGATCCTGTGACATGATAACCTTCGTTATGTAGTACTTCAGCAATCCCACACATCCCAACACCACCAATGCCTACAAAATGTATATTACCAACGCGTCCCATTCTAGGTGACAAAAATGATTTGGTCTGATTCACAGTTCTTCCCCTTACCTTAAGCCAAGTGCTTGCCAACGGTTTTCATGGTCAATTCGCAACAACAATGCTAAGACCACACAGTTCACCACCAAACTTGCCCCTCCATAGCTTAGCAAAGGCAATGTTAAGCCTTTGGTGGGAAGCAACCCGGCATTCACGCCCATATTAATTGCTGCTTGCAGGCCAAGCCAAAACGTCAGCCCGTAAGCAACATATGCCGCGAAAAACCGCGTTTGCTGATAGGCACGAAAACCAATTAAGAAACCTCTCCCAACAAGTATACTATATAAACACAAAACCAGCAGAACACCGAACAGCCCAAGCTCTTCTGCCAGCACAGCAAATAAGAAATCCGTATGCGCCTCGGGCAAGTATAGTAATTTTTGAACACTGCTTCCAAGCCCCGTTCCGACCCATCCTCCGCGCCCAAAAGCAATTAATGACTGCGTTAATTGATATCCGCTATTAAACTGATCGGCCCACGGATTTAGAAATGCGGTCAAACGAGCCATTCGATAAGGCGACGATATTGCAAGTACAATAAGCCCACCTCCAAGCATAAACATCAACCCAACATAATAACGCAACCTAACACCGGCTAGAAACAACATCACCATAACCGTGCCACTGACTACAACTGTCGCCCCAAAATCAGGCTCCAGCAATAACAGCCCTCCCACAACTAAGAGCAACAACAAAGGCTTAATAAAATGTAACACTTCATTTGGTGCTCGTGTTTGCTGACGCACCAAATAACCTGCAAGATATAATATCATTGCAAACTTTAAAAGCTCTGAAACTTGGATGAAAACAGGCCCAAAAACAAGCCAACGTCGACTACCATTGACAACCCGCCCAAGCCCGGGAATCAAAACCAGCACAAGCAATAATAAACACAATAAGAGTAATGGCACACTCAAGCGCTCCCAGTACTTAGTATCTAAGCGCATCACCCCCATACCAACACTTAAACCCAGCACAAGATAAACGGCCTGGCGAGTCAAAAAATGAAAGGGCTGATCAAAATACTTCGTAGAAATCATCACCGAACTTGAAGCAACCATCATCAAACCCAAAATAAGCAGGCTTACCGCTGCAAATAATAGCCATTTATCATATAAAACCAGCGGTTCATCACGCATCACAAGGCCTCCACAAGATTGGTAAATACCTCCCCACGATGATTGAAATCACGAAACAAATCAAAACTTGCGCAAGCAGGGGATAAAATAACCGCATCTCCTGACTGGGCATGCGCTTTTGCAAAATGGACGGCCTCTTCCATTGATTGTGCATAGATCACTTCTGCCAAATCACCTAAAGCCTCTGCTAATAACGCTGCATCTTCACCAATTAAAACCAAAACGCGCACGTGGGCTTGCAATGATGCTCGTAACACCCGAAAATCAGCGCCCTTTCCCTGACCGCCGGCAATCAAAATCAGTTTTCCTTTAAACAAAGGTCCAAATCCTTGAATGGCTGACTCAGTGGAACCAACATTAGTCCCCTTTGAATCATCAATCCATGTCACATCATCCAATTTACGTATTACTTGACAACGATGTGGCAACCCTTTAAATGCTTTTAACACTTGAACAGAGGTTTCAATTGGTAACCCAATTACTTCTGCAAGTGCTAGTGCTGCCAGTGCATTCAAAGCATTATGTATACCTTGAATTCCTAATTGCTCTATCGACAAGATGAGTTGTTCTCCATGAGCTAACCAGTACACCTCGTTTTCATCTAAAACAAAACCCCATTCGTCTACTTTAGGAACACCCCGACCATAACTCTGTAGGTTTACACCTGCTTTAAGGTATCTTTCATCAGGATAAGTAGCTGCATCGTCCCGATTAAACAAAAGGGTACCTCCCCCACGATACACTCGCTGTTTTGCCGCACAATATGAAGCCTCATCATGGTGTCTATCTAAGTGATCGTCTGAAAGATTCAAAAAAGTTGCGGCAATAGGTTGCAACGCATGTGTAATTTCTAACTGAAAACTCGAAAGCTCAAGCACCCACAAGTCAATTGACTGAGCTAAATCTATATCCTGTAGGCGCTCTAAAACGGGGGTTCCTATATTACCCGCAACCCCAACAGAACGCCCCGCAGCACTCGCCATCTCCCCTAATAAAGTTGTTACGGTAGACTTACCATTCGTTCCTGTAATCGCAACCACAGGGGCTGATATCTCTCGTGCAAAACAATCAATATCACTTTCAACTAAGATATTACGCTTACGCGCAGCTGCTATCAATGCAATATCAAGTGAAACTCCAGGACTACAAACAATACGGGTTATTTCATCCCACTCATCATCAGGGTAATCGCCTAAAAAAACCGAAACATCTGGAAATTCCACACGAAACGCATCAAGACCTAGCGGCTCTTTTCGTGTATCAAACATGGAGAATGCGATACCTTTATACTGAAGATAGCGTGCAACCGAAAGACCTGTTTTACCAAGCCCCACAATTAAAACCAAACGTTTCATGCCTCCCTCCAAAACCCCAGTGTCATTAACGAAGTTTAAGCGTTGCAAGACCGCACAAAACAAAAATAACCGTCATAATCCAAAAGCGAACAATCACTTTTGGCTCAGCCCAACCCTTTAGTTCAAAATGATGATGCAAAGGCGCCATTCGAAAAACACGCTTTCCCCCTGAGGCTTTAAAATATAACACCTGTATCACAACCGAAAGCGTTTCCAGCACAAAAAGCCCGCCCATAATAAAGAGCACTAATTCTTGCCGAATAATCACAGCAACGATTCCTAAGGCAGCACCTAACGATAATGAGCCGACATCCCCCATAAATACTTGTGCAGGGTAGGTGTTATACCAAAGAAAACCTAAACCTGCGCCAACGATTGATGAACAAAAAATAGTAAGTTCACCCGTATTAGGTACAAAAGGAATCGATAAATATTGCGCATAAATAGCATTCCCTGAAGCATAAGCAAATATGCCTAGAGCACCTGCGACCATCACCGTTGGCACTGTTGCCAAACCATCTAACCCATCCGTTAGATTAACCGCATTACTGGCCCCCACAATCACAAGATATGCCAAAATAGGGAATCCTATGCCAAGCGGTAACAGACAATCTTTCAAAAATGGCACTGTTAGTTGTGTATGAATAGGGAAAGAGGCCTGACTATACAAATATACAGCTGCCGTAAGAGCAATCATCGACTGCCAAAAAAACTTTTTCCGGGCTGATAAACCTTTTGTGTTTTTTAGAACCAGCTTTCTATAATCATCTACCCAGCCCACCAAACCAAATCCAAGTGTAACGAATAGAACAATCCACAAGTTAGGTTGCGTCAAATGCCCCCACAGCAAACAACTCACAGTGACAGAAAACAAAATGAGAACCCCACCCATTGTAGGCGTACCTGCTTTTGACAAATGTGTTTCAGGCCCGTCATCTCGAACCGTTTGTCCTATTTGCAAACGATTCAACCACCTAATCATGACAGGACCGCAACACAAAGCGACAATTAAAGCCGTAAGGGCTGCCAAAATAGAACGAAACGTCAGGTACTGAAATACTCTTAATATGTGGTACTCACTTTGAAACAACTGTGTTATCCAATAAAGCATGTTCGCTATCCTAAGTTGAACAAGAAAAATGGGGCAAAGCATAGCACAAGATAAACAACGTTATCCAAGCAAACTTTGAACCACCTGCTCCATCGCGCTCGACCGCGACCCTTTCACCAACACAGTTGTTTTTTCATCTAATTCAGGTCTTAATACTTCAAGTAAAGCAGCCCGATTATCAAAATGCTGCGCTGCATCACCAAAGGCCTCTGTTGCTGCTTCACTTATCTTCCCACAGGTTAGCAGCACATCAATGCCTTTAAGCTTTGCTGTCTCACCTACAGATGTATGGTGCGCATACGCATATTCACCTAATTCTCCCATATCTCCAAGAACTAAAATACGTCTTCCTGGGTAAGAAGCCAGTACATTAATACCTGTCAGTACTGAGTTTAAATTTGCATTATAAGTATCATCTAAAATCACAGCACCAACTGAGGTCTTTTTAGGCGTCAGACGCCCTGAAACCCCTGAAAACTGTGCAAGTCCTTTTGCAATCTCATCTATTTTAATATCCAAGGCCACGGCCACTGCTGCTGCTGCCAATGCATTTTGAACATGGTGCATGCCTGGCACCTGAAGCGTTACCAATACTTGTGCAGATGGTGTCACCAGCGTAAATGTCACCCCTTGTATATCTAATTGAATATCCGTTGCATATACATCTGCTTTCAAATCTATACTAGAAAAACGTAACACGCGCCTGTCTTGAATCACATCATCCCAAAAATGCGCATATGCATCATCAGCATTAACAATTGCAGTGCCTTTAGACATTAAACCCTGATAAATTTCACCTTTAGCCTTTGCTGTACCATCAAGTGAACCAAATCCTTCAATATGTGCCGGTCCTATATTGTTAATCAATGCTACATCCGGCTTAACAATCTGAACCGTATGTTCAATTTCACCTGCATGATTAGCACCTAACTCAAACACCGCAGTTTGATGTAAGGGCGTCAACTGCAATACACTCAATGGCACGCCTAGGTGATTGTTCCAATTACCAGGCGTTACAAACGTATTATCAGGTAAAATAGCTGCTAACATTTCTTTAACGGTTGTCTTACCGTTGCTCCCTGTTAAAGCCACCACAGGACAAGAGAATTTGGCTCTATAGGCTGTTGCTATCAAAGCAAGTGCTTCTTCTAAATTCGGATAAACAAGAACGGGAACGTCAAGATTAACTTGTGGATCAATACACAGAATGGCTGCAGCACCACACTTGATTGCTTCTGAAATAAACGTATGCCCGTCAACCTGCTCCCCCCGAAATGCAACAAATAAGTTACCTGGCGCGAGCGTTCTTGTATCGATTGAAACACCTGTTATGACAATATCATCGTGAACAGGTAAACCCAGTACCCGTTCAATTTCAGCTAAGCCTAAACTCATACATCCACCAATTCAACAGCTGCATGATTTAGCGTTTCGCTTAAAAAAATCTCGCCTATCGATTCAAAGCGCTCAACCGAATCTGTTACCAAATAATGTACCTTTCCTTTAGAGCTTTTGGTATTTAAAAGTTTGGATTTTTTTAATGTTTTTTCAACTACATCCGCTGTTGCCTCAGCTGAATCAACCACATTCACAGCTTTAGGCAACAACGCCTTCAAAAGTGGTTTGAACACAGGAAAATGTGTGCAGCCTAAAAGGATGGTATCTTCATCGGTACGTTCTGATAAATAATGTAAAAGTACTGATTCCGCAATTTGGTTATCAACCATGCCTTCTTCCGCTAATGCAACTAATAAGCTACTTGCACGCGCTTGAATCATCACATCAGGTAATGCTGCCTGAATTAAAGTTTGATAGGCTTTGCTCGCCACCGTCGTTTCTGTTGCAAGCACCATCACCCGATGATTATCTGTCGCACGGACTACGGCTTGCGCGCCTGGTTCAATCACACCAATAACCGGTATATCCGGTAATATCTGAACTAAATGTGACAATGCTGCGGTACTCGCCGTATTACAAGCGACCACCAACGCTTTGATTTGACGCTCAACTAAAATACGGGCCATCTGTGTTGCGTACTGCCGAACCGTTTCTGTACTTTTAGTCCCGTAAGGCAAGCGTGCAGTATCACCCAAATAAATAAACGACTCACCCGGTAACTTCGCACGTAAAGCTCGAAGAACTGTTAATCCCCCCATCCCTGAGTCAAATACGCCAATCGGTAACCGTATTTTCTGCATGTCTATCTCTCTACAGGAGGTAACACATCTACTTTAGGGTTCTTTGGTGCTGGTGGCAACCGGTAAAAACCACTCATGTTCGCCTTTGTCAGTGGCTTTTCAACCACCAAATCCGGTGCATTTTTACTTTCCAAATACTGCGTTTTATCATTCGTTGCAAATGGCACTGACCATGCTGTATGAATGGGCTCTTCAAATGGCATTGAGCAAGCTGACACGCCAAAAGCACCAATTAATAACACTAAAATTTGCTTCACAAAAAAACCCCTTAAATTAAATCTAACCCACGCAATATAACACTAAGGCCCGCATGATATTGAGAGGCAAGTGACGTTAACGGCAAGCGTAACTCATTCCGTATCAAACCCATTTCTGCAAGCGCCCACTTAGAAGGAATAGGGTTAGCCTCCACAAAAAGTCCCTCATGCAAAGGCAATAATGCCGCTTGCAACTTCGCTGTTAACTCCTCATCTCTATCCAGTGCTGCCTCTACAAGCGCTACCATCTGTTTAGGTGCGACATTGGCTGTCACTGAAATCACACCTTTTGCACCCTTTAAAATCCAACCTGCTGCTGTTGGATCATCTCCACTATACACATCAAGCCGTCCGTCAGCCTCTCGAACAAGCATTTCTAGGCGCGTCATATCTCCTGTTGCTTCTTTAATACCAATAATATTTGAGATATCAGCAAGCTTTATTACTGTTTCAGGTAATAAATCACACGCAGTTCTGCCCGGAACATTATATAAGATAATCGGTATATGCACAGCCTCAGCAATCGCTTTATAGTGCTGATACAAACCTTCTTGTGTGGGCTTAATATAAGCAGGCGTCATAATTAAAGCCGCATGCGCACCTAACTCCATAGCAGCTTCTGTCAATTTCATACAGTCCTGCGTGGCATTAGCGGCCGTTCCTGCAATCACAGGCACACGCTCAGAGGCTGCCTCAATCACCGTTTTAATCACAGTACATTTTTCATCATATGACAATGTACCTGACTCACCAGTTGTTCCTGCAGCAACCAGTGCATGCGTGCCCGCACCAATATGATATTCAACCAATGCTCTTAAGCGCTCTAAATCTAGCTCCCCATTTTGCATCGGTGTGACCAATGCAACCATACTCCCTCGAAACACAAGCGCTCTCCCAATCACAAAACATATCTTTTACATAGTACCGACAGCAACGCTGCTTCTCAATAGTCATCGCCCCATATAAACCAAATAATACACAATTTGATCAAATATAAGCTACACTCAAAAAAAAGGAGAGACTAATGAAGAAATATTTACTTATTTTATGCCTTGTAAGCACAGTAAGTCTTGTGGGCTGCGCAACAACCCAAGCCAATACAACAAATACGAACACAAAAAAAACAGATATCAAACAAACACGTGGAACCTACTTTGGTACAGGGGTGGGTATAGGGGTAATGAGTTTTTAAGCCTCTATTACCGAGACTGTTTTACGTGCATACACATCTTCATAACGGGTGATATCATCCTCACCTAAGTAAACGCCACTTTGTACTTCAATCACATAAAGTGGCACATCTGTAGGATTACTTAAACGGTGTATGGTTTTAGGCGCAATATAAGTTGACTGGTTCACTTGAAGTTGAAATACATCTTCCCCATTCACTACCTCTGCAACACCGGCAACAACAACCCAATGTTCAGCACGCTTTTCATGACGTTGTAATGAAATTTTAGCGCCCGGCTTTAGCATTAACCGCTTCACCTTAAACGCTTTACCTTCGGCTAGCACCTCAAAGGTTCCCCAAGGACGCTTTGTACATGTATGTGCCTGTGCAAGCACTTGATGTTCTTCTTCAAGGGATACAACTAAATCCTTAACCTGTTCAGCATATTTTTTATCCGCCACCAAAATGGCATCGCGTGTCGCCACAATAATTTGATCTCGCACACCTAAAGCAGTAACAAGTGTGTCCTCACTTCGAATCAAACATCCCTCGCTTTTTTCAACAATTGCTTTGCCTTGCAACACATTATGATGAGCATCCGACTCGTTTGTCTCAGCAACTGCTGTCCAGCTGCCTAAATCGTTCCATGCAATGTCCATCGGAACGACTACTGCACGTGTCGTTTTTTCCATGATGGCGTAATCAATCGATTCAGCACGACAACTTGTGAACGCTGCCTCATCCAAACGAAAATAATCGTGTTGCTGATGAGCGCTTTGATAAGCCCGCTCAGAATGAACAAATAATTCAGGCTCAAATTGCGACAACTCTTCAAGGTAAGTCTTTGCGCGACATACAAACATTCCGCTATTCCAATATGAAACACCACTTTTAATGCATGCCTTTGCCACTTCAAGTGTCGGTTTTTCACGAAACCGTATAATACGATGCACCCCGTCAGCCAGTAATGATCCAACATCAATATAACCATATCCCGTCTTAGGACTGGTTGGTTTTACTCCAAATGTAACCATAGCAGGAGAAGCGTGTACAAAATCAATTGCCCTTTGCATCGCCTCCCCCCATAAGACTTCGTCTTTAATCCAGTGGTCTGATGGCAATACAAGCAAAGTCGCATCTTCCCCTCCCACTTTCAAGGCATGATGCGCAGCACATGCAATCGCAGGAGCCGTATTACGCAAACAAGGTTCAAGCAAATACGTTAAATCAAAATCTCGAAGCTGCTCCTGACACAGAAAATAATGTGCTTCATTCGCAACAACAATCATATTTGAGTGTAATATTTTTTGGGCACGTGAAACGGTTTGCTGAAGCAGTGAATGCTCTCCATGCAAGTTTAAAAATTGCTTTGGGAAATCTTTCCGCGAAAGAGGCCACAATCGCGTTCCAGAGCCACCCGCTAAAATCACTGGAAAAACCTGCATGAATGAAGAGCCTCTTTTTTAAAAAATCGCGCATAGTGTAACAACTGTTACATCAAGCAGGCAATAATTGCTCCATATTTGTTTTTCCTGTTGCAAGCAACATGGTTTCTTGAAGCACCTGACAAGTACGCTCCATTTCATCTTCGGTAAGGGTTGGATGAACCAAAAACATTAAGCTTGTCTCACCTAACTCACGCGCGTTCACGCAAGGCTCTTGAGGCCTAAAACGTGTATTATCAAAAGCTTTTTCTCGATATATCTCAGAGCAAGACCCCGCATAGCAAGGCACACCTCGCTCCTGCATTGCTTTTAAAACACGCGTTTTAGTCCAACCTTTTTTAAGCTGCTCTAACACCAAAAAAACATATGCTTTATAAGCCGCATGCTCAATATACTCAGGTAAAGCTGGCACTCGAAGTCCTGGTAAGCACAATGCAAGTGCCCAAAGTTTTTTTGCATTCGCCAACCTTGATGCATGCCACATCGGCATGCGCTTTAACTGAATACGTCCAATGGCAGCTTGCATTTCTGTCATGCGCCAATTAGTTCCAAACTGCTCATGAACCCATTTAAAACCTTCTTGCTTTTGAGAGTTAAAAACAGCATCCCATGATTTCCCATGATCTTTATAAGCCCACATGTTTAACCACAACCTTTTATCATTGGTTGTGACCATGCCCCCTTCACCACCTGTTGTCATAATTTTATCTTGACAAAATGACCACGCTGCTACATGTCCAATCGAGCCCACAGGCCTATCTTTATATATAGCACCATGCGCCTGCGCACAATCTTCAATCACAAATAAACCATGCACTCGAGAAAGTGCCATAATATCATCCATTTCACATGGCCACCCTGCAAGATGTACACAAATAATGGCTCGCGTTTTTTCTGACAATACTGCTTGAATGCTTGTCGCCGTAATATTTTGAGAATCACAGTCTACATCAGCAAAAACAGGTGTCGCGCCTACAGATACTATACAAGAGACTGAAGCCATAAAAGAGCGAGAGGTCACAATCACTTCATCCCCAGGTCCAATACTAAGACCTTTTAATGCGAGCTCTAATGCAACCGTTCCATTCATCAATGCAATGGCATGTTCTACATTGGTCCACTCCGCAAATTCACGCTCAAATTGCTTACACTCATCGCCCGTCCATGCATTAACACGGTTAGACAATAATACTCTTTGAGTAGCGTCTGCTTCTTCCTGGGTGAAATGAGGCCAATCCGAATATGCTGTATTAAGCACGTATCCCTCCTGCTTTTATTTATATTGTTTAATATTGACCTGCTAAACATTCAATGACTACAAGTGTCATCAAGATTTAAAAATCATCTCTAAATTAATGACAGCAGCACTCCAAGAATAACCGGTCCCGAATCCTACTAACATTGCATATTGATGACACTGTTGCTCATTATTTTTTGAAACTTCAGACAATGCTATTGGGATAGTCGAAGAAACCGTATTGCCAAAATGGCTTAATGCAACTACAAATTTATTCATTGGAATATTGCACTTTTTCCTCAATACTTCCAACATATATTGATTCGCTTGATGAAAAATATATAGGTCAATTTGATCTTCTTGTATTCCAGCTCGCTCCAATGCTTTAGCAATAATATCAGGCACTACCTCTAGGGCAAATTTAAAAACTTCAGGGCCATTCATTTTAAACCCCTTACTTTCATCACCTTCCAATTGTTTTAATCCGAATCCATGTGCTGCAAGGTGTTTGGAGCCAGCGCCATCACTGCCAAAAGCTGCTGGAAAAATATAAGTATCTTTCGCATCACTGCCTATCCAACTTGCTGAACCACCATCTCCAAAAATCGTTCTAACAGCCCTATCTTCTGGAAGTAAATATTTACTATAGGTATCTGCCGTTAACAATAAAACATTTCGGGCCTGTCCTGTCTCAATCAATCCCTTCGCTATGGATAAACCATAAACGTAACCTGAGCATCCTAAGTTATAATCTAAAGCACCTGTTGTCTTTGAACAACCTAAGCGCTCTTGCAGTATACAAGCGGTTGTAGGAACTAAATCATCAGGACTTTGTGTGCAATATAAAATAAAATCGATATCAACGGCAGAAATAAGATGATGTTCAAATAATTTTTCTGCCGCTCTAACAGCAAAATCAGAGGCATACTCATCCGACCTTGCAATATGTCGCTGTTTTATCCCTGTCTTTGCCTCAATTTTTTCAATTGTCCAGTCAGGAAAAATATCGATTAGGTCCTGATTAGATAATATTTTATCAGGAAGTGCATATTCAACTGCTTTCAAAACAGCATGTGACATGACTATGCATCCTCAAAAATCGTTTTTGCTGGCAAACCAAACACCGTATGTCCTGGTTTTACATGACGGACTGCGACTGAACCTGCCCCAATTCTAGCAAACTCCCCAACTGTTCGTTCTAACATAACGGTTGAAGATGAGCCCATAAAAGCCCCTTGCTTCAAATGAGCAAAACCACTCACTGTAGCATGTGGACTTAAAGTGCAACCACTATCAAGCTGAGCATGATGCCCAACAACTGACGAAGCATTCAACGTCACAAAATCGCCTATTGTCGTTTGTGTAGAAATAAATGTATGTGGAAATGCAATCAGTCCCATTCCAAGCTCAGCCTCTTCACTTACAAAAGCTGAAGAATGAATCAAATTAACAAAAATAGCACCTTTTTCCACTAATCGATTACAAATACGCAATTTTGTTTTAGGATCTGCAATAGCACAGATAAATCTATCACCTTCCTCTGGCATATAAGCTTCACATCGTCCTAATACGGGATAAGTTCCGCCACGCTGCTTCAAGACTGTTTTATTGTCATCCAAAAAACCTTTAAATGTTAGCTTTTGCTCAACAAGCATCGCTTGTGCAACAGACAAAACTTCTGGGCCAAACCCACCTGCACCGATAATAATTAGATGTGCCACAACCTTCTCCAACGTGACTTCTTAAATCTTTAATCCAGTTTATTTCAGTAAGTCAATTAAATTGTCTATCGTTTCCGCATCGTTAATCAAGCTTGGATCAAGTTTGATTGAAAACTCTTCATCAGCCAAAGTCATAAATTCAATCACGCTCATCGAATCCCAATTTTCTAATTCATCCAGCCTCTCATCACCTGACAAAGTTCCTATTGGCAGTTGCAATAACCTATCCATTCTTCCTAAGACTTGCTCTTCCACCCTAACTCTCCTCATTTTTATTAGATAGTTCAATAAAACTTGGCATCGTAGCATGCGCTTCATTTGAAATATCTGCTTGTTTAAACACACGCTTAAATGTTAAAAGAATAATCTTTAAATCTAATAAGAATGTTTGCCTCTCTACATACCAAATATCAAACTCAAACTTTTCATCCCAAGTTATAGCATTTCTTCCATTGATTTGCGCCCACCCTGTAATCCCAGGTTTAACTAGATGACGTTGCTTTTGATGAGCATCATAATACTCAAGATAATCCGCAACAAAAGGCCTAGGTCCAACTATACTCATTTGGCCTTGAAGTACATTCAATAATGCAGGCAGCTCATCCAAACTTGAATTTCTTAAAAATTTTCCAAACTTTGTGAGCCGCTGCTCGTCAGGTAATAACTGTTTATCTTTATCATAACTATCTACCATCGTGCGAAATTTAAGAATTTTAAAACGCGTCCCTCCCTTCCCACCACGCTCTTGAGAAAAAAACACCGGACTTCCTAAATTCAATCGCACAAGCAAAATTAATAACAAAAACAATGGAGATAAAACAATGAATGCACACAAAGAGACAAACAAATCAAAACAAGGCTTTCCATACCTTTGGTAATTTCTCATAAACACTTTTTCCTATGTGTAATAAACTACGATGTGGTATGTAATACAAATCATGTCATTCACTCTGCTTCTGAAAAGCAAGCCTCATCCAAACATTGACTCCACGCAAAAAACATCTCTTTATCACCTTCGGCAGAAATACATTCCCCCACTTCAATAGCCCTATCAGCATGCTTTTGGCTAGAAAGACTTAAAATAATAGAAGAAACGTTAGGGTGTAGTAACGGATATGCCAATGCCATCTGTTCAACATGATCTAATTTAAATCGATTATTGAACTGCTCTAAAAGCATCTTTTTTTCTGTGCTTAATGTTAATAGCTTACCTGCAAATAAAGGTCGAATCGCTAAAAATCCCAAGTGTTCTAACTGCAAATCGTGTAACGGCTTAACCCAGTTCCGCTCATAAAAGTTCAAATAATCTGCAAATCCATCAACAAAGTGATGCCTTTTAATTGCATCAGCAAAGGGTAAGGAATAAGGAAAAGCACTCAATGCCTTGATTTTACCAGATTGTTTTAACCTTGAAAAAGCAGACAGAACTTCATCTGCACAATTTTCGAACTTTGGTATTCGTACCGTATCTATATTTTGCTTCTGTCGAAAGAGCCACTGTACAATATCTATTTGTTCAATCTGAAGTGCCTTTAACTGTTCATCCACTAAATGCTCTAATCGCACAGCAGAAAAATCCGATTCTTCAAAGTGAGGACAAGCCAACTTAACAATATGCTTTGTCTCGCAATTTGGCTTACCCTGTTTAAATCGCTGAAAAATATCACAGAAGAATGAATGCGTTTCATATTCTGAAGATGTATGGTAGGTGTTAACACCCCGCTCATATAAATATTCAAGAAACGCAGCAGCCTCTTTTGAACCTTCAAATCGGCTTTCTTCAAAACGCATTGTTCCAAGTGTTATAGGACTCAAAAAAACGTTTGTTTTCCCAAATGCTCTTGAGTTCATGGTTTAAAACCTTTCAAGTTAATCGATGTTTTTGCCAAATTTCGCACACCATATTCGCTCCCTAAAAAGGCATCCCGTCCGTGCAGTACTTGCTCATCCAGCCATAATATAGCCTCTCCCGGCTTCAAAAAAACGGTATGCACTCGATCTGATCCTACAATTTGCGTTTGTAAATAATGATGGAATGCTTCACACATCTCTTTGGTATCAGCAGACTGATTTGGGTCGACCCGGAAATAATTCCAAGTAAGTGTGATTTTTCCTTGCTCATCAACCTCAATAATTTTTCTTGTCTTTTCATTCGCTCCATTCTCAAAGGATCTTGAAAAACACACTGGTGTATTCATTAATTGATCAAACAAAGCAGGATCATCTTTCTTCAAATAAGTCATTAATTCTTCTGCTGTAATAAAAATAGTTCCACCACCTTCTGAGGCGGCACTAATGCAATACATACAGGTAGCATCAGGAGATTCAAATAAATAAGAACCGTCTGTATGAAGCGGCTGCGCATTAGATGAAGAACGATAGGCGTTTTGCAACGAAGGATCATAACAAACATGCGTCCACTTTCCACCAACCGAATATGAACCTTCTGTTTCTGCCAGGTCAAGACATTCGCCAATGTTTTCTGTTACCTGGTGATAAAAATCGGCTAAGACATCTTCTTTAAAAGGAATATCCACAACATGCACTAAATGATTTTCATACGCTGCTTTTGCCACCATTTCACCAATCACGCTTGGCGTCATTGTTTCGTTATAGGCTAACTGATGCAACTTCATACTGTCTCTCCTGATAATTACTCATCCGTTTTCATTAAGCTTCTACTTCAACACCCTTTTTTTCTAATTGTTCTACATACCATGCCATCGCTTCTTGTATACCATCTATCACTTGATACTGCGGCTCATAACCTAAATATTTTCTAGCTTTACTGATATCAGCGTGAGAATGCTTTACATCTCCCGGTCTTTCATCTCTGCAAATGGGGTCTAATGTATAAAATATGTCTTGTTTTTCCAATGCACACTTTAAATATTTTGCTAACTCTTTCAGTGTGGTACGTTGATTGAGTGCAATATTGTAAATATCACCTTTTACAATATCATCCGCAGTTGCGGCAAGAATATTAGCCTGAACCACATTCTCAATAAAACAAAAGTCTCGACTGATTTCAGGGTCACCATTAATATAAATAGGTTCTCCATTAATCATTGAAGCAGCCCACCTCGGAATAACGGCTGCATAGGCTCCATTTGGATCTTGACGTGCTCCAAACACATTAAAATAACGTAACCCGACGGACTTAAACCCATAAACTCGTTGAAACACTTTAGCATACTGCTCATTCACAAGCTTTGTTACGGCATAAGGTGATAAAGGATTGCCAATTTTATCTTCAACTTTAGGTAACGCCTTATGATCGCCATACGTTGAACTCGAAGTAGCATAAGTGAAGCTAGACACTTGGTTTTCTTTCGCAGCAACGAGCATGTTAAGAAAACCTGAGACATTAACAGCATTGGTTGTTATTGGATTATCAATTGAGCGAGGAACAGAACCCAAGGCTGCCTGATGAAGTACATAATCAACCCCTTCAGTTACTTTTTGGCACGTTTCAGAATCTCGAATGTCTCCCTGCACAAAAGAAAAACGTTCCCATTGCTCAACGCTGACATGCATCTGCACATCATCTAAGTTACGTTGAAATCCGGTCGAAAAATTATCTAATCCGACGACCGTTTGATTAAGCTTAAGTAAATTTTCTAGTAGGTGTGAACCAATGAAACCCGCAACTCCCGTAATCAACCAAATTTTGGGATTGGTGGTTAAAAAAATCTTTTGGCGTTCAAACTGATTCATAGCCGTCATCCCTTACTCCACTTAAAACGTCCTTATACAATTAATGACACATAGTAAAGCCAAAACGCATGCTCTTTCAATAGCCCGGCGGTAATTCCGGCCCGATTAACGTTTCGGGCTAAAAAACGCCAATTAATGACAGCTAATTATTCCAAGCAGCAACATCAAAAAGTATATATACCTGTTTATTTACTCCTTTTAAATCCGGTATAGTGTGTAGTATCAAATAAAAAAGGACGTTTTGACATGGAGCAACAAGCAAAGTCAGTCATTTGGAAATCATTAACAGAATATGCAAATTTATATATTAACACTCAATCAAGTCACCAAAAGCTTCCTCAGAAAACGTTAACGCTTAGCACTTGTGGCATCACCCTAGATTACACACATCAGCATCTTTCACCCCCCATTTTGGAAAAACTCATTGCCCTTGCTCATACATGTCAACTCAAAGAAAAAATAGAAGCGCTCATGTGTGGTGATACTGTCAATGTCACCGAGAAGAGACCTGCTCTTCATACAGCATTACGTGCGTCTGATGACACAAATATTTGGGTTGACAATCAAAACATCATGCCTTTTATCGTTGAAGCACGTCATCAAATTAAGCATATTTCTGAAAAAGTTCGATCCATGCAATGGTTTGGTTATTCTGGAAAGCCGATTACTGATATTGTAAACATTGGCATTGGTGGTTCTGATTTAGGGCCAAGATTTTGTTTAAATGCATTAAAACACATCACGTCATCTGATTTACACTATCATTTTGTTTCAGATGTTGATCCATACAGCCTAGAAACCACCATAGCATCTCTTCAACCTGAAACAACTCTCTTCATCGTTACTTCAAAATCATTCACAACCCAAGAAACCTTATATAATGCCCAAAAAGCAATGAACTGGTTCGGTCAAAATCCGATCAAAAATCATTTTATCGCCATCACTGCACAAATAGAAAAAGCACGTCAATTTGGTATGACAACGATACTCCCCATATGGGAATGGGTCGGTGGTCGCTTTTCTGCATGTTCAGCAGTGAATTTAATCACAGCTATCGCGATAGGATTTGAAGCATTTTCACAATTTCTTGCTGGCGCAAATGCCATGGATAAACATTTCTTAAATGCTGAGTTTGAGCAAAATATGCCTAGCCTATTAGGACTCATTGGAATATGGAATAATAATTTTTTACATATCAATAACCTGCTGATATTAACCTATGCAAGACAACTTGAACAACTCACACCGTTCATTCAACAACTCGATATGGAAAGCAACGGTAAATCTGTTGATATACACGGTAAAAAACTAACTTATGCAACAGGACCAATGATATGGGGAGGGCTTGGAAATCAAGCACAACATAGTTATTACCAATCACTTTGTCAGGGTACACATCAAGTCACTGCCGATTTTGTCAGTATTGATGCATTTGAAGGGGAGCTAATCAATCAAATGTGTTCTAATAAAATGCGTGTGTTGACACAAGGCATTCACGACGAAAATGATCCTTACGCTTGTATTCAAGGTAAAAAACCGCTAAACCATATTCGTCTTAATGACTATTCACCATTTAGCATTGGCGCACTTATCGCTCTTTATGAACACAAAATATTTACACAAAGTGTTATTTGGAATATTAATCCCTTTGATCAACCAGGTGTAGAAAGTGCAAAAAAAACACGTGCAGAAGCATTCAGTTAACTCAAGTAGCTTCTGCTGAGGCTTGATTATAAGCAACTCGGCTTTCATGCTTAAGCCTCTTATTATGCAGCTGCATTACAAGAGCAAGTACAATAAAGGCCGGCAAATACATGCCTTTTTGCCGCATCGCCAACCCTAAGTTGGTATTAACCAAACCTAAGAAGGCCATCCCAAACATAAACGTGTAAAAGCAAAGTTTTGCAAAATCCACTTGAGACTTAACAAATCGCCACTGCCTTCTATTTTTCCAAAACCGATAAATCATATTGATAAGAAATAAGTTCTCAAATGAAGCGAGTAAAGCCTCTAGGTTATGCGCGAAAACAAATAAAGGCATAATGAGATTCATCATAAAACTATAGGGTAATGATAAAAATACAATAACAGGGTTCTTCGATAACATGGGGAATGAAGTACCCCCGTTCAATAGCTCTTGTTGTTTATAAGCTCTATTCATAATATCGGTCGCATCTGTATTTTCCATTCCACCTTGGGTGGTAATCACCCAATGAACCGCATAAAGTAAAAGAGGCGCAAGGACGATAAGTGATAATAACCGGAAAAAAGACAACCTCTTCAGGCCATTAAACGTTGAGGCATAACAAGCACCGCCTATAATCATCAAAAGATAAGGACGTACCATTGTCATCAGACATACAGCTAACACAAGACAAACAAACATAAGCCCTTTCTTGCTTTTCCCATAAATAAGCTGATTCCAAGTTAATAAAACGGAAGGAATCAGAAAAAAGCTTAAGGAATCTTTCCCAATCCCCGCAGTAAAAAATAAAAAAGATGGCCAGCACATCAAAATTAAGGCGGGAAAAAGATAGGGTTGATAATTAATTTTTAATGTTTTAGCTAGATGTACAAAAACCAAGTACCATAATATATGACCAACAAATGAAAAAGCTGAGAAGAAGAATAACGTCCCCAAATAAGACTCTCCTGTAAACCAGGCACGTACATACCACACCATATTAAGGATAAATGATGTACTAGAACCATAATACACAGGCGTTGCCTTTAAGAAAAAGGTGTGATAAGAATCTGATTGAAAAAGCGAATATGCATAACACCCGACATAATGGCCCACAAAACAGAGCAAAATAACCCCAAACAAACGGTTAGTCAGCGGTGTATAACAATTAACAAGACCTATAACAATAAGAAGTGCTAAACCATAAAATAGGCCGCCTAAAACTAAACCTTCTAACATTCTTATTATCCCTGGTTATTTTCCATCCAATGCTGGAACATTAATACATCCCACAATAAATACTGCCAATTACAACGGCCACTTAAATGTTCTTTCCATTTATTACGAACCAAATTAACATCAAAAAAACCTTCTTCTTTTAAACGTTTCTCGTTCAATAAGGTTTCAGCCCATGCTTTAAGCGGTCCCCGAAGCCAGCTATCAATAGGAACTCCAAACCCCATTTTAGGTCGCTCGATCAATTGTTTGGGTACATGTTTATATAAGACCTCTCGTAAGGCCCATTTACCAACACCATTCCGCAATTTATATTCCAATGGCAACGACCAAGCAAATTCAACTACGCGATGATCGAGCAATGGCACGCGTGTTTCTAAAGAAACCCCCATTGCGGCTCTATCAACTTTCGTTAAAATATCATCAGGCAGATAAGTCAACATATCGAGTGCCATCATATATTCAATGTCTGTAAGTGTCTTTGTCTGTGTATGAATATCAGTCAATAATGTGGATGGCTCTGTTGCACCTAATACAACACTCGCTGGATCTTGCCAATGAGATACAATCCCTCGGTATAGATGTCGAACGCTTTGCGAAGCCAATACTGCTGCACCTTTATGCAGCTTATCACCCATACTCGCCATGACAAACCGACGAGGCAATACTTTCATCAGAGGTTTAGAAACACGATTCCATGAGCCTGGTGAAACACTCATAATACCGCGCCCTGTCACACGTCGTAACCCTAATGGCAGCTTAGATAGCATCCGCCAAAGTTGATTAACCATTAAATACCGATTATATCCACCAAAAAGCTCGTCTCCTCCATCTCCAGATAAAGAGACTGTTACTTGTTGTTTAGCCAGTTGCGAAACCAAAAATGTTGGAATTTGAGAGGAGTCAGAAAAAGGCTCATCATAAATATCAGCAAGTTTTGGAATGACGGACAAAGCATCATTAGGCGTGATATATAGTTCGGTATGTTCTGTTCCCAGATGTTTTGCAACTGCTTTGGCATGTTCCGCTTCATTATATTGTGCCTCTTGATATCCAATTGAGAATGAACGTACTGCCCTACTAGATTGTGCCTGCATCAATGCTACAACTGTTGATGAGTCCACTCCACCCGATAAAAATGCACCAACAGGAACATCCGCAACCATTTGCATCCGAATAGACTCAGAGAGTACCTTATCCAAAGCTGATACAGCGTCTTCTGCGGAGCCTTTAAAAGGGGAGCGGATGCCCTCTTCAACCACCTTTTTTCCAGACCAATAAGTCGTAATAACTGGCTCGGGGTTATCACGTGATACCGATAGCAAACAACCCGGTTCTAATTTATGCATTCCTTGCCAAATACAATATGGGGCAGGTATTGTGTTATGCCGCATCAATAAGGCCAGTGCGTCACGATTGACTACCCCCTTAAACGCAGGATGCGATTGTACTGCTTTTAGCCCCGAGGCAAATAAGAAACTGCCTTGTTGCCACCCATAAAACAGTGGCTTTTCACCTAATCTATCACGACCTAGAATTAAACGACGCTCTTTTTTATCCCACACTGCGAAGGCAAACATTCCAACGGCCCGCTCTATAGTTGCTTGAATACCCCAACTATCAAAACCGCCTAATAACGTTTCCGTATCAGAATGCCCCTTCCACTGGATAGAACCGCTTTTACTCAATATCTCACGTAATTGTTTGTAATTATAAATTTCACCATTCAGTACAAGCACATAACGACCACTTGAGGAAGACATCGGCTGGTGACCAGCAGACGATAAATCTATAATAGATAAACGTCTGTGACCTAGTCCTACTTGAGCCTCAGCATCAAACCATGCGCCAGCATCATCTGGGCCACGATGAATGAGCATATCCGACATTTTCTCTAAAATAGGTACCGCACTATCTTCTTGAAACTGTCCACCCAAAAACCCTACTAATCCACACATATATTCAATCCATTCTACACAGGGTTACAAGAATCAATGTTTCTTTAGTCTTAATTATGCTTCCAAAATACAGGGTATCTTCAATAGCTCCATCATGAAGCTTATCAACATAACAATTCACCATACACTTTATCAAAACGCTCACAAGCCCTTTTCATATTAAATTCTACTGCTATTCGTTGATGCGCCTTCTCTTCTAACACGACTCGCTCTTGAGGTAATAGACTCATGAGTTTTCTTACCGCATCAGCCAACGCTTGTGAGTTTTCTTTGGGTACAACTATACCGCATTCACCAACTAATACTCTGGCATCCCCAACATCAGTTGCAACACAAAGTTTACCAAGAGCCATCGCCTCACCAAGTGCATTCGGGATTCCCTCTGTTCGTGAAGACAAACAAAATATATCCATCGCTGCCATACATAATGGAATATCCTTACGTTCGCCCAACAGTAAAAAACGTTCAGCATGACCTGTTTGTTCAATCCATGATGTCAATTCTCTATTATGCTTATCACAGTCTCTCCCTACCATCATAAAACATACATGGGGAAATTCTTTCGCAAGTAAACCTGCAGCTTTCACAAAGTTCTCAGGGTCCTTCTCTCGACTGTTGTATCGCGCAACAACACCAATCAAGATTTTGTCCTTGGAAATGTTAAGTTCCTCTCTAAAACGCTCAACATCAGAATCAGGTACATTTAAAACGGATAAATCAAATCCATTACGGATAGTGCGCATTTTCTTTGCGCTATATCCAATAGCAATGTGTTTCTCACGTGCTGCTTCAGCAACGCAAACAATATGCTTTGGAATAATGTGTGAGAAAAAAGCGCATATGTAACATAAAAAGCGGGTTGCCTTTGAACTATAGGCTGATATATCAGTATTTCTAACGCCCCAAATGATATTTTTACAACCTGCAATTTTAGCGGCCAACCCTCCCAGAAAGTCAGCATGATACATCCATGTCTGGACAATATCAGGCTTCACACGACGAATTATCTTAACCAGTTGGTATAAAGCTTTGGGTAACGAGGTAATCGATACGACATTTACTTCGTATACCTCTATCCCTGCGTTTCGCAACATAATACCTACTTTGCCAACTGCCGTTAAAGATATCACGACATGTGACTGCTCAGGTTTCTCTTTCTTATATTCTAATATCAAACGCTTCATCATTAATTCAGCGCCACCGACATTTAACCCTGTAATAATATGGCAAATTTTCATTACTTTGTCCTATAAAATTTGACTTGGTTCTTACTGCATTCCTCTGCCAATCGAAAAGTAGGTAAATCCTTTACTTCGCATCCATTCTTGCTCATACAAGTTTCTTCCATCAAATAGAACGGGTTGCTTAAGTTCTCGTTTAATTAACTCGAAATCTGGAGAGCGAAACTCATGCCATTCTGTCAAAATAGCTAAAGCATCAGCTTCTTTTATCACTTGCTCCTTGGTATCCATTAGAATTAATCTGTCATTTAAACCATACCGCCGATTAATTTCTTTCATAGCAGCAGGATCATATGCCTGGACAACAGCCCCCGCCTCTAGCAGGGCATCAATTAATACAAGGCTTGGCGCCTCTCGAATGTCATCCGTATTAGGCTTAAAAGAAAGTCCCCAAAGCGCAATTACTTTATTCTTTAAGTTACCTGAAAAATAACGGCTCATTTTTCTAAACAACAATAACTTTTGATCTTGATTACGTAATTCAACAGCCTTCAATACCTTAGCATCAATATCTAACTGAGTCGCCATATTGATAAGTGCGCGGATATCTTTAGGAAAACAACTGCCTCCATAACCTATACCAGGATAAATAAAATGATAACCAATACGATGATCACTACCAATTCCATGCCGTATTGACTCAATATCAGCACCCAAATTTTCCGCCAAAATAGCAATTTCATTCATAAAGCTTATTTTGGTTGCCAACATACAATTAGCAGCATATTTCGTTAATTCAGCACTACAAGCATCCATCACCATAACCTTGTCATGGTTTCGATTAAATGGTGCATATAATTCTCGAAGCATTGTTTCTGCTTTCTTACTACTGGTTCCAATAACAATTCGGTCTGGACGCTGACAATCACTAACGGCCATACCTTCTTTTAAGAACTCTGGATTTGAAACAACATCAAATGCATACCCAACTTGTCTCGCATTTAATACCGATTCAATTTTCTGATGAACAAGTGCCGCAGTTCCGACCGGTACTGTTGACTTGTTCACAATAACTTGGTCCGTATCCATATGTGTTGCGATAGTCTCTGCAACATTTAACACATAAGTTAAATCTGCACCCCCATCCTCTTTGGATGGGGTACCAACTGCAATAAATTGTATTTGACCAAATCGCACACCATAAGCAGGATCAGTTGTAAATTGTAATCGTTCGGACAAAATATTGTCTTTAACTATGGTCTCAAGTCCTGGCTCATAAATCGGTACGACACCTTGTTTGAGTTGCTCAACTTTTGCTTCATCTACATCAACACAAACAACCTGATGTCCATTATCTGCTAGTACTGCACCCTGTACTAACCCAACATACCCCGTTCCAAAAACTGTCACTTTCATAAATGATAATAACTCCTATACCAATCTACAAATTTAGTTATGCCGGTAACAATTGATGTTTGCGGTTTAAACCCCGTGTGCTCATAAAGCGCATCTACATTTGCCATCGTTGCTGTTACATCTCCTTTCTGCATAGGTAAAAAACGCTTTTTAGCATTCACACCTAAAGTTGTTTCCAATGCACTTATATAATCCATTAACTGTACAGAAGAATTATTACCAATATTGAAAATACGATACGGACAATTACTGATGGCAGGATCTGGATTCATCGTATCAAATTCGGGATGAGGAACAGGTGGTTGGTTGGCAACTTGAATAATGCCTTCAACAATGTCATCAATATAAGTGAAATCTCGAACCATTTCTCCATGATTATATATTTCAATGGTCTCTCCTGACAGCATCGCTCGCGTAAATTTAAAAAAGGCCATATCCGGACGACCCCAGGGACCATAAACAGTAAAAAAGCGTAATCCTGTAGTAGGAATTTGATAAAGATGACTATAGGTATGAGCCATTAATTCGTTAGCTTTCTTTGTCGCAGCATACAAACTAACAGGATGAGCTGTGGAATGTGATTCATGAAAAGGTAGTTTAGTATTCGCGCCATAAACGCTCGAACTGCTCGCATAAACCAAATGCTCTACTACATTTTGACGACACCCCTCAAGAATGTTGATGAAACCCTGTATATTTGAATCGATATAAGCGTAGGGGTTTTCCAGAGAATAACGTACACCCGCTTGTGCAGCTAAATGAATAATCCTCTCAGGCTTTTCTTGCTGAAAAACTTCCATCACCAAATGTCTATCAGCAATATCACCTTGATAAAACTTGAAATGTTCATTTGACAATAAATGTTTTAACCTGTCTTCTTTTAAGCTGGGGTCATAATAGTCATTGAGATTATCAATTCCTACTACGTGGATACCTTGTGTTAATAATTGCATAGCGGTATGCATACCAATAAAACCAGCACATCCTGTTACCAATATCTTCATTGATCTTATCTACCCCGCGCTTCTAGCCAAGCTCGAAATGCTTCGCCTACTTCATCATGAGACTCACCTAAATCTACGCATGCCTGAAGAAACCCTAATTTACTACCACAATCATAACGTACACCTCGATACTTGTAAGCAAAAACTTTTTCTTGCTGCATTAATGTCGCAATGGCATCTGTTAGTTGAATTTCATGACCCGTATCATATGCTAAATCAGCGATATGATGGAAAATATCTGGCGTCAAAATGTAACGTCCGGCGACACCTAGTGTCGAAGGTGCGGCTTCCGGTAGTGGTTTTTCAACAATCTGCTGCACTTCTAATAAATTCTCATGCACTGAAATGCCATCTACAATACCGTAGCGATTGCTGTGAATTCTAGGAATATCTTGTATCGCAAGAATTGATGATTTTTTTTCTTGAAACTGCTCTATCATTTGTCTTAAAACTGGAGGATCCCCCACCATTAAGTCATCCGCTAATAAAACAGCAAATGGCTCTTGCCCAACGACATTCTCTGCACACAACACTGCATGCCCAAGCCCTAGTGCTTTTGGCTGACGAATATAAACACATTCCATATCTTTAGGCTTAATAGAATCAAGGACTGTCAGTAGGTTTTCTTTACGACTTGCTGCAAGCTCGGCTTCTAATTCATAGGCAACATCAAAATGATCTTCAACTGAACGTTTAGCACGTCCTGTAATAAAAATCATTTGTCGAATACCCGCTGCATATGCTTCCTCCACCGCATATTGTATGAGTGGTTTGTCAACAACAGCTAACATTTCTTTGGGCGAGGCTTTTGTCGCTGGCAAGAAACGTGTCCCTAACCCTGCAATTGGAAAAACAGCTTTTCTAATATCCATATTTTAAAATGTCTCTTTGCTTCTTAGAATCTGTCTTCACAACCATGAAACTAAGAAGACAGATTGTTATTTATCTCCAACCTTTTTAGGCAACAACTTAACGCCTACTTTGGCAACCAATACCATTAAAAAAACGGGCCATGATAGACCTGTTACTTTATTCTTATTCGACTGACCCAATACATTTAAAAAGTCATCTAGATTATCTTCAAGCAAAAATTGCTTACCCTTTGCAAGTGTTTTATTTTTCAGTTGTATTCGCTCTTCATTTCCATAATCAATGAATGCTTTTATTGTATTCAAGTAACTTGTTCTTTCAATCCCTGCAATATCTTCACCACATTCATATCCAGCAATATCATCGGTAAAAAAGCCATATGTAAACTCAGAAGATTCTATCGCCATAATTGAAGGCACACCAAGACTTGCGGCATACATTAATGACGTTCCCATGCCAATAAAAATATCAGCAGAAGTTAGACATTCGTATAACTTTTCGTTCCCCAAATGTCCATGTAAAAACACAAATGATGAAGCATGCTCCCGCTTTATCAATTGCTCCAACCGATGCCGCAAGTGCCCATCACCATAAATATGATATTCAATGGCTATTTTTCTCTCTGATTTAATCGCTAAAATAGCTTCAATCACAGCTTCATGGTAATACTTAAAATCAACCAATCGTCCTAAAGAAACAATTCTTAATACCTTGTCAGCCTTTTTCAGCTGAGTAGACTGTTCTCTTGGCGCCACCAATGATTCTACCAAGACTGGAAATATCCTTGATTCCTTTAATTCTAATTGATAATGCTCGATATGACGTTGCCTTGTCGCCGCATTATAAAACACAAATACATCAGGACATTCCAGCATTTTCTGATGTATTATTTTTTTATATACACCACCAAATATATTGGGTTCAAAAAAGTTTTGTCTTGGGTGAAAAATTGAATAAACGATTTGCGCTTTTTTGAAAAAATATTTCTTGAAAAAAAGTGCTAATATAAACATTTCAGCAGTACAAACATAAATTGTATCAATCTGATATTGTCGTGTGAAAAAAGGTATCCACCGAATGACATTTGCTATTGCTGTTATCTCTTTATAAAAAGCTTGTCTTTTAAATGGAAAAAAGTAAATTTTAATTGCTCCAGACAATGATTTGGTTAGATTTTTGTAATAAACCGATGTCCCATTCACCGTCAAATTTCTATCCAAAAAAAGAACATTTTTCATCATTAAACCTCAAATGCATTTACAACTTCAATCACTTTGCAAACTTCTTCATCAGTAATTCTTTGACTCATTGGTAAACTTAAAACCTCACGATGAATCTGCTCAGTAATCGGAAAGCAATGATCATTCCAGTCACCATAAGCACCTTGCTGATGTGGAGGAATCGGATAATGAATTAATGTTTGCACACCATGTTCATCCAAATGTTTTTTTAATCCATCACGCTCGGCACAACGAACTACGAATAGATGCCAAACATGTGCTTCCTGAAGCTCACACACGGGTAATTGAATGAGAGGATGTGTTACGCCTTCTAAATACATTTTTGCAACTTGTCGTCTTCGTAGCGTATCGTCATCCAACGTTTGTAATTTCACTCGCAGCATTGCCGCTTGAATTTCATCCAGACGACTATTCACGCCTTGATGAATATTTTGATATTTTGCTTGGCTTCCATAATTCGCTAGCGTACGAATGGTCTCTGCCAATTGACTATCATTACTCACAACAGCCCCAGCATCACCCAAAGCTCCTAAATTTTTACCTGGATAAAAACTAAACCCACTTGCATGACCAAAACTTCCGGCTTTTTGCCCTTGAAAACTTGCGCCATGCACTTGTGCCGCATCTTCTAGCACTAATAAATTATATTTTTCAGCCAATGTCATCAATTTTGGCATATTGACTAAACGCCCATAAAGATGGACTGGTAATATTACGCGCGTTTTGTCTGTTATTGCTTTTTCTACTGTATCGGGACAAAGGTTAAAAGTCGTGATATCTGGCTCGATTAATATGGGTTTCAATCTATTTTCTGTAATGGCCAAGATACTTGCAATATAAGTATTTGCAGGGACAATCACTTCATCGCCATCCTGCAACTTGCCTAAGACCTTCCACGCACGCAATATGAGTGTGAGCGCATCTAAACCATTAGCAACACCTATACAATGACGCACACCACAATATTGCGCGAACGCTTCCTCAAAAGCTTGAACTTCAGCCCCCTGAACATACCAACCTGAATCAATAACTCTTGTGCAAGCATCTATTAATGCTTGACGGTGTAACGCATTAATATCTTTTAGGTTCAGAAAATCTATCATTCTGCAAGCTGCCTTTCTCTAATAGGATGTGCAGGAACGCCGGTAACAACCATACCTGCTTTTACAGATTTTGTGACAACGGCGCCTGCGCCTACAGTACACGCCTTCTCGAGCCTAATGCCTGGCAACAATGTAGCACCTGCACCAATAACAACATCATCCTCAATAATAGGCCCTTTTATATGAGCACCATATCCACTTCGTACAAAATTATCATTGGTTGTGCCAACAAATATACTGATAAATACATTGTCTCCAATAACCGCTCGACCTGTGATATGGGACGAATCCATGATTTTTGTATAATCGCCAATTGTTGCTTCATAATTAACCGTAACATATCGACTTACAATACACTTTGAACCAACTTTACACTTTTCCCGAATTGATGCGCCATCTCCTAATAGGGTATTACTCCCAATTTCAACATCATAAAAAACAACAGCATTTGGGCCAATTGAGCATTCATTACCAATTTTAACTTTTCGTTCAAATTCCGGAGTCCGTGCTAAGGCACCTGCCCCTTTTGGTTCTTTTCCTAAAAAAGTTCCAGGGAAAATCTCAACGCCTTCACCTATTTCAACCCCATCCGCCATCACTACATGTGGATGAATGATGCTACCACTCCCAATTTTTACTTGCCCAATAACAGCATAAGGTCCAATTTCAGTCCGTTCCCCTATCTCTGCCTTATCTGAAATAATTGCAGTTGGATGTATAGCCATCGTCCAATTTCCTCCCATCAGGAATAAAATAATACGTTTTACAAAAACGTCTTTTTAAGCATTACTTGGGCATTGTACGCTTAAGGCCTTAAATGCTTCATGATCTCGAATATAATCATTTTCCTCATAATGTGCGTTTGCAATCACCATAAGCACACAATCTTTTGAAAAATCCATCATTTCTCGCCAAATCATTTTATCAATAAACAAACCTTGTTTTGTATTATCCATCGATACTTTTATGTTGCTTATACCATTATCCAGCAATACATTACATTGGCCTGCAAGACACACCATCACTTGCTGCAAATGCTTATGTGCATGAAATCCTCGTGGCATGGTATCCATACCGTATAAACAATAAACGCGCCTAATTTCAAAGGGAATATTTTTTTGAGCCTCCGCAATCAGCAATTGTCCTCGCTCATCAGACTTCCGTTCTAACTCAATCCATCTCACATCCACACGACTCTCCGACCGAACATCAGTTCTCTAAAATATCTCTTATTATCAATCCAACAACGTCGCTTCAGTCTCTACTCGATTTACAGTAGATAATTCAATGTTGTGCTGTGACGTTACAACTCTACGCAGATATTGCCCATAATGCGTTTTAGACAATTTTTCGGCTTGCATAAGGACTTGTTCTGTATTAATAAATCCTTTTCTCCAAGCAATTTCTTCCAAGCAAGCAATTTTTAATCCTTGTCGCTTCTCAACAGCAGCGACATAACTTGAAGCATCGTGCAGTGCATCATGTGTTCCCGTGTCAAGCCACGCAAATCCACGTCCAAGTAATTCAACCTTTAAGGTACCTTTCTCCAAATAAGCTTGATTTACACTCGTGATTTCAAGCTCACCTCGTTGGGATGGTTTCACTTGTTTTGCAATGTCGACCACATCATTGTCATAAAAATATAAGCCGGTTACTGCATAATTAGACTTTGGTTGAAGTGGCTTTTCTTCGAGTGATAACACTTTAAAATGTTGGTCGAACTCAACCACACCAAATTGCCTGGCGTCTTGTACTGGATACCCAAATACAGTTGCTCCAAGAGCTTGCATGGCGGCTTGTTCTAATCTCGGTACAAAACCTTGTCCATAAAAAATATTATCTCCCAGAATCAAACAAACGTTATCTTGGCCAATAAATTCTTCACCAATAATAAATGCTTGTGCAAGTCCATCAGGACTTGGTTGAATTGCATAACTTAATCGAATGCCAAAAGTACTTCCATCACCTAACAAACGTTGATAACCAGCAATATCTTCAGCTGTAGTGATCAACAAAACATCTTGAATGCCTGCAAGCATCAGTACTGATAAAGGATAATAAATCATGGGCTTATCATAAATCGGTAACAAATGCTTTGAGATCCCTTTTGTAACGGGATAGAGACGTGTGCCCGTACCACCTGCAAGAATAATCCCTTTGTTTATCATCTAGACCTCCGAAATCAAGCTTAAAATTTTTATCAAACATCCATCAAAACTACTTTTTGCTTGACTCAACCAATTGGCTATATAAACGCTGAACTAATACTTCTTTTGAAATATAAGGCGTAGCGGCTTCAAAAACCTCCGCTCTAGATATAGGTTGCATTTCTTTTGCATATTTAAGAATGGAATCCATATCACAAGTATCATTCCGATAGAATGGAAATTGCTCGTCAAAAACGTCTTTATGAGCTGCATAAACCGGCAACCCTAGCATTAAGTACTCTCGTACCTTACGTGTACATGCTTCTTTCATTTTCTTACGATGAATTGCAAAAGAACTTAAACCTACAGTACATCGCGCCGATAAATCAGCAATTTCTTTTTGTGTTAAGGTACCATGCATACGAATACGAGAATCGGCTAGTGCTCTCTCGCGATCAAATGATGATATGTTCCCAACCAAATGCAAAACAAATGACTCCTTTGTTTTCTCAGTGGCATCTAAGAGCAAATCCAAACCATGCCAAGAATGAAAATCACTTGCTACAAAAATAAGTTCTATCTCTTGTGTACGTTTATCTTGAGGAATTTCATCCGTAACCTGCACACCATTTGGGTAAATAAACCCTAACTTATCAGACTGAGAACTATGCCGTTTTTCATATTGCAAAATTTCATCTGTAACACCTACTATCCCTGTGGCATGCTGCAATGTTCGTTGTCCAAATTTTTTCTCTACCCAGTAACGCGCAAAACGCAAACAAGGATTCTGTTCCAGATTTAACTCTTCAAATCTAAGCGTATGATGTACCAAATAAATCTTTTTAGTAGAATTAGAGACGAATTTGCTTTGTATTGAATCACAAGTATTGTATCGTAATAAAATGACATCGTATTGTTCAGAAATATGACTTAGCCATTCATAATATTCTTTTAAAAAAGTATGCCTAAATTTCATTCTGGGCAGAAAAGATTTACAATCATTTGGCCGCGCATGAGATGAGAACTGAATGATATCTTCTGCCTCTGTAGACTCCTTTGGACAAAACATCTTCACGTCCCAAGGTATCCCTTGTTGCCTTGCTGCTGTTTGTTCCCACAACAGTTGATTAACAATACTCGGAGCAGGCCAGGGCTGCAATGTTGTGTGAAGTATCTTCATATATTCCTTTATGTATCAATTCAATCAATAAAAAATGTCGATTCCTTTAAAAAATAAAGACACGCTATCTCAAAACAAATTCATGCGATAACTTACAACAATTTTTTCATTTATTCCATATAAAAAACAACACATTATTTAATTTATTTCCAAAACACCAATCCGATTCAACTGATAATCACCACTTAGAATAGCGCGCCACCAGGTTTCATTTTCTAAATACCATTGTACTGTTTTACGTAGCCCCGACTCAAAAGTCTCCTCAGGTCGCCAATCAAGTTCTTGTGCTATTTTAGTCGCATCAATTGCATAGCGCATATCATGACCTGGACGATCCTTTACATGCGTTATCAAGTCTCTAAATCGATGCTGATGAGAGACAAGCGATGTTGTCGTCCGACATGTTTCTAACACATCACAAATCAACGCAACAACATCAATATTCTTCTGCTCGTTGTGACCACCAATATTATATGTTTCTCCTGGCTTCCCTTGAGTCACGATGGTATATAAAGCACGAACATGATCCTCCACATACAGCCAATCTCGAACTTGTTGTCCATTACCATAAATAGGGAGTGCTTGACCTTGTAAGGCATTCAAAATCATGTGAGGAATTAATTTTTCTGGAAAATGATAAGGACCATAATTATTCGAGCAATTTGATATCAGTACAGGTAATCCATGTGTTTCATACCATGCTCTGACTAGATGGTCTGAAGCGGCTTTAGTCGCCGAATAAGGCGAGTTAGGTTGATAAGGACTACTTTCTGTAAATAACCCTTGACTACCTAAAGAGCCAAATACTTCATCCGTAGACACATGATGAAAACGAAAGGTCTTTCGCTTTGCTTCTGGCAAACTTTTCCAATAATGTTTGGATTCTTCTAATAACCGAAACGTTCCTATTACATTTGTTTGAATAAAATCATCTGCGTGCTCAATAGAACGATCCACATGAGACTCAGCGGCTAAATGCATGACTGCATCTGGCTGAAACGCATTGAAAAGCTGTCGTAGTGCTTGTTGATTACAAATATCAACCTGCTTAAAAAAATGACGTGGATGATGATGAAACCCTGCCAATGAAGATAAATTGCCGGCATAAGTCAGTTTGTCTACATTAACCACCGTTATTTCAGTATTGGCTAATAAATAGCGTACTAAAGCCGAACCAATAAACCCGGCTCCCCCTGTCACAAGAATACTTTTGATATTTTCCATGTCTTAACCCAAACAACCCTTAAATAAAAATTAACTTCAATGCAGAAAAACTTAATATTGTGACTAAACAAAGCCTTAAACTCAATGGGTTACAACGGGTAGATAAAAAACTACCTAAAATAACAGCTGGGATAGAGCCCAATAGTAAAGAATATAATAGTTGAGCGTTGACCTGCCCTGCAATTAAATACCCCATGCCAGCAATGAGCGCAAGCGGTATCGCGTGTGCTATATCCGTTCCTACTAATTTTTGAGGCGTGAGGCGAGATGGATATAAATAAATCAAAACGACACTCCCTAAAACGCCCGCTCCCACAGATGTAAGCGAAACGATGACGCCTAGTATGACACCAGATATAACTGTGAAGGCCGCTTGTAATGATTTAAAACGACTGAAATACTGACGAACGAGTCTCATTTCTCCAAGGTGGATGCGCTGTTTAAACAACAACCCTAAGGCAGACATCAAGACAATGCTGCCTATTAAAATAGAAAAAACATCTATGCTAATTTTATCAAGTGCACCACATAAAAGTGCGATAATAACCAATCCTGCAGCAGGCAGACTACCCGCCCATAATCGTTTAACGACAACCCATTCAATTTGTTGAGCTCGGTGATGTATGACAACGGCCGTGAGTTTGGTCAAACTTGCAAACCATAAATCTGTTGCCACAGCAGTGGTCGGCGCAATCCCAAAAACCAACAATAAGATAGGTGTCATTAATGCACCACCTCCAACACCGGTCAGTCCAACCACAAATCCTGTCAGAGCTCCCGCCACAGAATACGTTAAATCCATTTAACCTACCTTAAATCTATAAGTCCATACTACTTTGAATGTGTTGCAATAAAGCTAGGGTTTTCAAAACACGCTAAAGTGTAACGTAATGGCTCCCCATCGAGTTGCTTCACTTCTCCACCTGCAGCTAACAATATCGCATGGCCTGCTGCAGTGTCCCAGGCCATGGTCCGACCAAGCCTTGGATAATAATCTGCCGCTCCCTCTGCGACACGACAAAATTTCAGTGAGGAACCCGCCGAGATAAAGGCTGTACTTTCTGGGTAGTTAAAGAAGTCTATGATTTTTTGCTTATCTCCATGTGAACGACTCATCATGATTTTTAAAATGTCTCCTGATAAAGGCGACGTTTTAATAGCGTGTTCACCAGAACTATCCTGCTTAAATACGCCAAGCTTAGAACCAACATATAACACATCTAAAGCAGGTAAATATATTATCCCCAAAATAGGTATTCCAGAGAAAATCAATGCAATATTAACTGTAAACTCCGACCGCCCTGCAATAAACTCTTTCGTCCCATCTAAAGGATCCACCAACCAATACTCATTTTGATTCTTCCCTGTAGATGAATACGCAATCGAATCTTCTTCAGAAATAATGACAGCACCTGGCATTAAGGCATTTAAACGTTCTGTGATAATATTATGTGCCTTTAAATCTGCCTCAAGCACCGGGCTTCCATCGGCTTTAAGTGAAATATCAACTTCACGTTGATAATATTTTAATATGGCCTCACCTGCTACTCTTGCGACCTCACAAACATGTGCTATTAATGGTTGAGTTAAGGTTATCATGCTTTCAAAAACGCTCTTTCGTATAACATAGATAATACTTTTTCTACGCCATCTTCAACAGAAACACGACTCGTATCCAAATGCAGATCAGGAGAAATAGGTGCCTCATAAGGGCTACCAATCCCTGTGAAATTTTTAATCTCCCCTGCTTTTGCTTTTTTATATAAACCTTTCACATCCCGAGACATAACCACCTCTAATGGAGCATCAACAAATATTTCAATAAAATGTGCTTCTCCAATGAGTCGTTTTGCCATTTCACGCTCAGATATAAAGGGTGAAATAAAAGAAACTAATGTAATCAACCCTGCGTCAAACATTAACTTTGCAACCTGCGCAATACGTCTAATGTTTTCCGCGCGTCCTGCTTCAGTAAAGTCTAAATCTTGGTTAAGTCCTTGCCGAATATTATCTCCATCCAACAGCATGGTATGCTTACTCAATGTATTCAATCTACTTTCAACTAAATTAGAGATAGTGGATTTTCCGGAACCCGACAAGCCGGTAAACCAAAGAACGACTGGACGTTGCTCTTTAATTACGCCACGTTTTTCTCTATTAACAATAAGGGGTTGTTCATGCAAATTTAAGGCGCGCCTCAGCACAAAACAAATTAGACCCGCCGCAACCGTTGCATGGGTTAACCTATCAATTAAAATAAAACTGCCTAACGCCCTATTTTTTTTATACGACTCAAATGCAATCGCACGATCTAAGCTAATATCACACTGTCCGATTTCATTCAGTTGGAGCGTTTTTCCAGATAAATGCTCCATCGTATTAATATCAATACGATATTTTAATTTATTGAGTGTGCATAGGGTTGTCATGGTACCTTGCTTAAAAAGATACTGGCGGCCAGAAACCATTGCTTTTTCATCCATCCATAACAGGTTCACTTCAAACTGGCTGCCTATTTCACATGGTGATTTTGCGTCGGCTAAAATACAACCACGAGATACATCAATCTCATCTTTGAGCGTACAGGTAACGGCATCTCCCACAAAAGCTTCTTCTCTATCACCATCATAAGTAACAATACGTTCCAAAATGCTCTCTTGCACGCCTGGCATACATCGCACCCTATCACCCACTTTAAGCGTCCCTGATTCTATGCGACCAGAAAACCCTCTAAAATTTGCATTCGGGCGATTAACCCATTGCACAGGCATACGAAAAGGTTGCTTCAAATGCGTTTCAACATTTGTAGCGACTCGCTCTAAATAATCCAATAAAACAGGCCCTTGATACCATGTCATATTAGATGAGCGTTCCAAAATGTGATCACCTTTTAGAGCTGACAATGGAATAGGCTGAACAGAAGAAAAATTGAGTTCTCCGATACAACTTAAGTATTCATCATAAATATTCTGATAAATGGTTTCTTGATAATCCACTAAATCCATTTTATTAATCGCTAATATGACATGTTTTACACCGAGCATTGACACAATATAGCTATGTCGTTTTGTCTGAGTTAACACACCTTTTTCTGCATCAATTAAAACAATGGCAAGGTCAGACGTAGAAGCGCCTGTTGCCATATTTCGTGTATATTGTTCATGACCTGGCGTATCTGCCACAATGAATTTACGTTTTTCTGTACTAAAGTAGCGGTAAGCAACGTCAATTGTAATGCCTTGCTCTCTTTCTGATGCAAGACCATCAACTAACAAAGCAAAATCAAAGGTATCGTCCGTTGTCCCGAACTTTTTGCTATCCGACCCTAAAGCCAACAAATGATCTTCATGAACTAGCTGTGCTTCATACAGCAATCGGCCAATTAATGTAGACTTTCCATCGTCTACAGAGCCACATGTAATAAAACGTAGCATATCCTTCGTGCGTAAAGGCTTTGTATCATGTTGTTTTTTTAACTGATTTTCTACAAGTTCGGTATCATACATTAGAAATACCCCTCTTGCTTTTTCTTCTCCATGGATGCTGACTCATCATGGTCAATCATTCTTCCTTGTCGTTCCGACTTTCGACTCAATAAAATTTCATTAATAATTTCAGGTAACGTATCCGCTTCAGATTCAATAGCACTTGTCAGTGGATAACAACCAAGTGTGCGAAAACGCACTTTCTTTTGTGTTACTACTTCATCTGATTTTAATGGAAAACGGTCATCATCATGCATAAGCATGACACCATCTCGACATACTACAGGACGAGACGCAGCATAATATAATGGTACAATATCTATATTTTCCTGAAAAATATAAAGCCAAATATCGAGCTCTGTCCAATTAGATAATGGAAATACGCGTATACTTTCTTGTGAAGAAATTTTTGTATTATATAAATGCCATAACTCAGGCCGCTGATTTTTAGGATCCCAACGATGGTTTGCTGACCGTATCGAAAAAATACGTTCTTTGGCTCGCGATTTTTCTTCATCTCTCCGTGCACCACCAAACGCCATATCAAACTGATGCTGATCTAATGCTTTCTTTAATGTTTCTGTCTTCATGAAACTCGTATAAGTATTCGCATCATGAGTGAAAGGCGTTATTCCTGCAGTCACTGCCTCTTGATTGGTATGCGTTATCATCTCAATACCATATTTTTTAGCAATTTTATCTCGAAAAGCTATCATTTCACGAAACTTCCACGTTGTATCAACGTGCAACAATGGAAATGGTAGTTTGCTAGGGTAAAAGGCTTTTAAAGCGAGGTGTAACATGACTGAACTGTCTTTCCCGATTGAATATAACATGACAGGATTTTTGGCCTCAGCAGCAACCTCTCGCATAATATAAATGCTTTCCGACTCAAGGGCCTTTAAATGTTGTAAATCCATTTATTACATCCTCTAAACTAATTTCGACGCTTAAAAAATCCATTAACACTTATCCCTAAGTGTGTCTAAATGCTTTTTAGTGGGCTAATCATCCCCTTCATTTAGTCCATTTTACTTCTAGTATTTTTATTCAACCTTTTCCTCATATACTTCCTTATGGTATGTCATAATCTTTCTCGCAGGATTACCAATATATACGGCATTACGGTCCGTTTTCTGAATAATGACCGCCCCTGCCCCAGCAATAGTATAATTCTCAAGCGTTATACCATCACTAATAACCGCATTAGGTCCAAGGTGAGCCCCTTTTTTTAATATAGAGTTACCCGTCATAGTTGAGTTAGGACCTATATAACAAAAGTCTTCGATGACCGTATCATGGCCAATATTTGCCCCTGCACGTATGGAACAATAAGAACCAATTATAGCTCCAGGCTGTATCGTCACGTGTGAGCCAATGAAACACCCTTTCCCAATTTTAGCAGAATCTGCAATAACAGCTGTCGGATGAACCAATGTTACAAACCTATCATCCGGAATATTTAAACCCTCTAAATAGGCTACACGCCGATGCATATCCTTAACTTTATGTAATGCGGGATGGAAAGAATAGGTTTCATCAAAATCTAACGTTTTCCATTCAGATATTTTTCCCAACACAGGGATAGTGTCAATTGTAGCGCCCACATCAACACGATCATTCAAAAAACCTACTAATTTAACGGATTGTCCCGTTTCACATATATCTTGTATCGTTTGAGCCACGACCAACCCATCACCATGTCCACCAAGAAGAATAATTTTAATCAGTGGACTGTTATCAACTTTTCTAAGCATAATCGGCCTCATATATGGCAGTTCCCAAAATTAGTAATACCTCATTAATATTAAAGTAAAAGCGCAATAATCATATACATCGCGTACCCATACTTATATATATAAACTTCGCTTAACGCTTTCCAAAGCAGACATTGAAGGCCCGATACAATTGACCACACTTTCCATTCCCGCAAGTTTTAAACTATTCAAGACCTGATTTTGACTCACATAAATGGTGTCAAAATCAATGGAAAGTGCTTTATACATAGATAAAACATCGTTACAACTCAGGTTAAAATCATACATATTATATGTAT
>JAHZKF010000065.1 GCA_022600575.1 Gammaproteobacteria bacterium | reverse complement strand
ACCCTCTCCCTGCCATAAACTCAGTGTTTTAGCGTGTTTACCGCTGAGGGAGAGGGGGTATTCTCAGGGCTTAAAGCATTCTCGATCTCGCAACTTCATTGGCAATGGGTATAACCATCATCATAGGCTAATACGGATTTAATTCGATCACGTATACGGCCATCACGTTCTTTTTTATGTCGTTTCTGTAAGTCCGCACGTTCTTGTGCTGTAAGTCTTCTGTCCATGCGCGTATTTGATCATAACCAGCTTAAATTCGCAACTTGATTGGTGATGGGTATATGCCTTTCATTTTTTGTATTTCCTTACAGCGCGCATCCTCTTTAGCATGTAGTTCAATTTCTTTATCATAGTTTTTAAGCTCTTCTTCAATAGTGTTAAATTGTTTATATAATTGAAGAAAAACAGATCGTGAACGTGCAGTTAATTTACTTTCATTATTATCTAACACTTCAGGTAACTGCCTTATGTGGCACATGCCTTGAGGAAGAACCACACCGTATTCACCTAATAAACCTCTCATTTGATTTGATAGCGCGGTTCTTTGCTTTAATAATAAAGATCTACAACGATGAATCAGTAAAATATCTTGTTGCTCTGTTGTTTTAATTGGAACAAATTTCATTGTAGGTCGCGTTACTGCTTCATTTATACCTGCTGCCTCGTTTTAGTCATTTTTATTTGCCTTCACATAGGGTTTTACAAATTGTGGTGCCATCATTTTTACGGTATGCCCCATAGCTTGAAATGTACGTGCCCAATAATGAGAACCTCCACAAGCTTCTATCCCTACTAAACAACTAGGTAATTGGGCCATAAACTCTATTAACCCTTCTCGTTTCAATCTTTTCTTGAGCACAGACGTTCCTGCTTTATCTGTACCATGTAATTGAAAAATATTTTTTGCCAAGTCGATACCTAATACAGTAATATGCTTTTTCATGGATCCTCCACTTTATTTGAATGATTTGCACAACTTCATTCTGGCTCATTGCGAAGCCTTCTTAAAGTGGCAGGGTCCATACTATTATTTGCTCCCATCTACTTGACCCAATAATAGCCTGAAAATATTAAAACATTCGCTTTTCAATGTCATTTCATTCAAAATACTGTTTTTTTTATTTATCAAACTTTTTACACAAAATCTGGTATTAAATATCCGTCTTATTTCTACAGGGAGTAATAAATATGGTGAACTCTGAATGTTCCGCTGACATCACTGGCGCTGCTCTTCCTGAGACAGATTCTCCACAAAGCACATACAATCTATTACTCCTCATCTTAGGCTTTACTACGCTCGCCTATACATTGATAAAATTTGCCGAATCAAATAATCAGCTCGACTATGACAGTCCTTCTGCCCGTAGAACTGCTGGTTTTTTAAAAATGATAATGAATGTCTTTCATTCCCAAAGAAACGCTACAGAAATCACAGATACAGAAGGAACAATTTATACCTTAGGCCCACATCGTACTAGCTGGGAAGCAGTTGTGCTTGCCTCAAAAATGCAGGGCACACCTCCTCGGTTTTTCGTTACCGATATGCTTGATGACATACCTGGTATATCTCGTTTTTTAAATACATTCAAAGTAATAAAAGTTAAAAATGGCGCAACAAAAAATGAACATGGTCGTTCTGCTAATGCTGATGCTTTAGATGAGGCAGGTAAAATACTACTAAAAGAAAAAGGATGTGTCGCATTTTTTCCTCAAGGTGGTTTTTCAAAGTTAAATGAGGAGCCCCGCAGGGTCTATAGTGGAGCCGCTAACCTTGCAATAACCAATAAGGTACCCATTCATGTCATTAGACTTGATGGCTTTTGGTGCTTACAAAATCAGTTTATCCCTTTGTTTGTTCGTAATCATCTTTATTATCGCGCTTTCTTTTCCGCTTTTCATCTTAATAATGTACGCGCAACACCATGCCGTGTCATTGACTTTCATCTGAACCCTGAAAATGAACATTTAAATAAAGAAGATATGGTTGAAGAAATCAATGCTCAACTCTATGCATACTATCGCCATACTCAAGAACTAAGCACTGAAGAAATTGAAGGAATTCAAACAGAAATAGAAAATGGAATGCATACCCTTATTTGGCGTAATAAAGTTGAACAAGATTCACTACAAAAAGAACTTTTAAAGTTGCAAACAGAAAAATCGGCACCTACAACTAACTCAAATGAAGAAGAACAACTACAAGCAAAAATCTTACAATTAAAAGAAGATTCGACTACGTTAGAGGAAAAACGTCAAGAAGAACAAACCGTTAACTTGACCTCTTAACCCACGTTAAAGGGCTCTTTTTATGAAGAATGGATTCTCGCTGATTGAGCTTTTGTGTGTGCTTGGCATCATTGGCTTACTAACAACACTCGCCTACCCAAGCTATACCCAACATTTAATACGTGCACGCCGCATTGATGGACAAAGCGCACTCCTTGATTTAGCCACGCGCCTTGAACAATATCATTTTCGTGCAAATACTTATCAAACAGCTACCCTTGGTACTGGCAAAAAAACAGATATTTTAAGTGATGCAATCTCTCCTGGTGGGCATTATCAATTACACATTAAAAATGCGACCCAAACGACGTATACAGTAGAGGCAACCCCCACAGGCGCACAAGCCAAAGCTGACAAACAATGTCAAACCTTAACCCTTAACTCGATAGGCCATGAAGGCCCTACAAAAACATGCTGGTCAATGTAGTTGTGTTTTTATTTGAGCAAGTTTGAAAGTTTTTTCTTTTCTTAGTAAACTTACTCTCCTGATTTTTAAAAATAGGTTGCTGTATTGAAGCTTAAGCCACTCATCATATGCTGCTGCCTGTTTTTTACATTATTCTCCTCCCCCACGTTAGAAGCAGCAATTTATCAAAACACACCCACTGTTTGGGATGTGCTACGCAAACAGTTTATGCTTGATCACAACGTTAATCGTCCTGAAGTACAAGCGCAATTAAAATGGCTCCTTGACCACCCTGATTATCTCAAACGCTTTGCACAAGCAGAGCCCTACATGTATCACATTTTAAACGAAATTAAGAAGTATAATTTACCTGGCGAAATTGCGCTTGTACCCATGATTGAAAGCGGATTCGATCCTTTTGCTTATTCTCATATGGGGGCTGCAGGCCTATGGCAAATCATGCCTGAAACTGGGACAGATTTTGGCTTAAAAAAAGACTGGTGGATTGAACCCAGACGAAGTATTAGCGCATCAACCGATGCTGCACTCAAATACTACACTTACTTGCATAAATATTTTCAAGGCAACTGGCTGCTCGCCTTTGCTGCATATGATTCTGGAGAAGGGAACGTCGCACGTGCTATCCGAAGAAGCGGAAAATCACGCAACAACGCCCGCTTTTGGTCCTTAAAACTCCCCAAAGAAACCCAGGTTTATATACCACGCTTACTGGCTCTTTCTGCAATCATTAAACATCCTAATCGCTATCACGTGACCCTCCCTAATATTTTATACCAACCTTATTTTGAAGAAGTCGACGTGGGTCAGCAAATTGACTTAAGCCATGCCGCCAAACTCGCTGGTATTTCCTATCAGGCATTAATCCACCTTAATCCAGGCTATAACCGTTGGGCAACGGCACCCTATGCACCCTATAAGCTCTTATTACCCAGTGAGCGCGTCAAGAAATTTGCAAAAAGTCTCGCAAAGATGCCTAAAAATCAACGTATTGGCTGGGCACGCCACAAGATTGGCTTAGGTGAAACATTAAGTGAACTCGCCCAAGAGTATCGTACAACGACCGAACTGATTAAGAAATTTAACCATCTAAAATCCGACACACTTAAACAAAACCAGTATTTGCTGCTACCAAACCAAGCCCAACTAACTCAATCTACAGCAACAGGAGCCCCCGCTATACCTAAGCCCAATATCCCTGAAATGAATACCTATAAGGTCATTCATATTGTCCAGAAAAATGATTCTTTTAAAACGCTCGAACAAAAATATGGTGCTTCTGAAACATCTGTTCGAGCATGGAATCATTTAGGCAGTGAGCATCCCATTCAACCAGGTCAAGAACTACTCATCTGGAAAAACCGTAGTAGCAGCAGCTATATTGTTAAGGCGGGAGATAGTTTAGGACGAATTGCATACCGACAAAACGTCCCAATGGCGCGTATTTTGGCATTAAACCCTGGTATTAAACAAAATTTAATTAAACCCGGCCAAACCATTGAGCTCGGTTAACTTAAAATCCCTACTTCAGTTTAAATTCAATGCCTTGGGCAAGCGGCATTTCACTCCCCCAGTTCAGTGTATTGGTCTGCCGCCGCATATAACCTTTCCAAGCATCAGAGCCTGATTCACGTCCACCACCTGTTTCTTTTTCGCCTCCAAAAGCCCCACCAATTTCAGCACCTGAAGTCCCAATGTTAATATTAGCGAGCCCACAATCACTCCCGACCGCACTTAAATATTGCTCAGCAGATTTAAAACGTTCAGTAAACAACGCTGAAGAAAGGCCCTGCGGCACCGCATTTTGCATTTGAATAGCTTGGTTTAAATCTTGGTACGGCATGATATATAAAATCGGTGCAAAGGTTTCTTGCTGTAATAATGCATGTGCGTTGTCTAACCCTGTCACCAAAGTGGGTTCTACAAAATACCCTGGTTCATCTAATACCTTTCCGCCAAACACAATCTCAGCACCTGCTGCTTGTATTTCACGAAGCGCACGTTCATAACACACCACCGCATCTCGGTTAATTAAAGGTCCCATCAGATTTTGCTTATCCTGTGGATCACCAATGGTAATTTGCGCATAAGCTTGCTTTAAGTGTGCTACAACAACATCATAAATGGTTTCGTGAACAAACAAACGCCGGGTCGTGGTACAACGCTGCCCTGCTGTCCCTACTGCACCAAATACAATCGCTGGAATTGCTTGTTCTAGATTTGCTGTTTCATCAATAATCATTGCGTTATTTCCACCTAGCTCTAAAATACTTCTACCCAAACGAGCTGCAACACGAGAGGCTACTTTTTTACCCACAGCCGTTGAACCTGTAAACGAGATAAGCGGTAAGCGTTTGTCATCTAACATCTTTTCTGAAACCGTATGGCTTGCTGGAATAACCAATGAAAAAATAGCAGGGGCTTGATTCGATTTTAAAACAGCAGCGCAAAGATTATGAAGCACAATAGCGCATAAAGCACCTTGGCGAGAAGGCTTCCAAATCATCACATTCCCACAAATCGCACCAATAAATGCATTCCATGCCCAGACCGCTACCGGAAAATTAAACGCCGAAATAACACCTATGACACCTAAAGGATGCCATTGCTCATAAAGCCTGTGTTCGGGACGCTCTGAGTGCATGGTTTTACCATACAACATACGTGATTGACCCACAGCAAAGTCAGCCATATCAATCATCTCTTGTACTTCTCCATCTCCTTCTTGCTTAGACTTTCCTATCTCAACAGAGATCAACGTACCGAGGGTATCTTTATTATGACGGAGCATCTCACCGATTTGACGAATGATATCTCCTCTTTTGGGTGCTGGTATCTTACGCCAAGCTAAAAAAGCAGCTTCGGCACGCTGTATCACTTCATCATAATCATCTGATGTACAACCAGACACTTCGGCAATACGCTCTTCAGTGGCCGGATTATAAGACGACAAAAGGACTGAGTCTAAGGCTTTACTCGTCCAATCATACCCACTATAAGCACCTGGATTAACTGCTTTAAGTGTCCATGCTTTTTGTTTTTTTAGCATTTTATAATACGCTCCCCGTTCTTAAGCATAAAAACGACCAAAACGATTTTTTAAAATAGCGTCCAAATGAAAGTGCTCTTGTAGTACTAAACCTTCTAGTACATCATCTTCAGCAAGCACTTGCTCAAGCACCGCACACACAGCAGAAGCCGTGCTTAATTGAATAGCAGACCACTCAATGCCTCGAATCACTTTGGGATATATTTTTTTAACGTAACTTTCCTCAACAAATACCCCCTCTTTAAGCCCTTCGACCGACACATACACAATCACCATATCTTGCGTTGTTTTAGGAATAGCACGTTCTAAAATTTTTTTCAGTGTTTCTCTGTCTTCATTTAACCGCAACGTCTGCATTAAAAACTTCATTTTTTCACAGTGCCCAGGATAACGAATGGTTTTATAAGTTAACCTATCCACTTTGCCTGCATAAAGCGCGCCTAACCCACCCAGTCCGCCTGAAGTATGAAACGCCTCATACGCCTCTCCATCAATCTGAATAGACTCCAACCCTTCAAGCGGTACAAACATTGCAGGCTTGCCTCCTTCAATGCCTGCACATGCTTCACCACATTCATTGATTAAACCATCCGTTGACCAAGTCAATGAATAATGTAGTGCATTACTGGTTTGTTGTGGCAGCGCACCCACACGCAGCTTTGCTTCATAACACGTATCAAACGTTTGCATTAAACTGTGTGCTACCATACTCACAAACCCTGGCGCCATACCACATTGTGGTACAAAGACCGTACTTGCACCCACAGCCAACGCTTTGATGGTTTCAGCAACTGTAATATCTTCTGTTAAATCAAAATAATGCGCACTTGCAGCACGTGCCGCTTTTGCCACTGGCGGATTTAAAAAATAAGGTAAACTCGAAATCACGGCCATCACTTGATGCTTTTTAAGTGCCGCTTGAAGTGCTTTAATATCTTTCATATCTAAGATAAGCGTTTCTAAATCAGGCATTTCATTTAATAATTGTTGCATCTCAGGTGTACTAAAATCACAGTCCCCCAAGTAAACTTTATAGTCTCCTGTATCGGCTAAGAGACAAGCAATCAAACGGCCAATTTTACCGGCTCCTGCGACCATCACTGGGATCATAACCATCCTTACTGATTCGAGTTTAATGTTAAAAGCCTCCATTTTATCGTACACGAAACCAATCAACCCTGCCTATTTTTTTTTAAAATTTCGATTGCTTTTAATTTAAAAAAAAGTTATAACTTATTAAAAAATAAAGAGGTTTTTAATGGATATTGTAACAATCAATTTTGAAGAGCCCTTAATTCTTTCAGTTAACAACGAAGCTGTGCGTGTTGTTGCCTTTAAGACCCAAGAACATGGACATATCAAGTTTGGTGTTGATGCACCACGTAGCATTAAAGTTCATCGAGAAGAAGTTTACCTTGCCATCAAGAAACAAGAAGAAGAAGGAAGTCTCGTGTGATATTAGTGCGTCAGCTATTTACTGACCACCGCACCTTCACCACTATTGTTCTTTTATTTATTGTCTGCTCAAGCATAGCACTCGGGGTTAATGCAACTTATTTTCATTATCCTGGTAATTACTATTATCCAAAACAAACACCCTGGATTTTAATGATTCTATCCCTCATTTACGGAGGGTTATGCCTTCAGTATGGTAAGGACAGTCCGGCCACACAAAAAATACGTGAAATACTCTTCCTTTTTCTATCTATGGCACTGATTATCATTGGGTGTACCGCCATTCAATACACCCCATTTCCCCCCATCGACAAACATATTTTAGAGTGGGGTCAATGGATGCATATCGACCTTGCAAAACTTGTTCATTGGAGTAGCACTCACCCCACACTTTATCACTGTATGGACGTCCTTTATGAGTCACTCGCCTATCAAATGACTTACCTCCCCTTGTTACTTATTTTGTTTGGGCATTTTAAACGCATGCATGAATATTATTTCTTACTTTTATTAACAGCCTTCATTGGTTATGCTTTTTATTATTTTTTTCCAACCACAGCCCCTGCAAGTGTCATTGACAGCCCCTATTTTACAGAGGCACAACGCGCCACAGGACTTAAGTTTGCTCAAATACATGCGCACATTAAGCCCTCTACCTATAGAGGAGGAATGGTTGCATTTCCCTCATTTCATGTCATTTGGGCATGGCTTTGCGCTTATCTTATTCGTGATTGGCGATTTGCGTTTGCTCTTCTTTTAACGCTTAATACAGCGATTGCCTTCTCATGTGTTTTACTAGGATGGCATTACATACTTGATGTGATTGCAAGCATCGCGGTCCTTGGTATGGCTCATTATACCTACTTTAAATTTTATCCAACCACAGGAAAACCATAAGTATCAATTTCATTTAGAACGGCAGCAAGTCGACATCCGGCTTCAGCCAAACGTTTTTGAGAAATGTCATACACCATCTTTTGATAGGCCGTATCTAAGCCTTTTTTATGATTAAACGTATATACTTTTTGCTCAGCAAGTACATGAGATTCAGCCAACCAGTGTATAGGCTCTTTATCCACTGTTTCTAAGTCACATGGCCATATTGTTTCAACTACATGTGCACGTAACGAAACAGACATACGATTAGATAAAAAACCACCCGCTCTATCCCAATAAGTATGTAAATTCCGAGATACTTTATTTTTGGGAAAATGCACCTTATTGCCCCCCGCATCACCCTCTGGATACTTACGCGTAATTCGTGTTGCTGCATGCAGTGGCTGATGCAAGTCAGCCGTGACATGTAATAAAATACGCAATGCAATGACTTGCTCTAATGCATTGCCAGTACCTTCAAGCAACCTTTGACGTGACTCACTATAGGCCATCAATGCATGTAAAGCATTGGCTTTAGGGCGTTTAAATGTCGTCTTCTCGTCTGAAAAAATAGGTAAATCAACGTAATGCATGCTACTCATTGCTTTTAACTGCTTACTTCGTAAGGTATCAAACCACACCGCTCCCTCTGTGAACGAAGCAGCTCCTTTCTCGGCATCTAATACTGGATGTGCCACTTGAAAACGTGCTTTAGCACTCGGTGTCATATGTTCAAAGGCAATTTCTGCGACCACACGATGCCCTTCGGCATTCCAAGCAAACAAAGAAGGTACACACAAAAAACACCCTAAAAAAAGACTGACTCTCATCCGAAAAAAGGCGACCACGCAGGTTCTTGAATATCTCCATCACGCGCGGGATATAACATTTTAACTTCCCCATCCAACGAAACCAGGCCTAGCATACCTCGTCCTTGTTGATGCGTCGCATAAATCACATACCGACCATTAGGGGCCACCGAAGGCGCTTCATCCGCCTCTGAATTGGTCAATATTGTGACTTCACCTGTATCAAGTACTTGTGTACCAATATTAAACTGCCTGTCTTCTCGATGCAGCATCACCAAGTGCTTTTGATCGGGCGTATAAGATGGACGTGCATTATAATTTCCTTCAAAGGTCAAACGACTCACTGCCCCATCCGCAAAATCAAGACGATACACTTGAGGTGCACCACCTCGTCCTGAAGTAAATACAAGTGATTGACCATCGGCTGCATAACGCGGCTCTGTATCAATAGACATACCAAACGTTAATTGTTTCATCGCACCTGTACTTAAATTGACTTTGTAAATTTTAGGTGCCCCACTTTTTGAAAGCACAATTGCTAAGTCTTTTCCATCTGGAGACCACGCAGGCGCTCCATTAATGCCATCAAAATCAGTTATCAAACGTCTCTTTGCTGTTTCAACCGAAATGATAAACACTTGTGCGCGTCTTTTTTCAAACGATACATAAGCAATTTGACGACCATCAGGCGACCATGCTGGCGACATGATAGGAGCCGATGACGTCACTAAAGCATGTGAATTACTACCATCGATGTTCGCTATTTCAAGTGAATAAATGCTTTTATTGCCCTGACGTTTTACAAATACATAAGCAATCCGCGTCGAGAAAACGCCTCGTACTCCGGTTAATTCTTGGTATACTTCATCACTGATATGATGCGCTAAAGCGGGTAATTCAGCCCCGCTAACTTGATAATCTTTTGAGATGAGTGAACGCCCACGTGCTGCAACGTCCACGAGCTCAACGTGCACACCATAACGTCCATCTTCACGCGATTCAACTTGCCCCGATAAAACACTATCGACACCCACCTGTTGCCATAAATCAAGTGGGGCTTTACCATCCGCAACACGTGGTGCTGGAATTAATTTAAATTGCCCAGAAAAACGTAAGTCTTTATCAATAATAGCCGTTAACTCACGCCCCTCTTTCGTTTTTCCAAACCCATCAATTCCCATAGGAAAAGCTTTATTGACGCCTTCTGTTAACTCTAAATCAAGCGCAAAAACCGAGGTCGAGACCCAAACCAAACAAACCAATAATAAACGTGCCATATGGTCTTACCCCCTCACATTTTCAGGTCGTACTGTGAGACTTATCTCACGAAATACATTAAACATTTCTGGATCACTCGGAATAGGCAGTGGTGATGCTTTATAAATAGCGGCTTGTGCCGAGCGGTCAAGCACTGGGTCTCCACTGCTTCGTGTTAATTGCACCTCTAACACCGCGCCATTAGGTGCTAATCTGATTTTAAAACGACTCGAAAGTGATGTGTTCACCTGATCAGGTAAAATCCATTGCTGCCCAATAGCGCCTAAAATCAAGGCTTTATATTTATCGACCACACCAGACATGCGCGCCCGGTTAGCAGCATCAATGCGTGCTTTTTCAAGCCGCGCTTGTTCTACTGCGCGTGCCTTTGCTTCTGCTTCACGTGCTTTTGCTTCTTCTTGTTGCTTTTTCAAGGCAAGTTGTTCTTTCTTAAGCACCTCAAGCTTACGTGCTTCTGCCTCTTTTTGCGCTTTCATGGCTTTAAGATGCTTTTGTTCTGCCAGTGCTTCTTGTTTACGCTTTTGAGCAGCCCGTGCATTTTCCGCACGCAAACGTTCAAGACGACGTTGTTCTTGTACGCGACGCACCCTTAACGCCTCAGCCTCAGCAGCTAATTTTTTTTGCTTCCTCGCTTCAGCTTGTGCCTTTTCATTACGCTCTTTTTTTAATTTATTCACCGCCTCAGTGACTTCTTTAGTATTAACAGCCACCGCTTTCACAATTTCTTGTTCGGGCGCCTTTACTTCATGCTTTGCTTCAAGTTGCATCACAGGACGTGCTGTGGTCGGATGAATCATAAAAGCAAGCGCTAAAGCGACATGCATTGATATCGCTGAAAGCAAAGCTATCTGGTAAGTACGGTTCAATTTCATGCATTGGCCCCTTTAACGCGCTCATCTGTATTATTGGTTAAAAGCCCAACTTGTTCGGCCCCTGCTTCTTTTAAAAGCCCCATGGCATGCACAACTTTACCATAAGGGACACCCGCATCCCCTTTAACCAGTACATGTAGTGGCTCTTTTGTTTGCCGTGACAATTCAATCTCTGCTGCCACACGAACCATGAGTGCATGTGAGTCAAGCGGTATATTAGGCGCACTACTGATATTCAAAAAATAATGTCCTTCTTTATCAACCGACACAATAATCGGCTCACGGTTACTCGTTTTTAACGACTCACTCATGGCTTTAGGTAACTCAACCGTCACCCCTTGTGTCAGCATGGGTGCTGTTATCATAAAAATAACCAGCAAAACCAACATCACATCGATATAAGGCACCACGTTAATATCAGCCATAGGGCCTTTTTTTGCGCGTGCTTTCTTTTTGGAACGCAAACTTATCGTCATACCGCGTGCGCCTTTTGTTTGGGTGCTTTAGCTGTTTGCTGAACAATCAAAGCCAATAACTCTTCTTGAAACACATCAAATCTATCTAACATGCGCGATGCACGTGTTCCATATCGGTTAAATGCAATCACTGCGGGAATTGCTGTAAATAGACCTAAAGCTGTTGCAACCAAGGCTTCCGAAATACCAGGAGCCACCATTGCAATTGTTGCTTGCTGTGCATTTCCTAAGGCTTGGAACGAGGTCATGATACCCCACACCGTACCAAACAATCCTACATAGGGTGCAATAGATCCGACAGATGCAAACCAAGGCAGATGCTCTTCAAGCGCTTCTTCTTCTTTTGCATGACAAATTTGCATCACACGCTGAATCGGCTCAAGGGTTACCGCACCGAGTGCTTGTCCGCGTAAAAACTCTTTAAACCCCGCATGAAAAATGGCAGCCAAACCAGTACGACTTTCGGCATTTGTATCCACCTCAGTATAAAGCGCACTTAAATCCGAGCAGCCCCAAAATCGCGCTTTAAATCCCTCATAATCTGCACGTTTTTGTTTAAAGTACCAGGCACGTTGTAAAATCAAAGTCCAGGACACCACTGATGCAATCAACAAAAGAAACATCACGGCTTTCACAACCCCACCAGCCCCGATAAAATAATTTAATACACTCGTATGTTGCATTGTTAACATGCTCCTTTAACTACATTACTGTCATCCCCGCGAAGGCGGGGATCCATTCAAAATCAAAGCAACATCATAATAGATTCCCGCCTACGCGGGAATGACAAACTTTATTCTGTTGCCGTAATCATCGGCATTCCAAAATGCTGATACGCCATCGCCGTTGCTGTGCGGCCTCTTGGTGTTCGCATTAAAAATCCTTGCTGAATCAAATAAGGTTCAATCACATCTTCAATGGTTGTTCTTTCTTCACCAATGGCAGCTGCCATACTCTCAACCCCAACAGGACCACCATTAAAACGCTCAATCACAGCCAAAAGCAACTTTTTATCCATTAAATCAAAACCATGCTCATCGACTTTTAATTTTTCTAACGCGAAGGCTGCTATCTCTTGAGTAATCACACCATCACCTGTCACCTCTGCATAATCACGTACGCGTCTTAATAGTCGATTTGCAATCCGTGGTGTTCCTCGTGCGCGCCTTGCAATTTCAAACACCCCTTCAGGTTCTGTTATCAACTGCTGCAAATCAGCTGAGCGCTTTACAATAGAGGTTAACGCATCAACACTATAAAACTCTAAGCGTTGTACAATACCAAATCTATCACGCAGTGGCGAGGTTAAGGCACCCGCACGTGTTGTGGCTCCTACCAATGTGAACGGAGGTAAATCTAATTTAATCGAACGCGCAGACGGCCCTTCACCTATCATGATATCCAGTTTGTAATCTTCCATGGCCGGATACAAAATCTCTTCAATCGTAGAACTCAATCGGTGAATTTCATCAATAAACAACACATCGTTTTCTTGAAGGTTCGTTAAAATAGCAGCAACGTCTCCGGCACGCTCTAACACAGGACCTGATGTTTGACGTAAACTCACCCCAAGTTCATGAGAAATAATATTTGCAAGGGTTGTTTTTCCAAGTCCTGGAGGCCCAAAAATGAGGACATGATCAAGCGCTTCTTTTCGTTTTCGTGCTGCATCAATAAACACGCGCATTTGCGAACGAACATCTTCTTGGCCAATGTATTCATCCAAGCTTAAAGGACGAATGGCTCTATCAAAGGTTTCTTCTTCAGGCTTTGCATCCAAGCTTATTAAACGGTCACTTTCCAACATGATGTATTTAGCCTTTCTGACGCTCGTATCAAGATACACCGAGTTTATCACAGAAGCTTTAACAGTAAACGGCTCAAACTTTTTATAACGACCCACAACAGACTTATTTGACATCCATGTGTTCATTTACAAGTCACATTAGATGATTTATAATACACTCCTCATTTTAGTTGTAAGGTCAATTTCTGATGCAAAATGCTTCGTTTGAAAACCAATATACAGTACTCGACATTCCTGACTTTTCCTCTGCCGATGTCATAAAGAAAGCCTATCGGAAGCTCGCTCTCAAGTATCATCCCGACAAAAACAAAACACCAGGTGCCGAAGACAAGTTTAAAGCCGTGAGCGCGGCCAATGAGATTTTAACCGATGAAACACAAAAAGAAGCGCATGATGCGACCTTAAGAGAGCTCATCAATGCAGCAATGCCTGGTTTGGGAGGTATCTTTCAAGGTTTTGCTAACTGGTTCACATCCAACCAATCCCCCCCTACCCCACAAAACACAAGCTCACGCGCACGATTTTCAGAAAATGTACTCAACGTATTTGACACTCTCATTAAATTGGGTCGCATGACTGAGGCAGATATCACCAACATCTCTGAGGACCGCATTCCTTTTGTCAGCGAACAAAACTGTCTTAATGCTTTAAAAGATAATGTGTTTTCTTTGTCTGAATTTAACGAGATTTATGCCGATCGCATTCAACATATTATCAATCCAACTTGCCTTAACGCCTTACGAGAAAAACGCTTCTCTCTATATGATTTAAACGATATCGATTTTTCAAAATTACCCCATGTGGTTACCGAGAATTGCATTGAAGCCCTCAAGGAATATAAAACCACTTTCAAACAATTGATGCGAATGTCTATCGCTGACATAGAAGAAGGTAACCGCACGGGCAACTACCCCAATGATGCACGCAGCATGCTTTGTGAATTTCATTTAGCTTCTGAGTTCGATATTGCTCACCTGTCAGACACCTCCCTAAATCATATTCTAGGAATGGGGGTTATCCATTTAATCTCAGGTTCAATACCTGTATTAGGTCAGCAAGACTTTAATATTAAGTGGTTCAAAGATAAAGATGACGCCTTTATTGACCTCCTTTTTTCTCCTACTGCTTTAAAATTTAACAAAGAACACCCCGGATACCAAAGAGAAATATTCCAAGTTTCTCATGAATTATTAGAGGTTATTCTTTCAGATGATTGTGCTAATGCAGTTAAAGATGAAAAACTCTTCTTTCATATTTGGGATGTGTTTAAAGGTGTTCCCGCTGATCCATTACGTGCCCTTGTTTCACCAATCGGTGTCCAACTTCAAAAGGAGTTCTCTTTTTGGTTTGACAGTTTCAAAGAAAGATCTCCTGAAGTATTAGAACGTATTACAACCCCCCAATACCTCAAAGCATTACTTCACTTAGCCCAATCCCATCACTTTAATCTAGGACTTGTGCCGAAAGACGGAAAAGACACCCCTTATGCAAGTTATATTTTAAAAGACCGCTGGGGCTATCATGCTGAGCCTATTTTTGCCAAAGCCAAAGAAATGGAAGAAACGGCTAAAATCTATTCAAGCTACACCAAAGCCGCTAAAGTAGCACGTGCACTATGCGATAAACTATCAAAAGCAAAAGAAGCCTTTTTACTTTCAAATGACCCTCTAAACGCACAAAAAGAATTTGTGACAGCGTGTTTAGAAGCTGTCAAAGAAGCAAGACCTGAACTCAAAAAACACCGTGGCTGGTTATGGTTTGCTCAAGTATTACTGGATTTTATAAATGCATTGGTGTCTATCGCAACCCTTTTTATTCCAAACATGATAACAGGGCGCTTAAGGCTATTTGAAATCCCAACCGATTCCAGTCATAAATTAGCGAACTTAGAGACATTCGCGAACAACCTTAAAAGTGACGTCGATAAGCTAGAAAGCACACCTCTTAATATGGCAGCACCTGGGGCTTAAGTATTAATGGGGTCAGGCCTCTGGCCATTGATACTTTCAATTACCATTTAAGTTCTTTTTTAAAACAATGAGATTATTTACTTTTCAGTATGAGCGCTGTATAATATCCACAACTTAATTGGAAGGTAAAATAACCATGTTCCGCTCTTTTATGGCTCCTGTAACACCCGCATCATCACGCAAACGCTTTTCAGCAGAAGCACTTGACACATTTGACAGATGCATTGAATCAGGCTGGATGACCGAGGCAAACATTACAAATATCCCAAAGACCCATCTTTCTGTTATTGATAATGAGGCGTGTCTTGCCCCCTTAAGACTTAATGTTTTTTCTTTAACTGAATTTAACAACATTCAACCTGACCGCATCCAATATCTTACCAATTCAAGCTGTATCTCGTTCTTAGAAACAAAGCGTTTCCTTTTGTCTGATTTAAATCAGATTGAGCCTTCAAAATTACCGCTTGTGTTTACCGAAGACTGTTACAACGCCGTCAAAAATAACAAAACCACTTTCACACAACTCATGCGAATGTCTGTTGAGGACATAGAAGAAGGTAACCGTACAGGTAACTATGCAAACGATGCAAGAAGCATGCTCTGTGAGTTTGACTTAGCTTCTACCGATGAGCTTGAACATCTCTCCGACACGACTCTTGATCATATTATCGGGGTAGGTATTTCAAGTTTACAAGAAGGCTTCTATACCCATCACACCTGAAGATGCGAACTATGTGAGTTTAAGGCGCTGAAAATTATCATTGATGCGGCGCTTAATGATGTCTTGATACAGGTCAATATTTTCAAAAAATCCAAGAATGGCTTCTGTAAAATCAGCAAATT
>JAHZKF010000064.1 GCA_022600575.1 Gammaproteobacteria bacterium | reverse complement strand
ACCGTAAGGGAATTTTGAAGCGGCTTAAGCCGCTTTTTTATGCTTAAATTCCCTTCTTAAATATCTCGGGGATTTAAAGGGGCAGCGCCCCTTTTTTTAATCCTCTCAATAACAGCATAGTGACTCCCCAAGGGGAGAAGGGAACATTTATGATTATTAAAGCAATTTTAGGCCGTCATTGCGAACCCGAACGTAGTGAGTGGTGTGGCAATCCAGCGGCTTTTTTTAATACTGAAAGTCTCTAAACTGCCGCGCCTTCGGCTCGCAGCAACAACATCACTCAAAAGACGAAAAATTATTCATCTATATCATCATCCAGAGACATCAGGCTCGCATTACCCCCTGCAGCAGTTGTATCTTCGGTATAAGTTCGCTCATGGCAGAATCTTAACAAATACTGTGGACCACCTGCTTTAGGACCCGTTCCTGATAGTCCCTCACCACCAAATGGTTGTAGCCCAACAACAGCACCCGTTGTATTGCGATTCACATAAAAATTACCGGCATGAATACGTTCGCGTACGTACTGTACTGTACGATTAATTCGACTATGAATCCCAAACGTTAAACCAAAGCCTGTGCTATTCACTTCATCAATCACAGCATCCAACTTATTTTGTTTATATCGCACAACATGTAAGATTGGTCCAAACATTTCTTCTGTTAAGTCATGCATGCTATCAATCGCAATTGCCGTTGGCGGCATAAACGTGCCATCAGCACAATCGGCACCTAATTCACATTCATAAATTAGACGATGTTTTTGCTTCATGGCGTCTACATGCGCTTTTAATTGCTTTAAAGAACCGTCATTAATCACAGGACCAACATCTGTTGAAAGCCAGCAGGGGTCGCCCACTGAAAGCTCCTGCATTGCCCCTTTTAACATGGTCTCAAAATCATCATAAATTTCATCTTGAATATAGAGCACGCGTAATGCCGAGCATCGCTGCCCTGCACTTCCAAAAGCTGATAAGAGTACATCTTGAACCACTTGCTCAAGCAATGCTGATGAATCAACTATCATGCCATTTTGACCGCCCGTTTCTGCAATCAGTGGAATAATCTCACCTCCTCTGGTTGCAAGGGTTTGATTAATCCCACTTGCGGTATCTGTTGAGCCGGTAAAAACAACACCTTTAATCCGTTTATCTCCAACTAATAACGACCCAATCATGCGCCCAGGCCCTGGCAATAATTGCACTGCCGCTTCAGGAAACCCTGCTTCATGCATGAGCTTAACCGCTTCAAAAGCAATGAGTGGTGTTGGTGCTGCAGGTTTTGCAATCACACAATTCCCTGTAACAAGTGCTGCAACTACCTGTCCTGTGAAAATCGCTAATGGAAAATTCCAGGGGCTAATACATAGTATTGTGCCACGTGCATGCAAACTCAGTTGATTTAACTCGCCTGTGTAACCTTCTAGCGTGTTTGGCTCTCCCATAATTTTTTCAGCCATATCGGCATAATAACGACAAAAATCAACAGCTTCTCGCACTTCTGCAATACCGTCTAGCCAGGTTTTTCCAGCCTCAAGACATGCAATCGCCAAAAAAGTAGTTGTATGTGTTTCGAGTAAATCACCAAATCGTCTTAAACAAGCTGCACGCTCTGATACGGGTGTTTTTGCCCAAGTTGGAAAACAGTCTGTGGCTTTTGTTAAAGCCCACTCAACATCTTCTTCTAGCGCATTTGTAACAGAACCAACTGGTTGACTGTTTGATTGTGGTGAAAAGAGTGCTTGTTTTTCAGTGTTCTTTGTTTTTCGTCCTGCAAGCAAGGGAGATGCTTCCCACTTAAACGGCGCCATGGCATCAAACGTTTTTTGAAGGTTTGCACACACCTGTCTGTCAGTCCAATCAATGCCATCTGAGTTAGCACGCGCTGGCCCATAAATGGCTTGGGGTAATGGAATATTTTGATTGATTTTATCTAAAAGCGCTTTGGCTTTTGTAAGGGGTGCTTCAACTAATTGACTCACAGGTGCTGAGCTATCAACCAGACGGTTGACAAATGATGAGTTGGCACCATTTTCAAGTAGCCTTCGTACTAAATACGGTAATAAATCTTCATGTATACCCACTGGTGCATAAATACGACAAGGAATACCTGCTTTTTCTGCTGGTACAATTTGGTCGTATAATTCACGCCCCATGCCATGTAAACACTGAAACTCAAAATCACGATACCCTTTTGCCAAATGCATCACCAAAGCCACTGAATAAGCATTATGTGTTGCAAATTGTGGATAAATCGCATCAGTTAAAGTAAATAATTTTTTAGCGCATGCTTGAAATGAGACATCAGTAAAGACTTTTCGTGTGAATACAGGGTAATCGCTTAAGCCTTCCATTTGTGATTGCTTAATTTCACTGTCCCAATAAGCGCCTTTGATTAACCGCACCATCATACGACGGTTTTGTGATTTTGCGAGATGAGCCACCCAGTCAAGTACTGCCATAGCACGTTTCTGATACGACTGTACGGCTAAACCAAACCCTTCCCAACCTTCTAATGATGCATCACAAAAAACACGCTCGATTACATCTAGCGAAATATCAAGACGTTCAGATTCTTCTGCGTCTACGGTTAATTGAATATCAAATTGTTTTGCAAGCTTTGCAAGCTCTAATAGTTTAGGCGCGAGTTCTGATAACACGCGCTCGTGTTGTGCTTCTTCATACCTTGGATGCAATGCTGACAATTTTACTGAAATACCAGCCCGCGCATACACCGTACTATTAGGAGATGCATTTTTTCCAATGGCTTCAATTGCTTTTTTGTAGGCCTCAAAATAGGTTTTTGCATCTGCCTTGGTTAACGCTGCTTCACCCAACATATCATATGAATAACAATACCCTTTCGCTTCTTCTTTTTTAGCACGCGTTAAGGCTTCTTCAATGGTTCGTCCCATCACAAACTGACGGCTCATAATGCGCATCGCTGCATCCACAGCTTTTCGAATCACGCCTGAGCTGCTTTTTTTCATTAAGTTGAAAACACTTTTCCCTAAAAAAGAATCTGCTTTTTCAGGATCGAGCACTTTTCCTGTAAGCATCAGCGCCCACGTGGTTGTATTCACAAACAACGAATTGCTTTTTGCACGATGTACATTCCAATCCGCCTGTGTCAGCTTATCTTCAATCAACAAATTAATTGTTTTGTTATCTGGTACACGTAATAAAGCTTCGGCAAGACACATCAACACAATGCCTTCATCTGTTGAAAGTGAATATTCAGTTAAGAAAGAATCGATACCACTTGCTTGCTTAGACGCTTCTCGAACAGCTTCAACTAATTGCGTTGCATATGCCGCAATCGTTTTTAAATCTCTCTCGTCTAACTCGGCCTCTTTCAGGCGTTCTGTAATCACTTTTTGTTCTTGTTTGCGATATTGCGCATTAATAACGGCCCTAAGACCTTCAGGTGCTTTGATTGGACTTTTCTCCAACATATTGATAACTCCTACTTAGAATGATGTACTTTTGACTCGAGTGATGATATAATGATCATCTTTTTTTAGCGCTAACGCTTTTTTTGGGAGTCTGCATGAACTTTTTAATTGGCCTTATTTTAATGATTTTTTTCAGCGCAAACCTCGCATCTGATACTCCTAGTGTAGCAAACTTAAATTCAAACACTGATATTAACACAGAAGTACAGCATTTGAGTCAAAAAGCGCCTCAATTGGATAAAAAAGTACTTAAGCTTGCTCTCGTGGCTTATGAAAAAGTAAAACGCTCAGGGGCTGCTAAAAAACCTATTTTAACGGTGATTGACTACTCAAAACCCTCTTCAGAACAACGACTCTGGATTTTTGATGTTAATCGAGAAAAATTACTATTCAACACCCACGTTGCACATGGGGCAAATTCTGGCAGCATCATTCCAAAACATTTCTCAAATCAAGTCTCAAGCAGAGAAACAAGCCTTGGCACGTACGTAACCCAAGATACTTATATGGGGTCAAATGGCTACTCCCTTAATATAAAAGGCCTAGAAAAAGGCATTAACGATAATGCTTATATCAGACGCGTGGTCGTTCATGGTGCACAATATGTTGAACCTGACTTTATCAAGAGTACAGGGCACGCAGGCCGAAGCTGGGGATGCCTTGCTATTGCAAAAACCCTCACAAAACCTATCATCAATTTAATTAAAGAAGGATCGGTTATTTTTGCTTATTATCCAGATAAACAATATATGTCACATTCCCACTATTTGTAAAAAAAAAACTGTGCTACCCTAACAACTCAGGAATCAAGAAGATTTCTTCGTTCAGCTAGGGATGCACATGAGCACAATCAACTCGCAGTACAACACCGAAAAACAAAAAAAAATTAAAATTATCGACTGGCTTATTGAACACTTTCCCGCTGCCTTTTTTAAAAAACCAAGACAAGTTAAACCTTTAAAAGTGGGTATACTCGAAGATGTCATTGATTTTTACGATCGCTTAGATACCCCTCCTTTTAGCAAAAGAACACTCCGCAGTGCATTTACTTATTATTGTACCTCCCCTGCTTATTTAAATGCCCAAAAAATAAATAAAGCGCGCATTGATTTATATGGAAACGAGATGGAGTTAGTCACAGCCGAACAGGCCAAGTACGCAAAACAACGTTATGAACGACAATATTTAATGTCCCGAAACCCAAATACTACAACTGCTTTTGAGCAACCAACAGATAATTCACCTCAACCTGCCCCACCTGCAGCCTTGCCTTCCGAGTAAAAGGATTATATAAAAGCCCTGTCATTCCCACCACATCAAGTCCTGTACGACGAACAGCGCCCGCTAACTCACTAGGACGAATAAATTGCTCAAACGCATGAGTTTGGTGCGGCAGGAGCGATAAGATATATTCAGCCCCCACAATTAACTCAGCGTAAGCCCTGGCTGTGCGATTGATGGTTGATAGAAAAACATATCCTCCTGGTTTGACCAGGCGTGCCGCTGCCTGAATAATCATTTCTGGATTATCAACATGCTCTAACATTTCAAGGCATGTCACCGCATCAAAAAGCGGTGCATCGAATGTTTCTACGGGTTCACAAACATAATCAATGTCTAATTTTTCCGCTGCTGCATGGTGGCGTGCTGTATCAATTGCACCTTTTTCTACATCAAGCCCTGTTAGCTTTGCGCCGCACTTTGCTAATCCTTCGCATAAAATACCGCCGCCACATCCAATATCTAATATATTAAGTTCAGCAGGCTCAATATATTGCTGAATCCAATCAAGACGTACAGGGTTAATATCATGTAACGTTTTTAAAGGTCCATTCGTATCCCACCAATGAGAGGCATGTTGTGCAAAACGTGCAACTTCTTGGGGGTTAATCGTATTTTTTTCTTTCATCATGCAATAACAAGTCCATGGGTTTAAAAAAATCAATCACCACTTGATTGGTTATAAAACTAAGATTATAAGGGTGTTCTGCAAGTACTGTTTCAAAACGCTCATATCCCGGTATTTTTTTAGCAATACGTCCAAACAAAATAAGTTTCGTAGCCTTTTTTTCAACAGTCAATCTATCTAACAATACTGCCATAAAAGGCGCCCATTGACGCGCATGATAGGGAATATTATTTTCTTGATACACCAATGACGCATTCAACAACATAAACCCTTGATTCAAGATATGCGTAAAAAAGGCCTCAGCTGTTTGATGGTAACGTGCACTATCAAGTCGTGCAATGGCAGGTTGTGAAAAATCAGTGCTTAAATCACCTCTGGCATGCAACAACATTTTAATTAAATTACGCAGTGACGTTGCACGGTTTACAGCTTTACTTAACCCCGTATCAGACCAAAGATTTTCAACTGCAGCGTCCCAAAAGGCATATCCATTGGCAGAATCAATGCGAGGGTAAGGCGATTCTCCAAATAGAATATATTTCATTGAGGTCAGCGGACGTTTAAAAGCGGCAAATAACATGGTCTGATTTGGCAAATAATGATCTTGACTGGCTAATGTTGCAAGATACGCTTTATCCATGGCTAAAAGCGCTTCTTGTAAAATATCCTGCCACTCAGGATGCGTGTCTTTCAAAAAATTGGATATCATTTGTTTAAACATTCCCAACGCCATTCTCTATGCACTGCACCATTCTCTACGCACTGCACCCCACTCCCTACGTACCGCGCCCCCACTCCCTACGTACCGCGCCCCCACTCCCTACGTACCGCGCCCCCACTCCCTACGTACCGCGCTTTATGCGCGGTATCCAGACAAAACACCCATTAAAACCACTGGATGCCTCGGATAAACCGAGGCACGTAGGCCTTCTTCTCTGGATGCCTCGGATAAACCGAGGCACGTAGGCTAAGGGGTATTTATACAATAACGCCACTCGCGCCCAACTAAAAAAATTAAGCCTATTAGTATACACCTCAAAACAAGCAAGCTACTATTTAAGAATCAATATATCTAACATGAGCGTTACTTTATATGGATAATATACTCTTCCGAAATGCCAAGGATTCCGACTTAGAGGCCATTCATACCTTAGCCAAAGAAAGCGGATTTGGATTAACCACACTTCCTAAAAACAGAACTTTACTGGCCCAACGCTTAGAGCACGCAACCACCTCATGGCAACATATTCGACATACCCCTGGCAATGAGTATTATCTATTTGTGCTCGAAGACAACAATACCAACGAGGTTATCGGAACCGCTGCCATTGAAGCGAAAACCGGTGTGGAAGCACCCTTTTATTCTTATAAGCTCTCAAAACGCATCAAAGCACTCACAAGCCGCTCCACTGAAAACCAACACGAAGATGAACTCTTAAACCTAGTAAACGACCATCAAGGGCATACCGAACTTTGTACGCTCTATTTAAAGCCATCATATCGCAAAGAGCACTGTGGCGCTTTTTTATCACGCGCTCGCTTCTTATTTATGTCGCAATATCCTGAACGATTTGCACAAACTGTCATTGCCGAGATGCGCGGCATCACAACCCTTGATGGCAGCTCACCTTTTTGGGATGCACTGGGGTATCACTTTTTTCACCTTTCTTTCATCGAAGCAGACCGACTCACTTTATCAACAGACAAACAATTTATTGCAGATTTTATGCCAGAATATCCCATTTATGTAAAACTGCTTTCCCCTGAGGCACAAGCTGCCATTGCAAAACCGCACCCATCAACTGTTCCAGCAATGGAATTGCTCATGAACGAAGGATTCTATTATAACCATTATATTGATATTTTTGATGCAGGCCCCGTTCTTGAGTCAAAAATATCGCATATTAAAACCTTTAAACAAAGCCAAGTGTTTATACTAAAAGACACCACTAAACAAATTGAAAGCCCAACTTATTTGCTTTCAAATACGGACACTGATTTTCGTGCAACCAAAGGATCTGTTACCTGCAATATAAAAGACAATACTTGTATACTAACAACTCAAACGGCTGCCTTATTAACATTAAAGCCAGGCGATCCTGTTCGAATTGCACCCTTTTAAAGCAAGTTTATCGTCTATTAGATAGACAAAAACAAAATTCATATGTTACCTTAAGCCGCAAGCTTCACTTGTAATAGACTTATTATTTCTTTTTGAGGGTAATTATTTATGAAACAACACTTAAAAACCGCTTTATTTTGTATTAGTACGTTACTTGCAACACCTGTGCTCGCAACCAATCAACCTACACTTGCATTTGGCCCAGCCGTTGATTACGTATTGCCATCAAAAGAACCTCAAGTTTTTTCTAATGTCTTTAGATGGGTCATCAATGCCGAGTGCGTGATTGCTCAGAGTGATGAAACCAGCGCTATTTCTTTTAAAGTGTTACGAAAAAAAGCATCTCTTAATGATGTATCCTTTTCACGCGGAGAAACATTGCAAATCAACGTTGCACCAGAAGAAACATTTCGTATCCGTGCTGAACCTGGCGCCACAGTTCAACTCACTAATGAGGGGGAAGAAACCATTGTCGCACAGTGTTATGCCTTAACTGATTTAAGTGTGCCTAAACCTTAATCACAAAGACTAAAAGCAAAACCAATAAGCTGGTCTATACTTTAACTATATTCCACACTTATTGGTTTTTTTATGCCCAATTCTCATAAAGAAGACAGAGTCCTCCTAGAAGCTTTTTCAATCGATGTGCTTGAAAAATTACGCGAAGCACAAGAAGAAATTGAGAGAATAACAAAAACCATCAAAGAAGATGAAGAAGAAGCTGTTAAACTGGCTATCGTTAGAGATGATGCTTTCCATGATGCTGAAAAACGAGCATTAGCCACTGCAAAAGCAGAGGTCCTAGAACACTTAAGGAGAGCACATGAGTTTACTAGAAAACATGGACACCTTGCTCCTGTTGTTAGTGAAGCCTTAGAACACACCACCAAACATGGTAAAGCTTTAATAGCACCCACAATCATCCCTAGCACAGATAAAACTTACAAAGCTGGTGTCCGTAAAACACTTGAAAACATTCGGGAACTGGCTAAAAGACAAAGTGACAACGATAAATCACTTGGCACAAACCCCATTTCTAATTTTGCAATCACCCAAGAAAACTTTATAGCAAAAATGCAAAGACTCGCCCTTAGGTTAACACTTTTTAGAAGGCGAATTATCCCTGCATCATCAACTCCAAAAGAACAAAAAGAACAAGAAGTACTTGAAAGCTATCTGCAATCAACTGATGAGTTGATTGCAAGCCATGGAAACGTCGAATTTAATAAAATGATCAACTTATCAGCCGCTACTAAAGAAGACGGTCAAACTGTGCCTACGGAACAAGCTGAGCACTTCTTAACTGAACTTAAAGATAGAAGATTTACCGAATATAGCGAGCATCAGCAAAAACTTTCTATTCTCCAACATAGAATCAGTCGCATTGACCTGCCCCCAGAAACCCATGCGTTAGCAGCAACCCCTCAACAAAATATTCGAAGTCTCCCTAAACAACTCAGAAAAATAGAAAAAGAAAGTAGTGATACTGACTTTCAAGAAGGCATAAAGCCTGTCATAGACAAAGCAAAATCCGTTTATTTACAAACACGTACTATCAGGCATTTTCAAAAATGGCCTGTCAAAGTTAAATCATCTCTCTTTTCTTCCGGAAAAATGGATAAAAAAACAGCTGTGCTCCGCTCACTATTGTTACTCAACCTAAATAGTGAAACCGATGCACGTCAAACAGATAGAAAAACAAAAAAAGATGAAGTCAAAGATATCAATACCTATTTAAAGACCGTCTTAACAGAAGCTTATCCAGATAGATTCACTTTAGATCATGACGGAAATCTATCCCCGATTGATGATGACGAACACACATTAGAACTGATGAGAAAAGCCCTTGGCTTACACCTTGAAGATCCCGATCCCACACAACCTCGCGGACTTTTAGACCCAAGTAGATTTGATAAAGAAGCCCTTGATGAGCTAGCAAGCAGTGAGTCTGATAACCCTTTATGGGTCGTTTTAAAAAGCATGAAACCTGTGGCCTCAAATGAATTTTCTTTAAGCGATAAAATCAGTGCTTACGAAGAAGTAACTCAACTTATTGCTGATAAAAAATTAGGCCCCATAAAGGCAACAAACCTTGGTTTAAACGTTGCCAATGCTGCAATACAAGTAATGAGAAAAAATAAATTTCAAACCATTTCATCAGATTTTTATCTGCATCCAAATAAAGATCATCCTGATGTAATATCGACTCATCAAGCAGAAGAACAAGCACTCATTAAAAGCAAATTCTCGAATATGCAATCAAGAATTGTAAAATGGGAAGCTGAAAAACATACAGAAGTACACGGTGCTTTAACAACGATGGTAGGACGCGGCCCAAAAAAAGATACCAAACTTTCCAAAGCTTCTGAAGAATTAACCACAACCGCTTTTATTGCTAAAAAAGCTATACTACCTCCTGCCCCGGCTAAATCCATTTCATCCATTGGCCCGGTCGTTGTTCGCGAGCCAAAAGGGCTCACCCCAAAAAGAAAGAGTTCCGAGAAAAAACCTCGTAATTTAACCACTGAATTAGAAGTACGTGATGAACTCCGTACAGAAGTATTCGATCCCCTTATCTTGCTTTCGAAAAAAACACTCCCTTCTAACGACGATAGAAGGCAAGTACTTGACGCATATTGGAAAGCCATTAAAATCGCTGAAGAAAACCCTACCTTTATAAGGAGTGTTGTGCATCTACTTAGTAAAAAAGGAGTGGTTGGCAACGTTTTTTTTAGCAATACTTACTCATCTCAAGATACATTCTACCAAAGTGAACTAGAACGTCATTTTGATGCACTTTCAGCAATGTCGGAAGAAACACCAGCAGAGGCTCTCTTAGCACGTAAGCAAGCTTGGTTTGATAAGTACAAAAGTGAAACTGATGATCCTGGGAGATTTAGTTTTGTGGTCAGCCAACTTTTAGTCAAAGAAGAACGTTTTGTTGCCGACGCTTCACTTGCCCCCCTTATCCTTCCTGTTTTACTCGACAATAGCCATTTAAGTCCTGAAGATATTAATGAAGTCCGTAGCTATATAAAAATGACTGATGCTTTAATCACGGCTTATCAAAAACTTTCTATTGATACGTTATTACAAAATGACGTCCTCTCTCGGGACGAAATGGCTACGGAGATCGCTAAACTCTACCAGTCAGAGGAATTCAAAGAATATGCGTTGTGCATACAAGCACTTTCCCTAAGAAATGAGGCAATGAGTAAAATTCCCGAGAAATGTGGATTGACAAACTCTCAATCCGCCGTTTTTAGTAATATCTTCGTAAAGCCACCCCAACGTATTGGATATATTGTAGAGAACTTGAAAGGTATTAGGAAAGCATATGGAAAATTACCATCAAGAAGTGAGACTTCGGCAAACGCAATTTTTGATGCTCCTTTTGATAGTGTAGACCTAATGGGAAATAGATTTAATGGCAGAATGGAAGCACAAGATACGCTTAAAGAAACACCTAAAGGGTTAACCCAAGAAGAACACTTCCTTCGCTCCCTTATAAATTATAGTCACAGTTCAGGATGGACTAAATTAAGTGCAAAAAAATATCCACATAGAGTAGACGGATACCTAAGAGATATACTCCCTGTAATATATCCTAACATATTCAATCTAAATACCGCTGGTAAACTCGAAATAATAGAAGACGACCGAGACACAGCAGAGAAAATATACAGAGCACTTGGTGGCAAAGATTCCCTTGGACCATCCCTCATTTTAGATGGCTTACTTGACCCTTCTAAATTTGATAATGATAAACTTTATGAACTTTCACAACTTAACGTGGCTAACGCAAGTTGGAGTCCACTATGGACTGTCCTACGCACCATACAGCCCATTACTGACGATATTACGTTAGAAAAAAAAGTAAACGCTTGTAAGACAACTATTATGGCAATTGAAGCAGGAAAACTCGGTAAAACTGATAAAACAATTGAAAGTAGAAGACTTGCTGCCCAAGTACTACAAATCATCAAAGATGAGCAGAAAGCTAAAGCGCCAAGCTTAATTGCTGAACATGGAAATATAGCCCTGCTATGTGAACAGATATTGACCGTGATTAAAAAATTAGATACGCCTAGCAGAGCAGAGCAAGCAAAAGCTTTGTTTGGCTTCGGACGCGATCCAAATCCATTAATTGCTGAATATGAAAAGTTTATAAAGAATCTTGATAAACCACTTTCAGCTTTAGCTTCGCCGCCGCCTCCTCCTGTAATCCCAGAATTTGACTCGCTTGCTGCAGAAATAATAGCTGTCGCTAACGAATCTGAGGCTGAGCGTAATATAGATAACAGAATAACCGCTTATGCAGGTATCATCGATAAACTAACTGAACATCATCCTACTCATGATGATATTGATGCAAAATTGGCTGAAATCATTCAAGACTGCATTAATAAAACTGAAACCTTAACTCCCGATCAAGTCGATACAATGCTAGCACCGATTGCTACTGGTGATAAGTTTACTGCCAAAACTAAAATGAGCGCTTATCAAGCAGCAATGGATTCAATGATTGCAAAAAAATCCTTCCCTTATACCCTAATATTAGCTCAACATATTGTTACTGAAGCAGAAGCCATTACTCCAGATGCAGAAAGTCCTGCAATCCTGGACAAAATGAAAGCTAATTCAATCTTAAACCCACCACCACCTCCTCCTGTAATCCCAGAATTTGACTCGCTTGCTGCAGAAATAATAGCTGTCGCTAACGAACCTGAAACAGTCCTTGCTTTAGACGCCAGAATCACAGCTTATATAACTATCATCGATAAACTAAATGAACATTATCCTACTCATGATGATATTGATGCAAAATTGACTGAAATCATTCAAAACTGCATTACTAAAACTGGAACCTTAACTAACGCTCAAATCGATAACATGCTTGCGCCTATTTCTAAGGCTGGTACTAATTTTACTCCCGAAACTCAAATGAAAGCGCATCAAGCGTTAATGGACTCGATTATCGCAAAAGTACCCGCCTTCGCTAATACCCCAATATTAGCTCAACACATTGTAGATAAAGCAGAAAAACTTCCAAATGCAGGGAGTTCTGCAATTTTGGTCGGAATGAAAGATGCTCCAATTTTAAAAGCAGCTCCACCACCTCCTCCTGTGCCTGAAGAGGAAGACAACGATTACGAGGAAGACCAACTTGTAACATATCAAAGAGAAATTACTGAACTTGTTAATAATAATCGGGACGTTAAAGATAAACTTTCTGAGGCTCTAAATTGGCTTGATGAAGAAAATGAAGAAACTATGTTCACGCTTAGAAATATTTCATACCTCTTTCAACCTATTGATGATGCTACCCTCGAACAGTTATCAGAAGAAGATAAAATTGAACTTTATCAAGAACTAATTGAATTCGTTGCTACAAGCACATCAGTAATCATTGAAGAACAACTTCTTATGGCATCTACATTTCTTCAAAAAGCAATGAGGTTGGCTGAGAATGAGGATAATCCTGAGAAATTAATTGAAAACATCATAAAAGCTATTGGTAATATTGAGAGTCCCGAAAACCGAAAAAAACTTTATACGGAGGTAATTGATACTATCCTTAATAGCTTAAGCTTAGACGACGAAGAGAAAGTTATATTAACCCGCGACATTTATACCAAACTAGCAGCTAACGAGACAAAACTCGATATAAGTGATATAGAGAGGAAAGTTGTCGAAGCAGAGGAGGAACTAGCAAGAAAAAAGGATTTAGCGCCTCTTTTTGAGGCATCAGCAGCCCCATCATTAATCGGTTTACTTTCAGAAGACTTCACAAGAGAAAGGTTATTTCCTAAAGAAGATACTTCTAAACACGAACAAATTAAAACCGCTTTAGGACTTGAAGACATCGGTCATGCATTAGACCCAATTCAATTTAATGTAGCAACATTACAAGATTTATATACTACTGATAAGGACTCTAATTGGCTTATATTACAAATAATAGCTCTTACTGCTAATGAGCATCTTTCTTTAGATAACAGAATCGCAGCTTATGTAGATACCATTGATAAGTTAAATCAAGATCATGCTGATCATGAGGATCTTGATGCAACATTGGCTGCAATTGTTAAAGACTGTTTAGAAAAAGCTAAAGCGGCTAATGCGCTGAATATAGATAACGTCGGCCAAATAGTAGCCTCTATTGTAGATCAAGAACGCGGTAACTCGTTTTCTTTAGAAACTCGAATGAAAGTGATGCGACAAGTTATTAATTTCATTATCGATGAGTCTAATTTAGACAGTCGAAATAGTTTAGCTCAAACAGTTATTAGGAATATGGGAGAACTTCCTCCTGATGCAAGTGAAGAAAGTAATGCCATCCTAATTGCTATAAAAGCCAAAGTACCGCCACCACCTCCTCCTGCCTCTCCTAGAAAGAGAACATACAGTAGTGTATCTGACGCAAAAAAAGTCGGCCTACCAGCAATCCTTTATAATCCAGAAGCTCAGAGTGATATTGATTTACTCCCTAAAGAATTTACAACAGAACATTTATTTGATGATGATGAGAAAAATCTTTTAAGGCCAGAAATAAGACGTAAAGAAAAAGAAGATTATAAAGCAGCTTTAGGACTTACAGCTGACGAGCCTGAATTAAAACCTCAGCATTTCAACCGTGAAAAATTAAAAGACTTATACCAAGCCAACAACCTTTCAGGCCTACTTATTTTACAAATGATGGCAATTTCACTCACATCTGAAGCTGACCTTTCATCACAAAATAGAATAGCAGCTTATCAGGAGATCCTTAAAAAGTTGGAAACTAATCACCAGGATGATGATAGTCTTTTTGAAGGGTTATCTGAGGTTATTCGAGAGGATAAACTATTAACTGACTATGAACAATTACTTGAGAAGATTAGAAACGCTACTCCTGAACTAGAGGATTATGAGGACGACGAAGAAGAAGAAGAAGACGACGACTTATATGAGGACGAAGAAGAAGACGACGACTTATATGAGAACGAAGAAGACAGCTTAGATGATATTTTTTTAGGGCACGGCGGGCTGGGCGCTGAGCTAATGGAAATGATTAATCCCGAAGCAGTTGGCCTACCCCCTATTCTTTTTAATCAAACACCTAACCATAATTTAGCCGAACTATTTGAGGGAACACCAAATGCAGCTTTAATAGGTCAACTTCCTCCTGAATTTACCATAGAACCTTTATTTCCTGATGTAGGTACTGACAGTGCAAATTTAAGATGGCAAGTAGAAATCCGTAATGCATTAGGCCTTAAAAATAAAGGAGACAAATTAAATCCTGAAAATTTTAATATAGACGAACTAAATTATTTAGGACATGAATATGTATGGTCTATTTTAAAAGTAATGGCAATCGCTGCTAAGCCTAATGAGGACCTTTCTTTAAATGAAAAAATTGACCTTTATATAGAAACCATTAATGAACTGGATACAGAAAAAGGAAATAAACAATTTGATTTAATCATTCAAATTATTGAAAACAGCATTAACGCTGCTAACGAAGCATCTCCTCTAACAGACGAACATATCCAAACAATATTAAGTGAAATTTTAAATTCAAAGAAATACTCTGATACCAATAAATTTGAGGCGATTATAAAAACTTTAGATTTAATTAACGATTCTAAGCTAACAAATAAAGATGCTCTTATTAATAACTTTGTTTCTCTGTTTGTTTTACAGGGTTTCTATCTTCATTCTGAGCTTTGCGCCGCTGAGAATGTTTCAAAACTCTTGGAGAAGTATCAGTTTGCTGCCGATGCTTCTTTCGAAAACAAAATTTCAAAACATGTAAATATAATAAATGATATTTTAGACGATACTACGCGTGATCTAAACATTACATCTAAAATAATTTCCGGCGTTATTCACTCTGCAATGCGGTTAGCTAATGCTGATAATAAATTAGATATTGAACTTATTAAACAACTGACACAGCCTATTATTAAAGAGGATGCCGAACTTTCTGAAGAAGTGATAGCTGATATTTATCAAGGAATCATTGATTTTGTTAATGAGCATTCAACTCCAGAAGCTAAAGCTGCTTTGGTTACGCAAATCACTGACCTTAAAAACAATGTCTCTAATAAAGAGGAAGAAGATTTCGACGACGAAGAGGAAGAAGAGGAAGATTTTGAAACAGAAAAAATAAGAGTAAATACGGCTTTAATGGCTATCAGCAAATCTCTTGAAGGCTATACAATTGGGAATATTTTACCTATCATTACCCCCGTTCTTGCCAACCCCAATTTTCTTCCAACCCCAAAAATAGACCTGACTAGAGAAATAGCAGATTCCATTATTGATAACGAGGCTTTAACGCCTGAAACTAAAACCACCTTAGTTACAGCAGTACTTAAACGAGCAGAAACATCAATTCCTGGTGCAAAAACATTACAAAAATTCACACTAATACAGTCTGCCGTACAAAAAAAACTAAAACCATACACCCCAGAGGGAATGCTTTCCAACGCGCTAGCACGTATCAATGCTCAAACAAATGCTTCTAATTCTACTGAAATTCTTGATATTATTACCCCAATTTTTGAAAATACAGCACTTAACGAAAACGATAAATATGAATATTATAAACCAATCATTGCTCGGATTAACGCTAACACAAACTTAAGTTCTGAAGATAAAACTACATTGATCAAAGAAATCTATAAGGGAATAAAAGATAATTTTGAAAAAGATGGTAAGATAGTTCAACAAATGTTTGCACAAATAAGGAATGCTGAGGTAGCAGAAGGAATGCGTGTTATAAACGCAGGGATAAGACCAGAAGAACACGACGATAAAGAAGGAAGCATTAAAATATACATAGAAATAGCCGAAGAAGAGATAGGTAAAAAGCCCCCTTTTCCATACTATCTCTTAAAGCTTGACACACATACTCTTGAATATCATGAAAATATTAGCGTTTCTACAAGCATTGAAATGCCAGTTGAAGTTGAAGAAGTAATTAGAAAAAAATTTGACGACGCTCAGTCAGATGATGATGATTTTAGTGATGATGATCATGAGCCTTATGAACTCGCAGAGCATATCGGTGCTGATTTAAGTTTAAATAGGCAAGCCAACGCAGCATTTTTTGCCAAAATAAGCGAGTTATTTGAGGCGAGTAAAGCTGCGGCTTCACAAAAGCAAGCACCACCTCCCCTTCCTCCTCAACCCACAGTCAATACTTCTCCTCCTTCCCCTACGGCTAATACTGGTGTCAGTCTGATGGATCAACTAAAAAATCATGGAGGAGTGAATGCGTTAATAAAAAAGGAAGACCAAAAAGAGTTAGCACCTCCTAAGGAGCGAGAGCAAGAGGAAGAGCAAGGGTTGATGGGAATATTAGACAAGGCTATGGCCAATATCGGAAGAAGCAGAGCGCCTTCAACCCAACAAGAGGTTACAATTTACATCAATCCAACTGAAAGCGCATCTTTTCAGCATCCTTATTATAAGTTAAACACAGAAGAACATAAGCTTATCTATCAAGAAAAGAGTGGTGGTAACGAGTTGAATATCGCTTTAAATGAGGAGCAAACTCAATCAATCCTAGATAAATACACCAAAAAGACTGGCGACAATGGAGACGACTTAGGCAACAAAAACTTTAAACTACCTCCGGACGATCCTTTCTTAGCTGAAACACTACGACCATTATTGCTTACAGTTGCTCCAAATAAACCAGCAAGCGTTACACCAAATCCTTTGGCTTTATTTGCTTCGCCTCCACCCGATGTTCTAGGAGAACTGCTTCCTGAAACTTTTACAAGACAGTATATAAATCAGCAATTTGAGGTTGTACGAGAAAGTTTGGGATTAGGTGAAGATGAAGACGATGATGAAGACGACGCTATGAAACCAGATGACCGCTTAAATCCTGAAGAATTTGATCTACAGGGATTGCATGATGCTTTCAAGGATGGCGATACCAATAACCAAAAAAATCCAGCCTGGCTCATTTTAGCATCTATGAAAATTAGCGTTGATAGTGAGATGTCTTTAAATCAAAAGCTTGAACAATTTAAATCTATTATTGATAAAATTGCTAAAGAACAAACGCTAGATGAGCAAAATAAAGGTGCTATGGTGTTAGGACTGCTTGAGCAAGCAGACATTTTAGCTGCTAAAAAAAACGTTGTGAAAGATGCTCGAACCACAGAAATTATGGAAGAAATAGAATCAAAAATAGAGGCCTTACAGGCGGTAAAAGAGCCACCTGCAGCAACTCGATTTATAGAACTTAAAAAGGCATTTCAAGAAGGCAGGCCAGCGGCGCCACCACCTAATGATGAAGAACATAACACTAAGCTTGACTTGTAAGTACTTCGGGGTCAAGCCTGACCCCGGCACTCACAATATCTATGCCGTCTTTGCGAACCCGAGCGTAGCGAGTGGTGCGGCAATCTGCTTTTTTAGAATGGGTATTTAACATAAGGATTTTTAACCCCGAGATTACCGCGCAACGAAGTTCCTCGCAACGACGTCAAAGGCTAATGCTCACGCGTTGCGACAAATCGAATCTTAGGATAACGTTCTTCTGCCAAGCTTAAGTTAACCCGTGTTGGCGCAAGGTACATTAATGCATCTCCCCCATCGAGTGCTAAATAGTCTTCGGCTTTGGCTTTAAACTCAGCCAATGCTTTCTCATCTTCTGCATACACCCAACGGGCACAAGATACATTCACTGCATCATATACACACTGAACGTTGTATTCATACTTAAGGCGATGTGCCACCACATCAAATTGAAGCACACCCACAGCCCCTAAAATTAAATCATTGCGAGCCAATGGACGGAAAATTTGGGTTGCTCCTTCTTCTGAAAGCTCGATTAAACCTTTCAGTAATGCTTTGCTTTTGAGCGGGTCTTTTAAGCGTACAGCACGGAATAGCTCTGGCGCAAAATTAGGGATTCCTGTGAACTTTAATTTTTCGCCTTCAGTGAAAGTATCACCAATCCGAATGGTGCCATGGTTATGCAAACCAATAATATCCCCAGGAAAGGCCTCATCTGCATGCACCCTGCTGCTTGCCATAAAGGTTAACGCATTGCCAAGGGTTAAGTCTTTTCCGAGTCTCAGGTGTTTAACCTTCATGCCTTTTTTGAATTTTCCGGAGCAAACACGCATAAACGCAATGCGATCGCGATGTTTCGGGTCCATATTAGCCTGAATTTTAAAGACAAAGCCTGTTAATGGCGCTTCTTCAGGCTTAACCAATCGCTCTTTGGTTTCACGCGCTTGTGGTGGTGGTGCAAAGCCTACAAAATCATCTAGTAACGCTTCAATCCCAAAATTATTAATCGCAGAACCAAAATAAACAGGCGTTAATTTTCCGGCCAGATAATCTTCTAAATTTAGGGCATGCGATGCCCCTTTTACAAGCTCAATTTCATCGCGTAATTCTTGTGCTCCATCTTCACCTAAAAGCACATCTAGTTCAGGGTTATCTAACCCTTCTATCACACATGCTGTTTGCTTTTCAGCATTTTTACCCGATTGATATAAAAACACGCGATCTTGATAAAGATGATAAATCCCTTTAAAGCGGCTGCCCATGCCCACAGGCCAGGTTACCGGCGCACATTGAATATTTAAAACGGTTTCAATTTCATCCAGCAAATCAATAGGTTCACGCCCTTCACGGTCTAATTTATTAATAAAAGTCATAATCGGTGTGTCACGCAAGCGACACACGTCCATTAACTTAACGGTGCGCTCTTCAACTCCTTTGGCAACATCAATGACCATTAAAGCAGAATCAACAGCTGTTAGAGTACGATAGGTATCTTCTGAGAAATCTTCATGACCTGGTGTGTCGAGCAAATTCATTATATGGTCTAAATGAACAAACTGCATCACAGAGGTTGTCACAGAAATACCCCGCTCTTTCTCCATTGCCATCCAATCTGACGTAGCATGACGAGAGGCTTTTCGACCTTTAACAGTACCTGCCATTTGAATAGCGCCCCCAAAAAGCAAAAGCTTTTCGGTTACCGTTGTTTTACCCGCATCAGGATGCGAAATAATGGCAAACGTACGACGCTTTGTGAAATCACAATAAAAGTCAGACATGAACAACCCCAAGAAAGAAGGCTCGCATTTTAAGTAAAAACCTCAAAAAAAACAAGGTGGCGTTGATTTTTCGTTGAACTTTATGATATCATTTCGCCCTTATTTTATTTTGGGTTAAGATTTATCCTACACGAGCAGGTAATTATGACTGTATCAGCGAAAGAGCTAAAAAGAACCATCTTAGACAACGTATGTACCTTTTATAAGGCTTATCTTTCCGTATCCCACGCCACGGTAACCTCTAGATATAATCCTTTTACTGCCTCATCTGTATTAGATATGAGAGTAGAAGAAGCATTCGCTGAGTGCATCAATGCGGTTAATGAATTAACTGCATTGCAAAAAGAAGACATTACCAGGGCTTTCGATAGAACTTTTAATGACATAAGCCCTCTGAACCTGACACAAAGGTTCTACCCACGTGAAGAAGATTTCCAAGAAAAAACGAACGCCTTTATTAATCACTTTGGTTCTGCTCTAGATAAAATACTCACGGATGAAACCGTATTACTCGAGCAACACCCAGGCGCAATAAGAGTACCTGCTCCTTTAATGATTGAGCCAGCTCTTTCAATGAGTTGAGTATTAACACGCAAATTACACTTTTTTTAATTGAACCCCGATTTATTTAAACCCTTTCACACCAATATAAGAAGGATTCTCCTTTGGCTTGAAATAATAGTGAGAAAACAGTCATGAGTATACTATCACCCTCAACACAAACTGACCTTTTAACAGCAGTAAAAGAACTATATGAAGCCCACCTTGACGCTAGCGCGTTATCTGAAAGAAATCGACTCAATTTTCTTTATACTCAAATCAGCTCAGAGCACACATTAGTTACCGACTTTGAAAACCTTCTGAGATATCAGTTTTCACTCTCACACACGGAGAGGACATCACTGAATCTAATTTTAAAAAGGTCTCTTACCGAAAGCCCTTCATCAAGAAATAGATTTAGCCCTATTTTTAACGAAAATAATGAACCTATTAGTAAATTAGATAGTTTTATGGAATGGTTTACAGCTGAACTTGAACAATATATTTATTCTGAAGAAGAAAAGCAGTGGGATAGCGTTTCAAGCGAAGGTGAAGAAGAAGATATGCAAGCAGTTTGTGCTGACGATGAAGATTACTCTGACTATATACCCGGTGCTTTTTAATTTCCCAAATCACGGTGCGCTTTAGCCATTGCTTAGCGCATTTTTTAATTTAACCCTTTTCACACCAATATAAGAAGGACTCTCATTTGGCTTGAAATAATATGAGAAAACACAATGACAATATTATTAGAAGACACAAAACGCGAACTCTTAGCTAAAGTAAGGCTTTTATATTCTGCATATGTTAAAGCCACTAAAGTATCTGAAAGCCGCCGACATTCTTTTCTGGCCTCGTTACTGGCATTAGATACATCTTTGACGGAGCACTTTGAAATACTACTTCACCAACAATTTTTTCTCTCAAGCCACCAAAGAGCCCCCTTGATGTCCATTTTGAGAAGAAGACTGTCTGATAGCCCTACAAAAGGTAGAATTAGCCCTGCTCCTGATACCAGTGCTAATGAAGTCGATGATTTTATGACATGGTTTGAACAAGAACTAGATCAACATATAGCAAGAGAAGAAAGCGCATTACTCAACAGTTTTGAACCCTCAGATGATGAGGTTTACAAAAAGGATGATCAAGATGATTCCGAGGAGGACGAACTCTTCTTTCAATTCAACCCGTAACCATTTCATCTTGACGCGCTTTAGCTATTGCTTGGCGTAATTTGTCAGCATCCTCCGAGGGGGATGGTGTCAAAACCAATAAACGTTCCCAATATTTCACGGCATCTTGATTAAGGTGCCGTGTATACGCATCATACGCAAGCATTGCCAAGGCATCAGGCTGATTTGAGTCAACGTGTAAAATACCTTCTAAAAGTGCACGTGTTTTATCATCAAAAGCTTGTTGATTAAGTTCCCACACACTTTGTGCATAATGCAGGCTATATTCATGATTATCAGGGGCAAGACTATGCGCAATCACATATGCCTCATTTGCATGCTTCCAGTCTCCTTCTGACACATATACCCTGCCTAATAAAAACCAGGCTTTAGCATCTTTAGGCGTTTCAGCAAGACGCGCTTTTAAGCGCTCAATAATCGCTGTTGTACTACCCAATGCTTGAATCACTTGTTTGGCTTCAGCTTGTTTTTTTTGCGCCACTTGAAACGTATGCCACTCAAACCACCCACCAAAACCACTATATGCTAACACCAAAAAAACAGCTGAAACGGGTAATAAAAGCAAAATAAGCCTTTTTTTGTTTCTCAACGGATACACAGCAACACTTAAGGCCAACACACCTAATATGCCAAAAACACCCCAATCAGACATGTGCTGTCCTCCGCCAAAAAAGAACAAACCCAAGCCCTAAAAACAAAACGGGTGCGCCCCATAAAACCCAGGTAACCGATTTAACAGGGGGTTTAAATAAAATAAAATCGCCATAACGCGCGGTTAAATAACGTACAATGTCATCATCACTTTTTCCGGTTTGAACCAGACCATACACCTCATCTCGCAAGTCTTTGGCAAGAGGCGCGTTTGAATCAGCTAAATCTTGATTTTGACACACCAAACAACGGAGCTCTCGTAATAACCCTTTAAATTGTGCTTCTTGTTTTTGCGTGGCTAAAGGATAAAGCGCCTCGGTATGTCCTATTAAGGGGATACATATTAGTAACACTATTCTTAGGAGGAATAATAATTTCACGACAAAGCCTCCCACTTAGGGCGTAATATTTGCTCCCAAGTTGTTTCATTCAAAATACCCACATGACGATAACGAATGAACCCACTGGAATCGACTAAAAACGTTTCTGGTGTGCCATAAACCCCTAAATCAATGCCTAAGTGCCCGTCTCTATCCACACCAATTAAACGATATGGGTTACCCCAAGTTTGAAGCCAGTGCATGGCATCAAACGGATCATCTTTATAATTTAAACCATAAAGCGGTACGCCATTGTCTGACAGTTTTAATAAAAAGACTTGCTCTTCAGAACAAACATCACACCAACTCGCAAAAACATGTAACAATGCGGGGTGCCCTTTTATATTTCCTGACGAAAGCAAACGGGTTTTATCCCCGAGTATGGGCACCTCAAAGGACGGTAGCTTTTGATCAAGCTGAACAGATGGCAAATGTTGCGGATTAAGAGATAAACCACGCCAAAAAAAAGCGACCAATACCCCAAACAAAAAAACAGGCAAAAGCCTCCAGGTTAAATAACGCTTCATTTTGTTTTCCTCAACAGTGGGCCACTTAAAAGCGCTAAAAACCCACCGAATAAAATCAAAAATCCGCCGCCCCAAATCCAGCGTACACCGGGTTTATACATGAGTCTTAGCGACCATGCTCCATGAGGAAGCGGCTCACCTAATGCAATATAAATATCTCTGAAAAATCCGGCATGAATGCCTGCATCACTCATCACCATATGGCTCACATCATATATCCGTTTTTCAGGGCAAATTTGCGTATCCCAATCTGTTTTAGATAATTTAAAACAAGCGCGTGTGCCCTCATAATTAGGGCCTTTTAAATCCGACACATCATGCAGTTTTACTTTAAAGCCGGCCCAATCCATGACTTCGTTGGGGCTTAATTTAATATCTTGCTCTAACCCAAAGCCTGTCGATAAACTAATGCCAAGGACCACAACAGCAACACCAATATGCGCAAAAAACATGCCCCAAAACCGTAACCCAACTTGGGTGAGTTGATAACTTTTAAGACGTATTTTAAGGCTTTTAAGCGTTGCAAAAATCACCCAAAAACCAAGGGCTAATCCTAAAAAAACCAAAGGCTGAACTGGCTGTTTTAACCATAAAAAAATAAGAATGGGCGATATCATACTTAATAAAAAAGCATATTTAAGCGATAAACCGAGCTTTCGCCAGTCATCTTGCTTAAAACGCAAATTCACCCCAAACCCCATTAAAGCAAGCACGGGTAACATCAGCGGCACAAACACAGCATTAAAATAAGGTGCTCCGACAGAAAGCTTGCCAAGCCCTAGGGCATCTATGAATAACGGATAAACTGTACCTAATAACACCGTGAGCATTGAAACGCTTAAGAAAACATTATTCAGTAATAATCCCCCTTCACGCGAGACTAAAAACGGTTTATCTTTTTGTTTAAGGGCATCAACACGTACGGCAAATAACCCAAGCGAACCACCCACAACGACTAATAAGAACAATAAAATATAAAGCCCGCGTGCAGGATCTACCGCAAACGCATGTACCGAGGTGAGCACCCCTGAACGCACTAAAAAGGTTCCAATTAAACTCAACGAAAAAGCCGTAATGGCAAGCAACACGGTCCACGCCTTTAAATGCGCGCGCTTTTCATTCACAACCAGTGAATGCAATAAGGCCGTACCGGCAAGCCACGGCATAAACGAGGCATTTTCAACAGGGTCCCAAAACCACCACCCGCCCCAACCTAACTCTCGATAAGCCCACCAGCTCCCAAGCGTAATACCTGCCGTTAAACAACACCATGCGGCAAGCGTCCATGGGCGCACCCAACTGGCCCAGGCTGACTCAACACGACCTAACCAAAGGGCTGCAATTGCTAATGCAAAAGCCACCGAAAAACCAACGTATCCCATATACAGCATGGGCGGATGAAATAAAAAGCCCGGGTCTTGCAAGAGTGGATTTAAATCACGTCCGGTACTATTCAACACCTCAAATTGCCGTAAAAATGGATTAGAAGTGCACAACAAAAACAGTAAAAATCCTATACTTAAAGCCCCTAACACAAGCAATACACGCTCATAAAACACGCGCTCTAAGCGACGACTAAACAAAACAATCGCAACCGTCCATGCACTTAAGATGAGCACCCACAACAACATTGAGCCTTCATGCCCACCCCAAACCGCACACAGTTTATAAAACCAAGGTAGCGAGGTACTACTGTTGAGCAATACATAACGAACCGTAAAGTCATCCTGTAAAAAACACAGGGTTAAACAGATATAAGCACCCCCAATACACACCCCCTCGGCTATCACATAATAAGCCGCCGACTTTGGGGAAAACACCAAAAACAAAGCAAAGAATAAGGCTAACACCAAAAAAAACGACCCAAGTTCTGGAATCATGCTGCATCCTCAAATCGTGCTTTTTCACCTTTCGCGAGTGCATCACGCACTTCAGGTGGCATGTAATTTTCATCGTGCTTTGCAAGCACGCGATGTGCATGGAATTGTCCGTTATCTAAAAGGGTTCCTTCTACTACAAGCCCTTGGCCTTCACGAAATAAGTCCGGCAAAATGCCTTGGTAATCAACCCCTATTTTTTGATTCATATCCGTTAATTCAAATTGAATATTGAGGTCTTTTCCGCGAATCACACTCCCAACAACCACACGGCCCCCCATGCGAATATTAAGCGCTTTAGGTACCTCACCTGATACCACCTCGGTTGGTGTATAAAACAAACTAATATTTTGCCTTAAGGCATACATCACCAAAGCCACAACAAGTGCCAAAAGGCACACAGGAATGAGTAATTTAATTAATTTTTTTCGACGAACAGGATGCATTACAAACTTTTACTCCAACGCTTTAAAGCATGCAAAATCCGCTTTTTTTGAACTTTTGCATGAAAAAAATGTGAGACAAACACAACCAATACAGCGGCATAAGCAGGCCAAACATAGCTTGCATATCCCCCCATATCTAACCAACTCAAAAAGGCACTCATCTTTATTTCTCTTCAATTAATACTTGTACCCACTTTGCTCGACGCTCCCGCATCAGCAGTAGGTTGCGTGCTTTTAAACTAATAATAAAAGTGGCATACAATAAAAACCCAGTAATCATCAAAAGCAGCGGATAAAGCATACTGCTATGAATCGTAGGTTTTGAAAAAGCCATAATGCTTGAGCCTTGATGCAGTGTATTCCACCAATACACCGAGTAATGAATAATCGGTAAATCAAGTAAGCCAACCAAACTTAAAATAGCAATGAGCTTATCGCCTGCAGGCTTATCTTGATAAGCCTGTTGTAATACCAATATGGCCACATAAAGCAGAAGTAAAACCAACTCAGAGGTCAGTCTTGCATCCCATATCCACCAAGCACCCCACATGGGCTTTCCCCATAGGCTCCCAGTCATTAACGCAAGTAAGGCCATACTTGCACCCACGGGAGCCGTGGCACGCAACAAAACGCCTGCAAGCTTAATACGCCACACCAATAAACTTAAGCTTAACGCACCCATGAAGGCGTAAAGCGCCATAGAAAGGACTGCAGCGGGTACATGCACATAAAGCATGCGAAATGCCTCACCTTGCTGATAATCAGCCGGAGCAAAGCAAAGCCCCCAAATACTACCCACAGTCAAAAAAAACAACGCAAACCCGCCAAACCATGGTATGACTTGCCCTATGCGTTCATAAAAAAGCTTAGGCGACGCTAAAAAAGATAGAAAATGCCACATGAATACGCCCTCAAAATAGGCCGGAATTTTAGCATATTTAAATAACAAAAGTCTTTAATGATTAAACTCACGCTAAACCAATTTAAAAATAATACAAAAAGAGTAAAATAAACTCATTGATAGCCTATACTTTGATTATTAACGGGTTAAAAGGTAATTAAATTTATGCCTGATTTGATGCATGATGTACTGAGTAAAAAAACAAGCCCTCAGCAGATTGCTTATTTATCATATTTAATTAATGAGACAATAAAACCTTTAGCGGCTAAACCTAAGGACTCAGATGCCTTACTGGAGGCTCTTGAAATACATCTTAAAGCAAAATACACGCTAGAAAAACTTAGCTTAAATGAACTGCAAACCATACAAAAAAACCTGCTAACTTGGGATTATGAACCGGAAGACCCTGAAGCACCAAGATTTGGCGAAGAGGCTTATAAATTTGTCTCGGCTCACGGTCTTTTTTTAAATCTTATCGAGACGGAGCTTGAAAAAACAACCACTTTACAGCTTGCTTCTGCTCCAAAAAATTGGGGGATTCAAGAAAAATTTTTAAAAGGCACGTTACACCCTAAAGAGACACTTATTCCCCTCGATATTGAACGATTCTTAAGGTATTCCAATATCACAGGGTACAATCCAGAAGCGCTTTTATCTGCTGGTGAAGACCCAACAGCAACGTATGAGCGACTTTATAATATTTATAAGTCACATACTAATAACCCACCTAAAACGCTCGATGCCTTCATCCAACATTTTTATAAAACACAGTTAGGGCGTATTCAACTGCTCACCGAGCACGCTCCTATTCTCGCAACCAGTACCACCCAACACTTTGATGGCTCAGGCCATATCACAGCCGAACATTTAACAACACTCATGCAGTCACAAACGTTCTCCTTCACAACTAAGGCACGTGAACATCCCTTGGTGACTAAAACCATTGGAGAACTTAAATTATACTCAGATATTCCAATTCCGCTGATGTTTCCATCGGGCGAGCCACAAACACCTCCGCTTAATAGTGCCGATCACGAGCAGTTCCTGATGCTGCTTCATCAAAAGCTAAAAGCCACCCAAGTTTCAAAACCACTCGATATATTAACGCTTAGGTGTGAAAACAATGATGCTTTATGGGGACTTTCAAGTTATTGCAGTACCTATCATCAGACACCTTTTGAAACGCTTCAGCTCGATTTTGGCCCATATACAGCAGTCGATGAGCATGATTTTTTACCTGCATTTGAACAAATGCTTGTTCGCTTATCACAGTCAAACACTGAAACACTTACTTTAGACGGCGCCCTTTTTTCAGAAGAAAAAATAGCAGCGCTCATACAAATGATTGAGCATAATCCTCAAATAGCCATCAATATTGAGCTGCCAGGTCTTTATGCAGATTCAGAATTTCAACAAAGAATAGATGAACTACTCTCTGATAACCTCAGAAACAAACGCATTGAAAACCTTCAAACAAACGTTAATTTAGAACGGGAAGAAGCAGATGTTAAAATAAACCGACCCGTTCAAAAACGAGGCAGAGGCACGGCTGATGTTCAAGTTGATATTGAGTTAGAAGAAGAGCAAGAAGAAGAACAAGAAGAAGAACAAGAAAGCGATATTCAAGTTCAAGTCTCTAATGAAGCTTCGAATGCATCAGATTTTGGTTCACCCACTCCAACAATGGTATTCTTTTGGGGATTAGAAGACTTTAAGTCTCATATAAAAGAAACACCCCCACATTGTCTTCCCGGGGAAACACCTGAAACAACGACTGACGAAAAACTATCAAGTGTATGGCGAAATTGGATTGGTGCATTCAACAATAAAGCCGATATCAACGTAAATAATCAACAAACTTACAACAGTGCTGCATTATCTAGTAAAGCTTGTGAAATGCTTATAGAACATCACGAACAATTTCAATACGGACTGGATATCAACAATTTGCCGGCAGGATTTGTTACTATGTCTACTGACGTCCGAGGCAACCGAGAAATTGTGTTTGATGAAACCAAAGCACGATTAGATGCATCTGACCCACTTAAGGTCCAAGTGAGGCCCCGTCCTGTTCGAGCCGCATTAACTTATAAACAAATGCAGGCAATCGGAGAACCTTTTTCTGAAGAGGAATACCAGAATAGAGGCGCGAGAGAAGATTCAGAAAAATACAGACGATCCTTTCCAAAACAAACTACAAGCAAGTCTGAAAAACTAGCATTCTTCAAAACACTAGGCGGTAACGTAGATCAAATAAAAACCCTTCAAACTGCAATCCCTAAATTAAATCTTGATGCTGTCATTCAACTTTATCTAACCCATGGTCATGTGGGCCTTAATAAACTGGCGTTACAAGCTGCTAATCCTAATTTCATGCGCATTCATGACGCTGTTTTTTCAAAAGCAATCAGTTACGCACCTTGCCTAGATAGCCAGTTTGAAGAAGCGTTAAAAATCGTTGGAAGCCTTCCAACTAACGAGCGCGCCTGGTTTGATCAATTATTAACACAACATGGTGAAGCACAAAGTAACGTTCACTTACCTGATCTTGTCAATGCTTTTAAAGCTTTCAAAAAAGAGTTAAAAGAAATTCCACTACCTCCTGGCGAGCAATTTGAATTTTATGCTAATCCTAAATTCGACAATACTAAAAGCCTTCCAACAACCCTCTCACGAATCCTTTACATCTTAAACAATGTCGACGAAAAAAATAGAAACGCCCAGTGGGAAGAAGTAACAGCGCTCGACTTATCAAGCACAGGTGCTATTAAACTCTTTCAAGTCAACCCAGACGAAACAAAAGCATGGGCTTTTGTCACTCCTGAAATGCAGATTAATCAGACCCATGAAACAGGTGGTGATGCTGACTCTCAAATCACAGGTTATACTCCCCCAAGTATAGCAACACGTGAGAATATCAAAGAATATGTTTTTAGAAGTGCTTCGCTTCGCCCCAAAAACGAGCAGATGCCACTTTCATTTTATCGACGTTTTCAAGATAGACTCACAGAACTTAACAGCTCACTGCACTACGACTTATATAGGCTTATTCATGAGGTCAGCATCAACCTTAAAAAAGACGCCGAAAAACTTTCACCTGAAGAAGCAACCCGTGCTTTAACTGAGTTTCTTGGCAGCCTTTCATTCTTTAAACACGTTCCTCGAGGGACGGAAATACAACAAACACTACTAGATACATTGCTTGGACTTGAAGCCCCCCCTAAATTTCCTATTTTAAATCGGCTGGTCTCTCTTATTCTTTCAACTTGTAAAGATCCCATCGCTGCAGCAAGAAATATAAAAAAACTAAAAGCAACAAATGAAGCATTAAATAAATATGTTGGACTATATGGCACCTGTATTTATGAGGGAATGGAGCATTACACAGAAGAGCAATACAATAATTCCAACTTATTCTTCGATCATCTGCGGACCATTGAAGTCATCGCAACACAAGTCAGGTCTCACTGTCATTCAATCGATGGTGATGAACCGCCGCCTGATGTTGATCAACTCTATACTGAGCTTCAAGCAATAAAAGAAAGATTATCAGATAATACGCTAGACGATGAAACACGTACGGAACTTAGAAGAAATCAAGAAATACTGACAAATAGAATAGAAACAGCCGAAACAAAAAGTAAAAAATACACACAACAAATAATATCGCTCATTAGCGCTTTTAACCTAAATCCCAATGGTATTGGAACAATAGTAGAAACGCTGCCAATAGAATCTCTCGTAGAAAAGCAAAGAGTACAACAGTGCTTTCAAATACTGAGTGCTTTATCTTTTGAAGATGGCTCACCACTTAAGCGTGAAGATTTAATTAACCTCATTGAAACAGTCAAAAACGATGCACGCCCTGTGGCCGAAATTATTTCCGAAGATAACAAGATTGCAGAACACTTTAAACCTCATTTTCTTAAAAATTATGACAGCCCTGAAGTACCGGTGGCGCTCAAAAGTAAACTTGAAAAAGAGTTTACAGCAGAACAAGTTCAGGCGATTTCAGATCTCGTGCGTAGCTCTAAAAATCAAGACATTTACGCCCCCATCATCAATCATATCATTCAGATTTATCATTCAATTGATGATCCTGCTGAAAAAAACCTTTTTATTAAAAAATTAACTGAATCTCCCAATATATGTCCCGAAGTAAATCGGTTACGTGACAGTGATAATGACCCTCCTATTGTTACTTTGCTAGGCTTAATTCAGAGCCGGCGAAAAGCACATCATGACTTTGTTGGATTAATGAATGCTGAACGGCGAGTAAGCAACCCCATTGAACGTATGCCCGAACGCGCTATTGCATACATTCAAGATATATTGCCACACTTTAGAACAATTAATAGACCCTCTGTCATCCCTGAAACCAGCATTGATCCTTTAATTCAAAAAATGTTACTCGAAACAACAATTCCTCCTGATACAACAATGGAGGAATACGCGACTGAATTTAAAAATTTACTGACACAAATCACGGCCATTGCCAAAGAAAATCCAATTATTAAAAAGCCTTTAATCAGCTTTTTAGAACAAGCATTTGAAAAAAACCCAAACCTTCAAGCTTTACAAGCCCTTACAGATACCCTTCAAGCTGAATTCAACAAAATAGAAGACAAAAACACTGTTTTGTCACTTTGCATGCATTTTAATGACAACCCTAATGACTTGGTTGATCTTTTTAAAGTCACACAGACAGCACCTTATTTACTGCCTGTCGCCACGGCTGTTTTAAGTGCAGATAAAAACTACTCACTTAAAAGCTTAAAAAAACTAGGTGAAGCTTCTGAAAAAGACCCCGAACTCAAAGCATTTGTAGAACAAGCTTATCAAAGGGCACCATTCCCTTCTGTTCAGAAAGTTCTAAAATGGCACAAAAAGCATCGACTCGAAAAGCAATATAAAGCTTTTGATAGAAGACCTGCCCATCGCGAATCTGTGAATGGGTTTAAGGCTGACAAGGCACGGGAACAACTTGAAACCATGGCGCGCAATAATCCAGGTTTTAAGGCTGATATCATTGATGTAGATGCATTTCAGGCACTCACCCTTGAAATGCAAACCAAATCATCTGCTGAATTACTTGCCGCATTTAAGCCTCTCCCTACAAACGCTGATGGCAGTGTTGATTATGAAACATTGGTTGCCATAGCAGCAGAGCTCCTATATCGCAGTAAAGGTCAAGATGAACGAGCTTATCCTAACGGATTTAAGTTGGGTAGTTCCATGGAAATCAACACAACCCAATACCTTTCTATTTTAACCTCACTTAAAACAGGCACACATGTCACAAGCCAAATTGGTACCGGTGAAGGTAAATCACGCATTATGATGATTTCGGCCATTTGCCAACAAGCCATGGGTAACACCGTTGATTTTGTCACCAGTGATGTTCAGCTTGCCTATCGTGATTTTGTTGAATATAAACCCTTATTTGACATGGTTGGCGCTGAAAGCAGCATGATTTTAGCCAATTCAGACCCCAGCAGTTATCAAAAAGGTGGCATTAACTTTTCAGACCCCGCAAGTTTAAGTTTATTCAGAAACAAAGCAGCAACCCTTGGCTTACAAGCAGAAGTCATGGAACAAGACGCAACAAAGCGGACCTTGTTATTAGATGAAGCGGATAAAACTTATTTTGATATGGTCAACACCCGGTTTAATTTTTCACGCACCGGGGATAAAAGCATTATTGAAATGCCATGGGTATATGCACTGCTCATGGAGTATATGGCAGATGAAAGCAAAAAAACACTTTATGACTCAGGGGATGTACTTGCCATTCGGGATGACTTTTTAAGTTATGCAAAAACAAATTGCACGCCTGCTGAAAACACACGCTTAAATGCTGTAGCACCTAATAAACTAGATGAATGGATAACGTCTGCTGTTACAGCACAGGGACTTGTCTACAACGAAAACTTTTCAATTCTTGCAGATGTGAAATCAGGGCAGCGGGTTTCGAGTGAAGCAAAATTAAAAGTTAATTTGCGTACATCCAGTGATTCAAAATTTTCTCGTGGCGTACAACAATGTTTGCATGCACGTCTTAATCGCGCCAGAAGAGATCCAAGCTTAGAAACCGATATTGCTTTAAGAGACGCTGTAACGGCATGCGAATCCAACTTTTTTGTCTCTGACGAAAAGCAAATTATTTACTCAACTAGCAGTAAAAATTTACTCGACGATTATCAAGAGGGTAGACTTCAAGCCGTAACAGGTACAGCTGGCTCCATCATGGAACGAGCAGAAGCAAAAGCACTGTATGGTGGCACAGACAGTGAGATGCATATCCTTGAGATGCCGCGCCATCGTGGTTTAAGCCGCTTAGATAATGCGGTTCGACTCGCAAAAGACGACAAACAGCATATTGACCACTTAGTAGACGCCATTATCACGGCCCAAGCCAAAGACCAACCCATTTTACTCTTTGCTGAAAATGACGTCGAAAGTGAAAAACTCATCGAAAAATTAAATAACCATCCAAGATTTAACAGCTTATTACAAAAAGACATCAACCATATTCATGGGCAGATGTCTGACGAAGCTGAAAGAGCTGGGGTTGAAAAAGCAGGACATGCAGGTCAAATCACCATTTCAACGGGCATGATAGGACGAGGAACCGATATTTCGTTAGATGATAGAGCAAAAAAAAATGGCTTAAATGTCATGATCACTTACCTGCCACGAGAACGTGATTTTGAACAAATGATTGGTCGCAGTGGGCGATTTGGGGCCGAAGGTGAAACACGATTATTTCTTGATAAAGAACGTTTAAAAAAACAACTCAACAAAAAATCACTCAAGAAAGATGGTTTTTATTACAACCCTGAAGCTTATTTAAGACGTGAACAAGGCATTATGGACCGTAAGCACCAGTGCGAGCGCCTCATTAAAAATAGATTCAGTGATTTCAAAAAAGAATTCCAAGATAATTTTTTCAATCAATATTTACCAAAAGTAGACGCTACGGATAGAGAAGCTAAAAAAGCCCTCTGGATTAAATTCATTGATGAAATGGACAAAGAATGGAATGAACGATGGTCTGAAATACAAGACCACCTTTCTCAAGACCCTATCGAAATTGAAGAAATCAAAGCCGTTTTATCTAAATATGAGACCAAAGTAGGCGCATTCTGGAACGACTTGAAAACCAATGCAAACGCTCCCGAAGGCACCTTAAATGATACAGTCCCGACGTTTGAACTGGATGAAACCATCGATAAGTTATTAAAACCCATTAATGAAACAAGCCCCAGCAATATGGAGCAACACAAGGTTTATGACCGATACGATCCAGCGCATGATGGTCGACATGTAGAGTACAGCGACCCCCAAATTTTAAAAGATGCATCCCGTAAAGGCTGGGAAAACTTTTTCAGAATGGCAGACCATCCCTCTTCTGAAACAAGGATCCCCTTAGCCAATATACGTGCTTGGGCTGATGGTCGGGGGCAAGCATTTCCTAACCCTAATCCTAATATCGGAAAAATAGCAGGTGCTGTTGCTGTAGGCCTTGTTGGCGCGGCTGTAGTCGGGGCTTTAACCTATACAGGTGTATTACCTGCACTCCTTGCAACCTCGGTACTGGTGACTGCAGCAGCTGCGGTCGGAGCCGCAATTGGTACTTTTATCGGCTCGTTCTTTGATAAGAAAACCGCTTCTAAAGCAGAAAAACCAACAGAAGAAATAGTAGAAGCACCAGAAGAAGCCGTCTCTGATACACCAAAACACACCTCAACAACCACGCATCATATGCTTCATGAGAAAGGGGTAGCTAGAAAAGCTTTACCAGTAGATGATAAAGACTTAGAAGGTAATGATAATTTAGGACATAATGAAGAAGAAGAGAGAGAACTTATAAACGCTGCTTTTAAAGAATTACCTAGAACCAAAGGACAAAGTGCGGACTTAGAAGATAATAACGATGACGTACTCACTTCTGAAGAGAAAGCAGAAGAGCATCAACATGACGACCAAAGATCTACTTTTAGAGGTAACCTATGACATTGCCCATTTCAATTTTACAGTTTTCCTGTTTGGACTTTAATCAAAACGGATTAAGCCTAACAGCTCATTTAGCTTTTAAGGGCCGTGATGATGCTGTTAATACTGTTATAACCATGCTTCAAGGCAAACCAGAAGATGCCGCTTATGGATACGTTTTAGCCGGTGAATTTGATAAAGCCAATACCTTATTAACCGATGCAGCCTCAGAACAAGTTGAAGAAGCCATCAAGAAGAAGATGGTCCGAGGCGCTGCACGCGCCAACCAACTAGACGCACTTGATACTTTTATTTCAAATAGAACTGACTACCTTGCAGATGAAGTCCGTGGACTAGCAGAAGGCGGCAACCGTGACCAACTAGCTCCTCTTGTTAATCGCAATCCCCTGCTATTTACAGATGCCGTACAAGGCTATGCCACAACCGAGCAAAAAGAGACTTTAATGGACCTGATTCGAGGTACATCACTCCTTAATCACGCTATTTTTCATGCAGCACAAGCAGGCCATGAAGGCTTAGTAAATGAATTACTTGAGTCCTCTGGCATTACACCCGATCCAACCACAAGAAACTTTTTTTCAGAACAAGATAAAATCAATTACACGGGTTTGCTCAACCATGCAGTAAAAGGATACACCCGTGGCTGTCATTTTAATCAAGCCTGTGCACTAATGGACGCAGGCGTTAGTAGCATGCAATGTGCATCTGAACTACCTTCTTCAATCATGGTAGATATCATTAAAACACTCACAGAAACAGTCGATTTTGAGGTATTAGAAACGTTTGTATCTGAACATAGTCAATCGGATACACATCATCCTTCTTGATTTACCCGTTTTTACGAGCTGACGAATCCCCACAAAATTTTATATCAACCGCCCTTGGGCCTACGTGCCCTGCCCCTTGGCCTACGTGCCCTGCCCCTTGGCCTACGTGCCTCGGTTTATCCGAGGCATCCAGTGGTTTTAAACGTCAATTTACTTGGATACCGCGCATAAAGCGCGGTACGTAGAGGGTGAAAGCGCGGTACACAAACATGAGCAGCGCCAAGATGAGGGGGCATAATCCACATAAATAATGATCTTATACTACACTTATAGAATAATAATTAAACTGGTATTGGTATGACGATTTCTTTAATCGATCCCATTCAATACGATGCAAGTGCACTAGATGAAAGAACGAGGCATGCGCTCGAATTTTTTGTGTATGATGTAACCCCCAAAATTGATGACTTAAACGAAACCATTGATAACTATAATCTTGCAACATCAGCTGAAGACAAAATTGCCCTACTGAAAGAAATCAAACAAAAATATAAAATCATTGATGAACAATATCCTGACAGCATTACAAGCAAATGTCCTGACTATATTACAAAAATACACCAAAGAGTATTTCAAGAAATCATAGAAGAAACGCAAACACTTACCCCAACCAATCCAGATGAACTCACAACAACACAAGAAATACTCTCTCATTTAGTTGAAACAATGCATCCTGAAACCGTTAACCAAATTGCAATTGTCTTGTCATCAGGAAAAGAAGCTAATCTCGCAGCATTAAGAACGCTTAACTTTAAAACAGAATCTGAAAAAACGGCCTTTAATGCATTCTTAGATGAGCACGAAATAACTTATTTAGGCGGAGCTAATTCAAAAAACTTTCAAGTGCTGAATAAAGCAACTGGAGCTGCCGTTGTTTTAAAGCTAGAAAATAGAATGGCGGCACCAAGATGCCTTGAAAGCGAACTGCGAGAAGGTGAGCATGCATCCCTTTTTGTGCCAGTTCATGCCAATAGGCAAGTCACTTATGAAACAGAGGGTGAACGCGTTGTTAGAGGATTAATGGTCACAGATAAATGTGATGGCTCTGATCTCCAAGCAGATATAAATCGTTTTCCTAAGGTTGATGAACGCGTCAAACGAACCTCTTTTATTGGTAGCCAAATGGCACATCATTTAAAAAGCCTTCAACAAGGAAATGCTTTTTTCCGTGATATGAAAAATACAAATTGGCTTGTCAGTCAATCAGGTCAAGTACAACTTGCCGATGGCAAGTCTTTTGCATATTTAAATGAAGCGAATGTTTTCACACGAGGGAATATTCAAAACCGATGGTTCTCAAGCCCATCAACACCTTATATGAACCCGTCAGAATGTATTTCAGGACAAGACTTTTCAGGTGAAAAAGCACATGTGCAAATGTTAGGAAGAGATTTATATCAATACTTAACACAATGTCATTATCTTGCGTTCTATCATATTGATCCAACCCTTAAGTTAGCAGACACCCCTGTTAAGCAAGATGCCTCAGAGTTAGATTTTTCTCATGATATTTTTAAAACTGAAGACGGCATAGAGCTAGAAGCGCTGATTAGAGGCATGATTAAAACAAACCCTGAAGACCGTATTTCACTTGAAGTTGTAGAAAGTAAACTTGCTTTTTTAAGTGCGCGTCAAACATTAAAAGATGTTAAAGCAATCAAAAGAGATGAAAATAATCAAAAACTCAATCGTTTAATACTGCGCATAGAAGGGTTATTGGAACATCCAGAAAAAAATGCTGAGCATATGCATGAAATAAAACTAAAAGTAGAGTCTATTAAATTGGAACTGGATACATTATTAAAGAATACAGCTAAAGAATCCGAACAACTTTTAAAAGATATCTCAGGCTTTCAAAAAAAACGCATCAACAAGAAACCGGTTCAAGATAGACCGTTAATCACCTTTCAAGCACAAATGGAAAAAGCCATTAAAAAAGCCTTCAATGAAGGCAATTTAAAACAATTATCTAAGCACCATCAAACATTGAGTACTGTGCGAGATAACTTCCACCTTTTAAAAGACATTAAAGCGCTTACAAAAGATAATCCAACAACAGAAGTGACCACTTTTATTAGAGCAAGTGACACAGCAATCAGAGCCGCTTTAACTTCTGGTCAAACAGATGACGTCAAAGCGCATTTAACGCTTGTAAAAGATAGTTTTGAATTATTAGACAGCATTGATGCACTCAGAGTAAGGGCTGAAGAAGATACCACCATGAATCAATTTATCGAAACGATGCGATCGAACATATTAAATACGCGAAGTGCTGAAGAAACTCAAACGGTGTTTAATATGTTAACATCTGTTCAGAATCAATTAGAGCAAACCCAACAGATTATTCTAGCTACAAAAAATGAACTTGGAAGTACTGAATTTCGAGCCTTATTAAAGTCAACGGATATACAACACGCTATGGTCAATGTACCCTTAGAAGAAAGAGCCGACTTTGTAAAAAATACGTTTAAAGAGGCTCTAAATATAACACCATCAGAGGATACAACGGCTCAGTTCCAAGCTTATAAAGAAAAATATCAAAACGCCGTACCCAATACACAAAGTCAATCTGAAGAAAAAAAAGATGAACCTGATGATGACAATCAATTGACACCAAACTAATACGAGGATGTTATGCCTGGATTAAACAAATTAGCATTACATATAGCAGCAGGAAAGGCTGATGAAGCAGTTGTTATACGCTTACTCTCTGAGGATGCCGACCCAAACCATCTCAATCCAGCGGAGCAACCCGCTTTATTCGCAGCACTTCGGTGCTCGCCAGGAGAAGAGGCCGATAAAATACAGGCAAGAAAAAATATTTTTAGACTTTTATGGGACAAAACAGATCCTAATGTACGTATGCAGCAAGATAAAGACGGTCATACCGTTTTACATGTGATGGCAGCGCATCCATTTGCTGATCTAATGCATGAAGTATTAGAGCAAGAACCCCTATTAGCGTCGATTCCTACAACAGGAAACAAACAATACCCCATTCATGTTGCTATTTTAAATGGGCAGCTTGAAATGGCTGAATGCTTATTTACATTAGATGAAAACACAGCAGACTATAATACATTGGATAATGAATCCGCACTTCATTTTGCAGCGCGCCATGGTTCAGAGGACATGATTAAACGCTGTTGTGAGCATCACCACGGCAGCATTGACGCACTTAATTTTGCTCAGCAAACGCCTTTAGCATGCGCCCTAGAACATGGAAATACAGAAACCGAAGCTTATCTACGTATGAAAGGTGCTGACGAAAGTTTAGTCAACAACAATATATTAACACAAGGGCATCATTAAGGAGTATCGTCTGATGCGTATCAAGCATGATTGGGTCAAAAAAAATGGTGAGCTTTATGCTGACCTAACAGAAAAGCAACAAATCTTAGCTGATACCCCAGGTTTTCAATTAAACTTAAGCGTATACCGCCGCAACCATGCACTTAATATGCTGACTGCCCCAGGGCTACTAGCAGGCTTAAATCAAGCACTGCAAAAAGCTTACGAACAAGATATGGAGCCACCCACACAAACGTCCTCCCCTCAGGGGTGAGGGTAATAGCACTCAGTTAAGAAGCTTCTACCCCTCTTTGTCTACGTGCCGCAACCCCGCCTACATCCAACTTATCCTACGTACTACTAACCTCCCTACGTGCCGCAACCCCGCCTACGTGCCGCGGCTTGTCCGCGGCATCCAGTCATATTCCAATCAAGAGCTAATATCTTCATATAAGTCACGCCACTTAGGATTTAGCGCTTCAATCACATTCAACTTCCACTGTCTGCACCAATTTTTAAACCGTTTCTCACGACGAGCAGCTTCTATATAAGTTTCATGTATCTCATAATAGACCAAGCTGTGTGTATTGTACCTGGCTGTAAACCCAGGAATTATGTTGTTTTTATGTTCCCAAACGCGCTTAATTAAATCAGATGTTGAACCTACGTATAATGTACCATTACGCTTATTCGCCATAATATAGACATAAAATGATTTCACCACTCTTCCTTGTTAGAGCATTGGACTTAAGCGCAATGATATCATTTAAAAGACATTTTTAAATTGACCATTTTCTGGATGCCGCGAACAAGTCGCGGCACGTAGGCGGGGTTACTGCCATTAAGAGCTGAAGGCACTCACTGTAGACAGCATAAATAAGGTACTCACTGAAGACCTTGAGTAGGCGGCGTATATCCTTCATCTTTCTCTAGCTTCGGATGCTTTTCTTTTAATGCCGTGATGTACTCTGTACTCGCTTCTGAAAGCTTTGGTAAATCTGCAGATAATTTTGGCGTTCTTCTTGCAACAGACGTTGTTTCTAAGGTATCAAAATCGGCTCCAATATTAAAACTTTTACTCCCGCCACCTTTAGTAAATGCCATTAACTCGATACTACCCATATCATCACTCATCCCTACAAAATAAAGAGAAATATCAGGGTTTGCAAAACAATCCTTTAATTCTTTCATGTGCTTATCTTCAAGCTCTCGCTGACTAACTGCCAGAGGGCTCACATTACCCTCAGCATCTTCCTGTAAAGGCCCCATTGCACCCTTTGTAGGTCTTCCTTCAAAAAGCACTTTTGTCAGTTTTGTCTCAAATACACGCATTTCTCCGGCTATCTCGCCGCCGCCCTTTTCAGGAAAAGCATTAAAAATTAAAGCACCCATAGGCCTCTTCCTATATAAACAATATATTTAAGGTTTAGAGTGAAGTCGTAAAATTTTCAAATTTTATGCCCATTTGAAGTTGAACTTCAAATTAACATAACTCACACTATATAAAGGACATGTTAACGACAATCAAAAAATCTATGCCCTACACTGTTATTCTAACTGGCACTATTGCCAGCGGAAAATCAACGGCTGCCGCGTTTTTCAAACAACAAGACATTGAAATTATCAGTGCTGATATCATTGCGCGTGAATTAACTGAACCTAATACGCCTGCCCTTGCAACTCTTGCAGCACATTTTGGTCCAGGTATTCTGACATCAAATGGCGCACTGAACAGACAAGCCTTACGCCAAATTATCATGCAGCATCCAGATGAACGCCGCTGGCTTGAAGCGTATTTACATCCTCAAATCCGGACAAGCATAGAAACCGCACTTGCCGCGATTAACAGCCCATATGCTGTCATTGAAATCCCACTGCTCACCAGGCGCGAAGATTTTCCTTATTTAAATCATGTGTTATTACTCGAAATTGACGAAACACTCCAAATTGAGCGTTTAATGGCACGAGACAACTGTACAAAAGATGAAGCGAAAAAAATGATTCAGATGCAGCCGGACAAAACCATAAGACGCGCATTAGCCGATGATGTCATACAAAATGATGGTAACCCAGAACACTTAACAAAAACACTTAAAGCCTTACACGAGCGTTATCTTAAAGCGGCTCAAGCGGCATAAAAAACTGAGCGACTTCTTCTTCGGTCCATTCGACAGGAGCAGTCAAGGTCTCTTCTGAGAAAATACTATCAAATAACACACGCTTTTGCGCCTGCATTTTCATCATCACTTCTTCAACAGTCCCAGCACCTATTAAGCGATATACAAACACCGGTTTTTTTTGTCCAATACGATGCGTTCTGTCAGTTGCTTGATCTTCAACCGCAGGATTCCACCATGGGTCATAATGAATCACGGTATCTGCACGGGTTAAATTCAGTCCAACCCCACCCGCTCTTAAACTAATTAAAAAGATGGGTGCTTCGCCCGCTTGAAAACGCTGAATAATTTGTTCGCGATGACGTGTTTTTCCGGTCAACAATAAATAGTTATAGCCTCGCTTCTTAAGCGCTTCTTCAATCAATGCAAGCATGCTTGTAAACTGAGAAAAAACCAAAACTGAACGCCCTTCATCCATTAGATTATCTAATAACTCAAGACATACATCCAACTTAGCTGAAGCTTGTGCAGCCCTTTCATCGTTTTCACCTAAAAGACGCGGATCACAACACACTTGTCGCAATTTAAGTAAAGCCTCAAGAAAAACCCATTGGCTCTTACCCAAACCCTGTTTTGCAATGGCTTCACGTACAGAGCGCTCAGTTGTCATACGAATGGTCTCGTACAAATCACGCTGAAATCCAACCAAATCAATGGTTCGTGTGATTTCTGTTTTTTGTGGCAACTCTGAAGCCACTTGATTTTTAGTGCGTCTTAAAACAAAAGGTTGCAGGCGTCTTACCAATGCTGAACGCGCCTCTTCATCCTGTTGCTTTTCAATTGGATTTTGAAAAATTTGGCGAAATTGCTTTTGTGTGCCTAAAAATCCTGGTGCCAAGAAATGAAATAAAGACCACAGCTCACCTAAATGATTTTCAAGAGGTGTACCGGTTAAACATAAGCGATATTTTGATTGTAATTGCTGGATAATTTGACGTGTTTTGGTTTGTGTATTTTTTATCACCTGGGCTTCATCAAGCACCAAATAATAAAAAGGATATTTCACAAAAAACGCTTTATCCCGTTGCGCAACACCATAAGTCGATATAATTAAATCATACTCATCAAATTGACGCATTTGATGCCGTGTAAGGCCGTGGTACACCAAAACTTTTAAACTTGGTGCAAAACGCTTGGCTTCTTCATACCAGTTACCCAATACACTGGTTGGCGCTAAAATAAGACTCGCACGGCGAAGACGCCCTGCTTCTTTTTCAAGTAATAAATGTGCAAGGGTTTGAATGGTTTTTCCAAGCCCCATATCATCCGCTAAAATGCCGCCTAAACGTGCACTACGCAAACGCTGTAACCAGTTTAATCCTTCCGACTGATAATCACGCAAATCAGCATTTAATGTTTCAGGTACGGCTGCCTCGGCCTGTATGGTTTCTGGATTTAAAAGGGCTGTATGTATTCGCCTGAACTCTGCTGTCCCTTGCCACCTGGCAGCACTTGCTGCAATCGCTTGTTCAGCTTCTTGCATAAAGAGTAATTGGTAGCGGGTCAGTTTAAGCACATCTTCGGGAATGTCTTTTTTCTTTAACCCATATTGCCATAACAAGCGTAGCAAAGGCTTTAATCGACCAAGGGTTACTAAGAGCACTTTTCCTTCAGCAATTGGCAAACGAAATTGCTCTGAGTCCTCACGATTTTCAAGTGTTTCAGCACCAAATTGCTCTAGCAAATCAGCCACCAATGGCACAATACTCACCGGTTGCTTATCAATTAAAATGCCCAGTTGATATGAAAAAAAGTCGTGCCCTTCAGCACGACTTTGAGAATACCACTTAACTTCATCTTCTTTAATCACTGTTTCGTAAAGCACACTCAAGCCAGCACCAGCAACTTGTTTCGCTGTGTCCTGTCCTGTCTCGCGTGCATGCAACGCTAATAAAGAAGCGACTGCATGCTCACAATTGGCTTTACGTTCACATCCACACCGTGACGGCATCTCAGGAAAACGCTTCAAATCCATATACACATCATAAATTTGATGCGTATGACCTTTAACCCGTGCTCGGAGCAAACCATCACTCAGGCGAAATGTAAGCACATCACCGGCTTGATGGTGGTTTTGCCCACGCAACAACACAGGGTTAGAAACCGCTCGCGACATACGCGAAAGTGTGGTTTTTAACATATCAACATAACTACTTCCAACTTAAAGGCTAAACTCATGAAACAACCAAAAGACGATTCATTCGTTTCACAAATGCTGCTGGATTATCTAGAGTACCACCTTCAGCTAAAAGTGCTTGTTCAAATAACACTTCAGTCCACTCCTTAAACAAATCATCATCTTGAACTTCATTAACTCTTAATAATAAAGCATGCTCAGGATTAATTTCAAATACAGGTTTACTTGGAGGTGCTGCTTGTCCTGCAGATTGTAAAATACGTTGCATCTCAAGCCCCATATCATTTTCATCCGCAACCACACATGCTGGTGAATCAGTTAAACGATGCGTAATACGCACGTCTTTCACACGCTCGCCTAACACTTCTTGCATTTGTTTTAGCATCGATGCAAAGCCTTCATCTTTCTCAGCTGTTTCTTTTTTCTCTTCTGCATTATCACCATCTAACTCAAGTTTACCTTTGGTAATCGATTGCAATTTTTTCTCTTCGAATTCACTCAAGTGCCCTACAAGCCACTCATCAACACGATCGCTTAACAACAACACTTCGATGCCTTTTTTCTTGAAAATTTCAAGATGCGGGCTGTGTTTTGCTGCATTATAGCTTGGTGCTGTAACATAATAAATTTTATCTTGGCCTTCTTGCATACGTGAAACATAATCAGCAAGTGATACAGTTTGTTTCTCAGAGTCCGTATGTGTGCTCGCAAAACGCAGTAACTTTGTAATACGCTCACGATTGGCTGTATCTTCAACCGGACCTTCTTTCAAAACCGCACCAAATTCATCCCAAAAGGTCTGATAGGTTTCGGCTTCGTTTGCGCTCATTCTATCAAGCAACGATAAAACACGCTTGGTACACGCTGTACGGATGCTATCAACCTGCTTATTATCTTGTAGAATTTCACGCGAAACATTCAGTGGCAAGTCACTTGCATCTACAATCCCTTTAATAAAGCGCAAATAACGCGGTAAAAACTGCGTTGCATCATCTAAAATAAAAATACGCTTAACATATAGTTTTAAACCGTGCTTTGAATCAGCTTGCCATAAATCAAACGGAGCATGTGCTGGAATATACAATAATGTCGTGTAATCTTGCTTGCCTTCTACTTGGTTATGAGACCAGCTTAAAGGCTCTTGATAGTCATGTGAAACATGCTTATAAAAGGCCTTATAATCTTCTTCTGAAATATCAGCTTTAGATTGTGTCCAAAGTGCTGTGGCTTTATTAATGGTCTCAAACTCAGGCTCAGCTTTTTTAGATTCTTTAGCTTGCTTATCACCTTCTTCTGTTGCTGACTCTTCTGTGGCTTCAGCTGTTTTTTGCATCGCAATTGGCCATGCAATATGATCAGAATATTTATTAACCAAACTACGAAGACGCCAATCACTGAGTAAATCAGTCGCTTCTTCTGACTTTAAATGTAATGTAATAGTCGTTCCGCGCGCTTTTTGCTTAAGGTTTGCAATGGTAAACTCACCATCCCCTTTAGATTCCCAAACAACCCCTTCTTCAGGTCTTAAACCTGCACGTCGACTCTTAACCGTTACTTTATCTGCAACAATAAACGACGAATAAAAGCCCACACCAAATTGACCAATGAGTTGCGAGTCTTTTGCTTGATCGCCTGTTAAGTGGCTTAAAAAATCTTTTGTGCCTGACTTTGCAATGGTTCCTAAGTTTTCAACTGCCTCATCCCAACTCATACCAATACCGTTATCAGTAATGGTAAGCGTTTTCTTTTTCTCATCAAAAGACAGCGTCACTAACAAATCAGCATTATCTTCATATAGTTCAGCCTTTGATAAAGCCAAAAATCGTAATTTATCAAGTGCATCAGAAGCATTAGAGACCAATTCTCGAAGAAAAATTTCTTTATTACTATACAGTGAATGAACCACTAAATTTAGAATTTGCTTAACTTCTGTTTGGAATCCCATTGTTTGCTGTTTGCTCGCCATTGATATTTCTCCTACGTGCATAAAATTAAAATGAAGCGAACTTTGGATATGAGGACGGAAATTAAAATTTCAAGGGATTATTGTGATTAAAATAAGATAAGCGTAAACTTCTCTAAATCATCAAGTCTCAGTGGCGCAGCTGGATAGCGCGGCCCCCTCCTAAGGGGTAGGTCGCAGGTTCGAATCCTGCCTGGGACACCAATAAAATCAATCACTCTAAAACACCTTCATGAATGATGTCTTTGACTCGCTCAAAACGGCCCCTTTTGATGTGCAGCACGACTGTCAAAACCACCACTATGCTGCTTCCCCTTAGGTGAAAAAAAAGACGCTGCCCCAGCAACCCCATTCGGAGAACCTAATGGATGAGGACTACTTTCTTCAGACCGTTTTTGAAGAGACTTCTTTTCGCACATTTTAGAATCATCTGATACTTGCAGATTCACCTTCGCTGCTGAAAGATACGACATAGAAGATTTTTTAGGTTCAACTGCGACAGTTCTCGCTTTCTTTACAGAAGAACTAACAGCTGCTTGATTCTCATCAGGTATCGACTGGCAAGTTCCACTCTTCTTTAAAGACCCATTTTCTTTTTCAGGTGATGCCAAACTACTCATCACAGCAATTTTGTAACGACGCTTTCCTGTGATTGTTGAAGGGGAATTGATATCATCAAGTGGTGTATCACCCGGACTCGGTTTCGCTGCCGTTTCTCTAAAATTAGGTGTGCTGACCTGCCCACAAGTCGTCGCTGAGAATACATCCGCAACATTTGAATAACTCACGTTGTGCGTACCCCTTAGTTCCAGTCGCTGAAAACTACGTAACACGTCAAAACACGTTCGACAGCAAAGCTTTGTAAGCCCGATTCGTATTTTTTCACTCAATGCATCATTTAAGTCCACATCTTTTTGATTTTGTAGGTATATCGCAATAAGTTGCTCTGCATGAAAATCTTTCACAACAAGGTGCTGCAATTGTTCTGGAAGAGGGTACTTACTTACTTCTTGGCCTGACCCATCTGCGACATGAGCGCCTATACTATTAATTTCAGAGCCTTTTCTATGCTTTTGAAGCTGCCCATAAGGTAATAATACCGTTACACGTCTTGGTGACAAAATAGCGTTCACTTCAGCACGAGAAAAATAATTCGTGGACGTATGACCCTCTAGGCTATGTCTCGCTCTGATAGTATCAACAAATTTAAATAAAGCTTGCTGAAGTACAGACTCATTTCCGAGCGAACCACCCTCTTTAATCAAACGTTGCACACAGTTCTGAATTGCATCTGTTAATGCATCATCCGTCATGCCAAGATCGTCTTTTTTAATTTGTTCAATAAAATTTTTTAATATAAGCAATTTAAGTAAGAAAGTATTAACCATATCAGCTTGTGGCGTTGCACCAGAAACATTCGATCCAATGTATAACTCACCGTTATAAATCGTGACAGCTGTACACACAGATGTAGTTGAAGAGACACTCAAAAGCCTTGCTAAACTGTCCATTCGGCGTAAGAGACGTCCTTGAGATAAATATTCCTGTACATTGAGATCTACAGGACGACCTTTAACTGTTGTCGTCCCCGCTTCTGCAAGCTTCACAGCATTTAACCGCTCTACCTCTGTCAACCGTAGTGACGCAAAAGCGTTATCAATCTCTGCTATATCCATAGCTGCTATCGTTGAGATTTCTGCTAAATAATCAAATAAAACCGCTTCAAATCGATAAAAATAATCACTAATACTGACTTTCAAATCATCATCTGTTCGTTTTGATGTGAAAAATCTATCCTTCAACTCTAGCAAAAGTATGCGCAAAGAAGTATTTTTATAAAAAAAATCGTTAAACTTACTTACTAACTGTCTTGTTGGAGCACTGCTTTGTTGTGCAATAAATGCCTCCCACAGTTTGCTTTTTACTTCTGCTTCAATCACATCTGCTATCACTTTCATTTGTTTTTTAGAGCGATGCATTTTAACTCCAGGCTAAGATTAAATGAGGATATAAAAATATATTTTTTTGAATGTTAGGGTTAAAATTGACTTTAGTGGTCTTTTTTTAGCAAACAAAAATAGGGGGGAGAATTGTAAACTATTTTTTAAATCTGTCAACTTAATTTACTTAAAAATTCAGAGCGCCCCCCCTAAAAAACAGAGCCCAGGCTCGAATCCTGCCTGAGACACCATCCTCTTTAAGCGTAATCATTGCAACCTTAATGCCAATACTTTATACTGTTTGAGTTTGTGTTGTTCTCTGAGTGTTCCCTAATGATAATTACATTAATGATTATTTGCGTATTAGCTTTAACCACATTTTGTATCTACAAGATGATCTATCAATTACGCCACCAATCGAACCCAATACTCTCTTTACAAGAGAAAATTAAACTCGCTACTACCGGCGTCATTGCATTTATCGCAGATACACTTGGTGTAGGTAGTTTTGCCGTTAATATTGCTTTATCTAAATACTTTAAAACATTTAAAGATGACGAACTGCCAGCGCTTTGTAACGGTGCTCAAGTGATTCCAGGCACATTAGAGTCTATTTTTTTCATTCAAATTATCCAAGTTGATTTAACCACTCTAATCACCTTGGTTTTAGGGACTTGTATCGGTGGCATATTGGGTGGAAATATTATCACGCGCCTCTCCGAGCAAAAAATTCGACTCGCTATGATCATTGCATTTAGCGGTATTATTGCTCTTTTATGTTTAAAACAACTGGGCTTGATGCCTGAAGATGGTCATCTCATTGCCTTAGATTCTTGGAAATTAGTGCTTGGTTTTTTTGCTATGATAGTGTGTGGCTCTCTCACATCTGTTGGCATTGGTCTATTTGCGATGGTCCAGGGTGTTTTGTTTTTAATGGGGGTCTCACCTGCTGTTGCTTTCCCGATTATGACAACAGCTGGAGCCATGCAACAACCGCTCACAACCTTGGTTTTTTTAAAGCATGGTAAAATTCCACTGAAAAAAACACTTCTTTTAAGCGCTTGTGGATGCATTGGTGTTTTGATTAGCTTACCGATTGTGAGTCATCTCAGTATCAACTGGCTGCATTCACTGTTGTTGCTTATCATGCTATATAACGTCATTACGATTAGCTTGACGTACCGTCGTAAAAAAAATACGGTCACCCAAATATTGCATCCAGGGCCAACATAGCGCCGTCATAACAATCGGAAGCAAAACACCCAAAACAGAAACCGGGTAACCCAAGATAAACTGTATCGATAGCAGTGCTAACTGATAAAGCAGAGCAAGCACTGCGATACCAAAAAGTTGCTGGGACATCCAAAGTAAACGAAAACGCTGTGAACGTTTTAATGACACCCACGCCGTCAGCAATAAAGCAAAGGCATGTTGCCCTATCACACCAGCACTCAAAGCGTCTAAAAGTAATCCGAAGAACAAAATAAATAAAACATTACATTGCTTCGGCAAGGTGTATTGTAAGTAAAGTACAAATAACAATACCCAAAACGGTCTAAACAAACTCAATACCGCACCGAATGGCATAATACTCAATAAAAGCATGATGGCTGCAACCAAACTCAAACGCCATCTCGATGGCATCATGTTTCAACTCCTTTGGCATGTCGATGTGCAGTTACTTTTTTTGTAGGAGCTGCGCTCTTTTCATCAAGCCAAACCAGTAAAACCAAACGATTACGATGATAACGTGTAAAAGGTCGAACATCGACTCGAATAAAAGCTTCGCCTAAAGGATTGCCTACCGCTTCAACAGTACCCACCGGATACCCTGCAGGATAGCGCTTCCCAAGGCCTGAAGTCACTAAAACATCTCCTTTTAGCACCGAAGACGTTTTAGGTAAATAAATCAAGGATAAATACTCTAGACTATTTGTTCCTGCAAGAATGGCTGTTTCCCCTGTCCGTTGATTGCGAACAGGCACCGCACTTGCCGAGTCAGAAATCAGTAAAACCGTACTGGTTAACAAGCCAACTTCAATCACTTGCCCTGTCACACCTTCAGCATCTAATACCAACTGCCCGAGTAACACGCCATCTCGTTTTCCTTTATTAATAATAATCAATTGACGTGTTTTTGCCGTTTCAAGCGTTAACACCTCTGCCGCCATCACACGATGTTTAGAGGCTTTAGATAAAGCAAGTAATGATTTTAAAGCTGCATTCTCATCTTGCACCGCTAACAGTTGCTGTAAGGCAGCTTTTAAATGTAACTGCTCAGCATACAAAGCACGCGTTTCATTGAGTAATGCTTGTTTACTACCAAAAAAAACGCGGCTCCATGCAACCAGGCGACCGGGTACATCTACAACATACTGAAAAGGATAAATTACAGATGAAAACGCTTTATGAATGGGTACAATTGTATAGGCTCTATCAACAAACATCAGGCACAGCGAAAGCAACAAGGCCAACGGAAAATACAGACGGCCTTGTCCCGATTTTTTAAATAGCTGATTACGCTTTTTATTCCGTCGAAAGGAAATCGCCACCGCGTAAGTCCATGGTTTCCAATGCTTTCCCACCACCTCGTGCAACACAGGTCAATGGGTCTTCTGCTACCAATACCGGCAGTCCTGTTTCTTCCATTAATAAAGTATCCATGTTTTTCAGTAAAGCACCACCACCGGTTAACACCATACCACGCTCTGCAATATCTGCAGCAAGCTCAGGAGGAGCAAGCTCAAGGGCTGCACGGACCGAACCCACAATGCCAGACAAAGGCTCTTGAAGCGCTTCTAAAATCTCGGCACTGGTTAAAGTGAAGCTACGTGGCACGCCTTCTGCTAAATTACGCCCCCGCACTTCAATTTCAAACAAGTCACGACTTGGAAATGCTGAGCCAACTTCATGCTTAATCCGTTCAGCCGTTGTCTCACCAATGAGCGTGCCATAATTACGACGCACATATGAAATAATGGCGTCATCAAACTTATCACCACCAATCCGAACTGATTGGTGATACACAATACCGCTCAGTGAAATAATAGCAACTTCTGTCGTTCCACCACCAATATCAACCACCATTGAGCCACTGGCTTCTTCAACCGGCATACCAGAACCAAGTGCTGCTGCCATTGGCTCTTCGATTAAAAAGACTTCTCGAGCACCTGCTCCCATAGCAGACTCACGAATCGCACGCCGCTCTACCTGCGTTGACCCACAAGGCACACAGACCAAAACGCGAGGGCTTGGCTTTAAAAAACGATTTTCATGAACTTTATGAATAAAGTGCTGCAACATCTTTTCGGTTACAAAAAAATCAGCAATAACACCATCTTTCATGGGCCGAATCGCATTAATATTGCCAGGTGTTCGTCCAAGCATACGCTTAGCTTCAATCCCTACAGCTGCTACCCGTTTTTGGCCTGATTCGTTGCGCAATGCCACAACTGAAGGCTCGTTTAAGACAATGCCATTATCACGCACATAAATAAGTGTATTTGCCGTTCCTAAATCAATCGACAAATCATTTGAAAAAACACCTCGTAGTTTTCTAAACATAATCAGAATAACCTTAATGTCATGTGGTACGCACTTTAACGCAATTTAAATTTAAAATCGACTCTCTTCAAGGATTAATACGTTTCCAAGTTTTTCTGCTAACACTTGGTCGTGGGTTACCACCACCAAAGCCGTGTTACGCGAAGCATTTAATTCAAGCATAATATCAAATACTTGCGTTGCTGTTGCACGGTCTAAATTACCCGTTGGTTCATCAGCCAACACACACATAGGGCGCGGCACTAAAGCACGTGCAATTGCAACACGTTGTCGCTCCCCCCCTGACAATTGCGCCGGTTTATGGTGAAAGCGCGCGGCAAGCCCTACCTCTGTTAGCATTTTTTCTGCTTCAAACACAGCTTCTTCTTTGTCTCGTCCTGCAAGCAAAAGCGGCATTGCAACGTTTTCAAGCGCTGAAAATTCAGGCAACAAATGATGAAATTGATACACAAAACCAATATTTTGATTACGCAATCCACATCGCGCTTTCTCAGATAACGTTTGCCAATTTTGCCCCTGTACTGAGACCGTACCTGCTGTTGGTTTATCTAAACCACCCAATAAATGCAATAAGGTGCTCTTGCCCGCCCCAGAAGGCCCGACAATAGCCAAACATTCACCTGCTTTTATGACTAAATTAAGTGCTTTTAATACCAGCACATCTGCCTCACCATCATGATAAGACTTGGTTAAATCACAACATTCAATTAAGTGCTCACTCATAATGCAACGCCTCTGTAATCACAGTTTTAGATGCGCGAAAGGCTGGGTAGAGTGTTGCAATAAAACTCATTAATAATGCCATGCACGATACTTGAACCACATCAGAACATAAAATTTTTGAAGGAAGATAGTCTGTCCAATAAACGTTAGAAGCTAATAGCTGTACACCAAAAAAGTTCTGTATGATATCCAATACATCCCCTACGTTGTAAGCTAACAAAAGACCTGCTCCTAATCCGATGACAGTCCCTAAAAGCCCAACGAGCATGCCTTGCACCACAAATACACTTAAAATAAACCGAGGGGTTGCACCCATGGTTCTTAAAATCGCAATATCTGACTGTTTATCATTCACAAGCATCACCAATGATGATACTAAGTTAAATGCAGCAACCACAATAATCAATAATAAGATTAAAAACATCATGCTTTTTTCCATTTTAACCATCTGGAAAAAATCACCAAACTGCTCAGTCCAATTTCCAACGTGATACCCCTCTCCAAGGTTTTTTGAAATCACTTCGGAAAGCATTGGTGCATCGTACACATGATTAATTCTTAATTTAAGCCCAGAGATTTCATCACCCAATTGCATCAGCTTTTGAGCATCTTGTAAATCGATAAAGGCAAGCTTGTTATCAAAGTTAAACCCTGCCCCTGCTGAAAAAATACCAACCACTGTAAACCGTTTAAAACGAGGCTCCATGCCCGTAATGCTAACAGTTGCTTTAGGAATCATGACGGTGACTTTGTCTCCCACCATCACGCCTAACATTTCTGCAAGCTCACGCCCAAGCACCGTTCCAAAATGTGGCAATTTATCAAGATCGCCCAAAAGTATTTTATCTTCTAGATGCGTTACACTTTTTTCTTGATTAGGTAATACGCCCGCCAACATCACAGGAGACACCTGGCCATCATAAGTAATGAGCCCTTGTTCAGCTACAAATGGGGCAACACCTAAAACCCCTGGCTCGGCTGCTACTTGTTTTTGAATGGCTTGCCAATCATGCAATGTACCATCTGCACCCGTTATTGTAATTTCAGGCGCCATACTAAAAAATCGTTTATGAATTTCTTCATCAAACCCGTTCATCACCGACAAAACCGTGATTAAAACCATTACTCCCATGCCAATACCAAGCATTGAAGTAAATGAAATAAACGATACAAAATGTGTTTTTTTTCGGGCCCGCATGTAGCGAAGTCCGACATAAAGTGCCAATGGCTTAAACATGGTCGAGCAAGACCTAAGTTGTGCGATTAAAAATAGAATTGTAGTGAAAATCACACGAATAAGATAGCGCTATATGGGTTATACCAACAACTCCCGAATAACTCACATAGTTATCCACGGAATGTGTGGATAACTGTATGAGGTGATGAACTTGATTTTATTCAAATAGGACACAAAATGCCGTCGTAACGAGCCTAGCGTGGCAAACTCACTTATCTCGTCATGCAAACTGGACCGGAGACCAGGCAGGCAGCCGACTCACTGTCGTCGGTGTATTAGATGTTGGTGTTTCTTCTTTACTGAGTTCAATCGCCTCGTCTATCGTTGCGAAAAATCCTTTTGTCGTAATTAACCTCGATAAGTCGGCCTTATCCATATTCACAACCAAACGAACAGCTGCCTTTTCTTCTGCTATTTCATGCTCCGATATACATCGCATTTCATCAAGCATATCGTTGACTAGCCGAACATCAAACCGTCCTTGATGACGCATCGGCACACAACCATCTCTATCACTTTCTAATGATAAGAGCCGTTGCTGTTCTACAGGTAAAAGATGAAGTGTGTTTCTTCTAACCCATCTTAAAAAATTGACGGCAATACCGGTATGAGGTGCATCAACCATCTGATGCATCACCGTCAGACCATTCACATCCTTTTGCTCGAGTGAGGTGATATATTGACCTTGTGCTAATCGATTCGCAACATATGGACTATCCAACGTTGAGAGATACAAACTAAAGTTGCCTGCATCTTCAGGATGTCTCAAAAACGCAAATCTTTCAAATAAAAAGCGATTTCTCTCTATCCCCCCTAATAGTTGCTCAAAATAAACATCTTCCGAAATCCAATAATTTTCAAATGCTTCATTCAAAAAACTAAGACAATAGCTAAAAGCATGTTTTGGCGTCGTGGGTGTCAGTAAACATTCTAATACAGGCAGCCTTGTTTTATTAGAAGAATTAAAAAACATATCTATATGTGTTGCACTCAGATAACCCGCACTTAGAGCTTCCCGTAATAGCTCAAAATAAAGTGCTGATATATTCCAGTTCTCATGTTTTAAAAAGAAAAAAGAAATATCCCCTGTTCCGATTGTTCTATCAAAGTAGCCACGTTTATCAATCGCTCCCCTTACGTACATTTCCTGAACATAAAGCAAATGTGCTTTTAAACGCTCTTTTTTTTCAGACCATGGCATCCCAGTATAACTTGCGACTAAGGGTAAAAATTGGGTTAATAACATCACTGACTCTTTGATAAAAAACCGAGCATTATATCACACGATAGCAAACATAAAAAAACCCGCATTTCGCGGGTTTTTAAAAGCACTACTGTTTTAGAACTGTCGAAACGCACGCACATAATAATGAGTATCGGCATCCTTAGTCGCACCAGTGCCCATATTAATCTCTATATAATATGCTTTACCATTATCATCAAAATCTGTGGTTGATGACCAATAACGATCATCTGTTTCTAATGGATCGCTGCCTGATACAGCATTAATGGCATTACTAATGGTTTGAAAATTATCTACCCCGTTATTATTAGAAATAAGCTGCATTTCAGCAGCAGAAGGAAGATACCACCCGCCATAACAAGTCGTGCTAGGAATAGGAATGCTTCCTGTTGACGTTGGTATAATACAATCTGTCGTATCTACCCCATCGGCATGTACAGAAAAAGCTGCCGCAGATATCGCTGCAAACGTAGAGCCCACATTAGCAGCCCTGACAGTTGCAATAATGTTCGGTGTATTAATTGCACCGGATCCTACGCCATTTCCCCAAGCAAATACATTGGTACCTGCAAACTCCATTTTTGCACTGCCTGAATTAGAGAGGATTGCCTTCATTGACATCAATAACCCACTGGTCCCATAACCATTGCTATCTGGGTTGTTCACGTAAACCACCACACCACCTAGCCCGTTCCCATCTCCATCCGTAACATCCCCCACCTTAACCCGTGGTTTGGCAGAAATAGTGGTAGTACCCGATGCAGAGGTAAACGTAATACCTGTGCCTGCTGCATAAACCGTATCTAAATTAAGTGTACCTGGACCACTTGTAGACGTTGTCATGGTAAGCCCTGTACCTGCTAAAGGACCCTGGATGTTTCCGGTATTATCGCCACTACCATCTACTGGTACATAAATACCGTTGGTTCCTGTGAAACGTGCACTAATCACTTCATTTGTTACATTAATGGCTCCTGTACCTGTGTATTCTTCTGTGGCATTTGTTGCCGTAATAACAGAGCCATCCACACGAATGCCTGTTCCTCCTGTATAAGCACCACTAATGACTCGATTCACAATACTAATGGCTGTACCTGCTGAATATGCATTTTTTATACCTGCCACTTCAATCGCATCTTCAACAAACCCAATGGTTGCAGGATTACGATTCGTATGACCGTCCGCATAACCATGTCCTGCAAACAAAACACAAAAAACCATAGGTAATAATGTTTTCTTATTTTTTATATGCATCACAACGTCCTTATTTCTGTAACAGCATATGCTTAATTAAAGTGTGATATTTAAGCTCAAAAGAATCCCATTTTGAATAGGTATGTTGGCAATATTTCCTGTGCCTGAAGCAGCATTCGCAGTATAGGTTAAATTACCACCCCATATACCTTGATATAACAAAGTTAACGTTGAAGAATCAGCTACAGGTACACCAACACCTGCCTGAAACTCACCTGCAAACTGATATTTATTATTAATAGTCGCTCTATCAAGCACATAAAGTCTACGATAAGCAAGACCGCCTTTGACCTCACCAAACACGGGTGAATTAGAGGCAAATGCGACTTTAAGCGTTCCGAGTAAATCAAGCATCGGTGTAATGGTTGCCGTAACAGGCAATCCGCCCAATAAATCTAACGTGGCTTGAGGAATAAACAAACGCATGCTATTGCCATTTTGAACCCCTAGCTCTGCACCAACAGATGACTGACCTATGTCACAAAATGCTTTACCAATCGCAAGACGCCCAAGAGGCGTTTGTCCTGTGCCAGCTGTTCCATATTCATAACTGGTATAGCCCAAACTTGCGGTCACAGACCAAGGATGCGTTTCAATTAAAGGCATCGGTGGTGGAGGCATAATACCCATGGTGCCTGCGAACGAGGCGAATGATAATAAACCACCTAGCAGTGAAAACGCATGTTTTTTTAACATTGGGTCCCTCCAACGAAAATCAAGAATATTAAAGTCCGCATCCAGCCTATATTGATTACTAAAAGCATGTCAAGACAAAAATAAACTAAAACCCCATTGTTTATCTGATTTGCTTTGTTATAATGCTTACCTCAAGCCGGGGTGGCGGAATTGGTAGACGCGCCGGATTCAAAATCCGGTGATGGTGACATCGTGTGGGTTCGATTCCCACCCTCGGTACCATTGAGCTACCTTAAATAGTTCTCAATGGTACGTAACTTCTTTATTTTATTGAAATAACACCGACTTCATCATCTCAAGGCCTTCTCGACTATTCGCTATTTTTCGTATATTACCGCGCGTACTTTCAGATGTAATGTATCTTTATCATACCATTCTTTCTCAGTTATCTATTGGCATTTTCATATAACGCATACTTAATATAAGGTCGAATAACATGATACCCATGTTGAGTAAGATGAATACCATCTGCGGTATAATTACCATCTAACTCGTTATCAATTGAAAGAACGGCATTTAAATCAATAAATTTTGTATTTAGTCTTTGCAACGCAAGATTCAAATCTTTTATTTTATCATTGACAATATTGCTTGTATGGCATAAACCACTTGATTTATCTTTATTGCAATGAAGCGTAGATAGAAGAATAACTTTTACTCCAGATTCTTGAAGTCGATTTATGATCATATTTATATTTTCAAATACTGTATCAACTGATGCATCTCGATAGAAATCGTTAATTCCAATCATTAAAAAAGCAAGCTTAGGTTTTATACTTAAAATGACGTCAATCCGTTCTAATACTAGAGATGACGTGTCCATTCCAATTCCAGCGTTAGCAATACCTGTTTCATCAAGAAGTTTTTCCCAGTTAACTCCCGCTGTAAGAGAGTCACCAATCATTACAACTGACTTTCCTGTATTGCGTTCGTTAAAATTTCCAACAGCAAAAAACCATTTAACTTGTCTTGTTAATAAACTATCTTTATGGTCAATAACTTTATATGCATCTGCTGCAGAAAAACAATTGCTGGCAAGAAGCAGACTAAACAAAGCAAGACTTTTTTTAAAAATACGCATCATTGAATACCCTTTTCTTTGAAGTTTAATTGATTCTTTTGAGGATATAATTAATCTAATTCTAGAGCCATAAATAAAGTAAATACGAAACATACATTGACTTGTAAAGTATTTCGTAGTTTACGATTTTTATCAAGGGAGCATTAAAATAAATGCTGATGCTTATCAATAATACAAAACATATACAAGTATATACCCATTGCCAATGAAGTTGCGAGTTTGAGAATGCTTTAAGCCCTGAGAATACCCCCTCTCCCTCAGCGGTAAACACACTAAAACACTGAGTTTATGGCAGGGAGAGGGTTGGGGAGAGGGCCTTATGAATGCTTGCTAAAACAGCTTCTGTAGATTGTAAAACCTCGTGATTCCAAAATCGAAGTACTCGAAAACCACATGCTTCTAATTTCGCCGTTCGTTGATTATCTTT
>JAHZKF010000063.1 GCA_022600575.1 Gammaproteobacteria bacterium | reverse complement strand
TTTACCGCTGAGGGAGAGGGGGTATGCCCTATAAATTGTTCAAGTAAATACCAAGCGTTGAAAATTATCCGTGATTCTCGAAAGCATGGTGTTTTTATAAAGTTCGATGTTTTCAAAAAATTTTAAAATCCCTTCAGTAAACTCAGAAAATTTAGGACCCATGGACCCATGGGGTCGGAGGTGTTTTTCATTTTTTAGCTATGACGCATGAACATACGTTACTTGGGTTTAAAGCGAATATGATTTAGAAAACACCTCCGACCCCACTGTTCAAAAAAGTTAACTCCTTATTTTCTGATCATCTCTCAGGTATAAAGCAGGGTACGTAGGGAGAGAAGTAGCCTATAACGAGGCTTTTCGAACAATTAGCAATACGTCCTAACAAAAATATCCTATAATCAAGCTAAATATCAATACTTTAAATAGGTGTCGTTATGGATGTAAATCCAATCAGAGAAGAGAACCTGCTTCTAAGCGCTGAAAAAGCGCTACTGCAACTACAAACGATTTTAAGCGAGAATAAAGGACAAAAAAAAATATATCATCAGGGATTTGAAACCGTGGGGTACGCATGTTCACGAGGAATAGAAGCATTAAAAGATGCACCGGATTTACCGGATTGGCTAAAATCTTCTAATAGAGAGCTTATTGATAAATCAATGGGCAACTTAGCTAATATACTATCTGAAATGAATGCCCCAAGAGAAATACCTTACACCACTTGGAAAGATTGCCATAAACGCTCTGATCAAGTGAGTTATGCGCTTTTTTTCGTTGAAAAAGTCATTCGAGCAGCACTCAGTTTTTTGATTTCCGGACTTAAAAAAGAAAGTCATGAGCAACAGTTTTTTAAAGGACCCGATACGCCTAAAGCATTAAAAGATGCCATATTAGACTTAGAAAATGTTTCTGAAGAAATCGCTGATTACCTGAAACCAAATGCTTCACCCAGTGCAGAAAAGCCTGTATAAATTTGAAAATCAGCATAAAATATACTATACAAATATTATGCTTTTTGTTTATTTTTAAGGCTTTAAGATGGCTTCGGATGACTTCCAAAATAATGACAAATTGAATGCTCAGTCACAACCAACCAACACGGCAGAATCTACTGATGCGCACAAGACGCAACCTAATGTTATTGACGCAAACATCTCAACCGACTTGCAAAAAGCGCGGAGCAATTTAGCAGCACTGCGCGTTGAGCTTGCTTCAATAGAAGATGATTTAAAGGTGCTCCCGGTAGCAGAAGCGGATGTCAAACTTAAACAAACTCTATTAGACAACGCAACAAGGTATTTAGAAGACTTTAAACTCATTGCTCGAATGACTAACGCAAAAAAATACGCTGAAGCCGTACGATTAAAAGAACTGGCCCAAAGTGCACTAGATGAGGCCGAATCTGAATTACACTCGCTCAAAGACAGCTTAGAAAATGCAGTTGAGCAAGAAGAAACATTAAATACACGCATTGCCGTCCAAGAAAAACTCTGTGAAACGCTTGAACAAGGAATCAGCGAAGGAAAAATGGCGTATGCAGCAGCCGAGGTAGTTGATGACGCTATCTCACATGGTGCCATCATTCTCTCTGAGTACGAAAAGAAAAAGGGACAACGAGAGCGATTTCTGGCTAAAAAACATGACGAGCGGGAAGAAGTTCAGACACTACTACAAGCCATTCTTGCCAACTCAAAGCTATTGGCAGAACAGCAAGTGAATCAGCGTGACTTGGAACGTGCAAAAAACTTCGCCGAAAACGCGGTTAACTTCGATGGCGAAGACATCACCGTGAATCATATCCAACTGGGATTGCTAAGCATACTCAAAGCAGAAGTGGAAGAAAGCAAAGAAAATGTTAAACGCTTAAAACTAAGACATTGGATTGTTCGATTCCTAGACAAAGTCTTTGGCTTTATTTTTAATAAACCCAGTACGAAGCAACAAGCAAAAGCACTGTTTAAAGAAAAGAAAGAAGCCTTTGATGAATTAATGCAGGAAATATCAGAAGAACTCGAAGCAACAAAACGCGCAGTTGAAAATGCAAAAACGGCCTCCACACGCTTGGGCGACAAATTAAATCGATATGATAAGTTAGAGACAATAGAAGCAGCAATCAATGCGTTAACCGACACATTAGCTTTTGACCTTGAAGCCACAATCAAGGCATTTGTCGAACGATGTCAACCTGAAAGTCATTTAGGTACCCTAGTTGAAACGCAGGCTTCAAATCAAGTCAAACAAGCACTCTTAAAGTTCCTAAAATTTCCGGCAGAACACACCTTAGATCATTTAAAAAATATTTTAAACTCAAAAATAGGCCAAGCAGCATTAACCAACGTTGATTTAATCAAACTATTACACGACGTAGGAGATATTTATGCTGAAGTAAGTCATTTATTGCCTGAAGAGGAGCTTTTAACAATAGATACTGCTCATATGGCTGGCTTATTATCAAAAGACATGACTAAAAAAACAGAACGCATTGAAAAGTTAAAAGCAGAAAAAAGAGAGCTTACCGCATTTATTGAGGCTCATCAGGAAAAAGCTCACGCTTATGAATCAAGAATAGATAACAATACAAGCGCTTTAGAAACAGCTTATCGTATTTTGTTTTCACTCCAAAAATTGGCACTCGCATCTAATATGCCAGAAGAGGAAGTCAGTGTCATTCAGGTTTGCATTCTAAAAACTCAGAAAAAAATTGAAGCGATTAAACAAGACCTCCCAAGAGATGTGGTCGAACCACTTGAACATTTTTTTAAAGCACTTGATGTTAAAAAACATGACTTTAATGCCATTTTTTTGGTGCGTCATTATCAAGCAGACGTTGAAGCTTTTTACAACATACTCGGCGAATACACAAACAATAAAACCATTTTAAAACAACCTCTTACTTTTAGAAAGTTACAACTGTTTAGGGAAGAGCTAGGAGCAGGAACATGGACCGAAGCGTGTGAAAAGCTCACGGCACTACCTGCCATTAGAGAAAGATTTTATCAAGATAACGAAGAACAAATTAGTCGAACTATTTCCGCGATGGTACCCAATGAAACTATTTTTTTTAATGCAGTCATGGAACGAGTTGATATGACATTAGAACAATTTAAACAAGAAATAAACAGGAAGGCTGGCGCCGAAAAAGAGGCTGCTCTTGCAATTTATAGCCCTTTAGTGGATGCCTATAATATCGCGCCATTCGAGACCATGACGGACGTAAAAAAAGCTGCAGCTGCATTTAAAGCAGGAATGGACACCCCGTTAGCGCATCAAGTTTTTGGTGGTTATGCTTGGTTCCCCAGACTTCATCAGGCTATTTCCATTTTAAATGATGAGCGCAATCAACTATTAGAAGAAGACTTACCTCATGAAGAAGTAACCCCTGAAGAAATGGCAACAACAGGGCAATTAATACAACAGGTTCATGAGGTTGAAAGACGCCTTGAGAATATAACAGAACAACTTCCAAAACTTGAAATAGAGCGCAATGAACTGTTGCGACGCCAAGGAGAGACCAATAAAGGCACTGTTAATTTCTCTTTTCAATCCACAACCATTAAAGAGCTCATTGATGACTGTAAACAAATGACTGTTCGACACGGCGAGGTACGCGTTGCACTAAAAAATTTTTTAAGCTACCCGACAGCACGGCTCTTTTCAAAACTTAAAACGGCTATGGAAAAAAACCCTCGAAGTTTAACAGACTCAACCATTGGGCCATTAATTGAACGTGCAAGTCGGATTTACCCACAAATTAGCACTGCCCATCAATTCATCACTAAGAAAGGCACTGCCGCTGAATACAGAGAACAAGTGGGTAATATAAAACCAACAGACAGTGATAGCTTGTCTCCACGGCCCAAACCACCAGGAGACATATCAAGTAACCCTACAGGATAAGCGCAAAATAATCTTTTACTTACTTTTCAAAAACTGATGCAAGATGGGCAATATCCGGGCTAAGCCAAAGGCTTCTCCGCTCAAAACAGAAGAAACATCATGTACAACATGCCCGACTGAATGCCCTATTTCAACCACTTCATCCTTAACAACTTTCAAGTCTTTCGTGACCTCTTCTTTGGCAAAATTTCGAATATCTTTTAAAGCTTCGACCTCTTTTTGATGTTTATTTCTTTTTGAGAACAAAATAAATATCAAAAAAAGCAGTCCGTTTGCACCTGCTAAAATAAACGCCGTTATTTTCGTTAAAAAATAAGTCTTTAACGTGAAAAAGACGGCAATATCAAGCATAATCAACGCTGTTAATAACGCCACCAATCCTATCGA
>JAHZKF010000062.1 GCA_022600575.1 Gammaproteobacteria bacterium | reverse complement strand
TTTGAGGGTATTTCTGTTGGTGCACACGGGAGCTCAGCTGGTGAACTTGTGTTTAATACCGGCATGACAGGTTATCAAGAAATTTTAACCGATGCGTCGTATGCGCATCAGTTGGTGATGTTAACAACAGCACATGTGGGCAACACGGGTTGTAATCAAGATGATATGGAGTCTTCTCGTGTGTGGGCTCACGGTTTAATTCTTCAAAATGACATTTCTATTGCGAGCAATTATCGTTCTGAGCTCAGCTTGCCTGATTTTTTAAGAAAACATCGTGTGGTTGCGATAGCAGGGATTGATACACGTGCTCTGACGCATTATTTACGAGATAAAGGTGCGATTTCGGCGTGTATCACAACAGATATTGATAATATTGAACATGCAATAGAACGAGCCAAGGCGTATCCTGGACTTTCAGGTGTTGATTTGGCGCGAGTGGTTTCTCGAAAAACGATTGAACGTTGGCATGCAGGACGAGGAGCGTGGGCATCAGACTCAGAGCCTGAGCGCCTGCACGTGGTGGTGTATGACTTTGGCGTAAAACACAGTATTTTACGTCGATTACGTGATAAAGGGTGTTATTTAACGTTGGTTCCAGCGGAAACCTCGGCTGAAGATGTTATCGCCATGAATCCGCATGGTGTTTTATTGTCGAATGGCCCAGGAGATCCAGCAGCTTGTGATTATGCGATAAAAGCAACACGTGATTTATTGAAACAGAATATACCTGTGTTTGGTATTTGCCTTGGGTTTCAAATTTTGGCTTTGGCTTGTGGTGCGCAGGCAATCAAAATGAAGTTTGGGCATCATGGTTCAAATCATCCCGTTTTCCAAATTAAAGAACCTCATCGTGTTTTAATTACCAGTCAAAACCATGGGTTTGCAATTGATGAAGCCTCATTGCCTGAGTGTTTACATGTGACACATCGTTCCTTGTTCGATAAAAGTTTACAAGGTATTATTCATGAGAGCCGACCAGCCTTTGGGTTTCAAGGACATCCAGAAGCAGGACCCGGGCCACATGATGCTGCTTGTATTTTCGATCAATTTATTCAATTAATGCATGATTAAACAGGAATACAATACAGTGAATTTCGACCATGTTTTTACTTCTGAGTCTGTTTCAGAAGGCCATCCTGATAAAATAGCTGATCAAATTTCAGATGCAGTGTTAGACGCAATTTTAACGCAAGATAAGCGCGCGCGCGTTGCATGTGAGACATTTGTTAAAACCGGTATGGTCCTTGTGGGGGGGGAAATATCAACAAAAGCTTGGGTTGATATTGAAGAACTTGCGCGTGGCGTGATTCGAGATATTGGTTATAACAGCTCTGCTATGGGATTTGATTGGGAATCGTGTGCGGTACTTTCAGCGATTGGAAAACAGTCACCTGATATTGCACAGGGTGTTGATCAAGCTGATGCATCCATTTTAGGTGCTGGTGATCAAGGATTAATGTTTGGCTATGCCTCGAATGAAACTGATGTGTTCATGCCAGCTCCCATTGCTTATTCACATCTTTTAATGGCACGCCAAGCGGAACTTCGAAAAAGTGGTGAGTTGCCTTGGTTAAGACCCGATGCAAAGTGCCAATTAACACTACGTTACCAAAATGGTAAACCAGTTGCGGTTGATACCGTTGTATTATCAACACAACATGCGCCTGAAGTAACACAAGCAGAGCTGATTTCAAAAGTAGATGAGCATATTATTCGACCCGTGTTGCCAAGTCATTGGATAACATCTGACACACGTTTTTTGATTAATCCGACGGGACGCTTTGTGATTGGTGGGCCGCTGGGTGATTGTGGGCTTACGGGGCGTAAAATTATTGTAGATACTTATGGTGGGATGGCGCGTCATGGGGGCGGATGTTTCTCGGGAAAAGATCCTTCAAAAGTTGATCGCTCAGGTGCTTATGCGGCACGTTATGTGGCTAAAAATTTGGTGGCCGCAGGGATTGCAGATAAATGTGAAGTACAAATATCTTATGCTATTGGTGTGGTTGAACCGACGTCTATTTTTGTTGAAACCTTTGGTACAGGTCGGGTTGAGCCAGGTGTTATGCTTGAACTGATAAAAACACATTTTGATTTAACGCCTGCAGGGATTATTGAAGAACATGATTTGTTGCGACCCATTTATCGACAGACTGCAACACTGGGTCATTATGGGCGCGATATCTTTCCTTGGGAGCGTGTAGATAAAGTAGAGACATTACGTGCAGCTGTATCGGGCTTGATTAAGGAGAATGAGCATGCAGGGAGTGAGCGATAAAATAACGGATTACCGTGTAGCTGATTTAAGCCTTGCTGAATGGGGGCGAAAAGAAATTTCAATTGCTGAGACCGAAATGCCAGGTCTCATGGCGCTTCGCACTGAGTTTGGCGCATCAAAGCCCCTAAAAGGTGCCCGTATTGTGGGTTGCCTGCACATGACCATCCAAACCGCTGTTTTAATCGAGACTTTGTGTGCATTGGGTGCTGAAGTTAGATGGTCATCTTGTAATATTTTTTCAACACAAGATCATGCAGCCGCTGCAATGGCAGCTGCAGGCATACCTATTTTTGCCTGGAAAGGTGAAACCGAAGCAGAATATACCTGGTGTGTTCATCAAACCATTAAAGGTCCTGATGGTTGGCTGCCTAATGTCTTGTTAGATGATGGGGGTGATTTAACTGCTTTAGTGCATACAGATTATCCCGAGTTGCTACCTAACATTCGTGGTCTTTCCGAAGAAACCACAACAGGGGTTGCGCGATTATATGAAATGGCAAAAAAAGGCACGCTTGGCATGCCTGCCATGAATGTGAATGATTCAGTGACTAAATCTAAGTTTGATAATTTATATGGTTGTCGCGAGTCTCTTCTAGATGGTATTAAACGTGCAACGGATGTCATGATTGCGGGTAAAGTTGCGTTAATTTTAGGGTATGGTGATGTGGGTAAAGGCTGTGCGCAAGCCCTACGGGGCCAGGGCGCAACGGTTTTAATTGCCGAGATTGATCCTATTTGTGCGCTACAAGCCGCAATGGAAGGCTATCGTGTGGTAAAGCTTGATGATGTTGCAGGTGAGGTTGATATTTTAGTGACTGCAACAGGTAATTATCATGTCGTAACCCATACGCATATGGAACAAATGAAGAATCAGGCCATATTATGCAACATTGGACATTTTGATTCTGAAATTGATATTGCAAGTTTGCGACAATATACCTGGGATAATGTGAAACCGCAGGTTGATCAGGTGATTTTTCCGGATGGTAAGCGTTTAACGGTACTGGCAGAAGGACGTTTGGTTAATTTAGGTTGTGCGACGGGTCATCCGAGCTTTGTGATGTCAGCATCTTTTACTAATCAGGTGCTTGCACAAATGGAGCTTTTTCAGCACGCTGAAAAATATGAAAATCAAGTCTATACACTGCCTAAAAAATTAGATGAAAAAGTGGCACGGCTACATTTGGGTAAGCTTGGTGCAAAGCTCACAACGCTCACATCTCAGCAAGCAGCATATCTCAATTTATCAGCTGATGGGCCTTATAAACCTGAGTATTATCGGTATTAGTATAGTTGTGACTCCCTTCTCCCCAAGGGGCTAACCTATGTACACAAGTCTGCAAGTTGGTAGCCCCTTGGGGAGAAGGCTAATCCAAAAAATCACACAGGCGTTATACGTTCCGAATCAGAATTTACAGTTCTAATTGATAACGTTTCTACATGATGTGATGCATCATCATCTAATGAATGTACGATCATATCTGTATAGTCTTGTTTTAATTGAGTAATGAGTGTTTGGGTTGTGGTTTCTGTGTTTGTTTTGCTGCGAAAGCTTGAAAACAATTCGTTAATGGATGAAATAAGCTCTAACTGGGTATATATTTCTCCCGCCTCACGAAAGCTTTCCCACTTACAAATCAGCTCATAGGCTGTTTGTGATTTTTCGCTTGGGTCTAACAGGAGCGTTTGTAAAAGTAGAAGTGCCTTGATTCGCTTGCTTTTAGAAAGTTTATATAATTTCAGTGCATCAATGTGTTCTTGGATTGTAGCATGTATATGTTTTCGGTTTTCTAAGACCATTTGGTCTAATGTATCATTTGTTCTTTCTACAAGTAGCGAATGTGTTTCTTCTTTAAATTGGTCTGTGGTTTTTAAAGATTCAAGTCCAGCTCTTGCTGTTTGTTCACACAGCCGATGAATAATACGGCGACTTTTAGGTGATCCATTTTGGCCGATATCAATGAATAGCCCTGGTGCGTGTTCTTTTTTTTCAAGGGCCACACGTAAATCATGGATTTTTGTTGGGTGAATTTTTGAGTGTGAAAAATCAACGGTTAGCCAAAGGGGGGCCTGTGGTGAGGTGATTGCGTTAATAAAGGCGTTAAATAACTTTTGGGCTTCTAGATTTTCACCTGATATACAAAGGGTTAATCCAGGTTGAAAATGTTGATCAGTAAGGCCTTGGATTAAACTGTGTATACCTTCTTGCGAGAGGTTTGCATTACCCCAAAAGCAGAGGGTTAAGTTAGCAGAGCCATTGATTGTGGTGAATCCATTCATGAAGGAGGCCACAAATGCATTAGGTAGGCTTTGGCTTTCAAATTCAATGGTTAAATGGGCTGGGTATCTATGGCGGTGCAAGAGAGTACCCAAATCATCGTTTTCTGTTACATGAGTTTTTCTAAGATCAAGGGTTGCACCGACAGGCAAGACATTTGATTGAAGTTTTTGCTCGAAGGTTCCAATGTCTGTAACATAGCGATTTCCTTCGGCAATTGACCTAAGTCTTTTTTCTGTTCTTACTGTAAGAAGTTCAAGGGTTGCAGGTGTAAATCTTGCTTCAGCATCAGCGGGGTGTTGTGTTTTTAAGAATGCATCAGCAGCGCGCATGTTGCTTTCACAAGCTTGTTGGATTGCATGGCGCGTGGCGGGAGGAGCATTGGCACCTATATTAATCCATAACCCCATAGGGCCTGATTGACGTTCAAGAGTATTCACTAAAAAAGTGAGATCTTCAGGGCTAATGTGGGAGTTGTCAAAATCAATGGTTAACCAGGGCAGGCAGCCTGAATAAGTGATTGCATCAACAAATGCAGTAAATAGAACAGGATAAGCTGCTATATTTTCACCTGATATCTGAAGGGTTAAAGCAGGTTGACGGTCCTGGGTAGTAATGAGTTTAATGAGGCTCATGATGCCATTAAAAGAGAGGCTCTTATTTCCCCAAAAACAGAGGGTTAGGCCAGCTGATGCATTGCTTGAAGTCAGTCCTTCAATCAAGCTCACCATAAAATCATCTGATAAAGCGCGTTGTCCAAAATCAAGGGTTAATTCGGGTGGGTATCCGTGATTGCTAAGGATTTCACCTAAGTTGTTTTCAATCGGGGGTTGAGAGCGTTCTTCTTCCTCTAAATGCTCTTCTTCTAGACCGTCTTCACTGAGGTCAAGTGTGGAATGAGCAAGAAGTGTACCTGTTTTAAGTGCTTCTTCAAATGTTTCAATGTCGTGAATATACATATTTTATTGCTTAAATTGATTTTTTTTGGTTTGAGTTTGCGCATTGTACATGAGCGTTTATACTTTTGTTATAGATTTAAAGTCTGCGTAATGGTGTTTTATTTAAATCGGCCTTTTGCTAGGGAGAGCTTATGTTAAAAAAAAGCGGTTGGATGTTGGGTGTTTTTATTTTATTTTTTTCATTTAATGTGTATGCAAAAAGTTGTAATCATGATGTAGATTGTAGCGGTTGGGAGTCGGACAATTGTGTTTGTGGTGTGCATGCTAAATGTCGTGGTGTTACAAACCAAAATACAATAGGTAAGTGTCAGTGTTTTGGGGCCGAAGGGGCTTGTCATAGCTCATCGTCTAGCTCGATTAGGATTCGTGGTGCAAATCGTGTGCAAAGAACCGCCCCTGTAAAACAAGATGCTAAAGATACAAGAATACAAACAACCGATTAAGGTTAAACAAAGGAGCGTTTATGTTTAAGAAAATGTACTGGATGCTTGGTGGCGCAAGTCTGTTTTTTTCTGTGGGCTTATATGCCATGTCGTGTGGCGGTGATGGTGATTGTAATAAGTGGGCCGAATCAAGTTGTGCATGTGGTGTGTCTGCCAGGTGTAATGGGATTACTGCTCAAAATAAAAATGGAACCTGTCAGTGTTTTGGGGCAGAGGGAAAGTGTGATAGAGGCGATGATACGGATACATATGTTGCGCCTGGCGTAAGACGAGTACCCGTTGGACGTGCACCTGCCGGACGTGCTGTTAGACGAGGTGCTGTAAACGGGAATGTAGATGTTGATGTCAGTCGATAAAGCGCGGGCTTGTGGAAAAGTGTTATTCACAAGCAAAAATCAAGGACGGCGAGAGGTTTTCCAGTAATAACAGGACATTCACAAGAAGAGGATTGATTAACACAGGCTTTATTTCCTATTTATCCACAAATTCTGGGGATAAACCTGTGTTAAAGCTGGGGCAAGGTGTGAGCAAAGGCATTTTTTGACTTGCCACCAAACCTTCATCATTAAAAAATTTGGTCAATAATGATGTACGAGCGTGTTCATTGAGCTGTTGATATCCTGAAAATTTAGCTTCTTTCTTACGTTTATTTTTTAGTGTAGGTTATTAACCTCAGTATGTTTTCAATAACGTAAGTAGGGAGTAAGACAATGGATGGTCTTGTGAAGCGCGCAGTTTCTTTTGGTTTATCAATTTTATGTTTGATGTTTTCTTTTTCAACGCCTGCGTTAGCTGGAGACCTGTTTGAAGTTAGAGCAAACTTTGGTGCGGTTGAAGTTAGGCTGAATGATAGAGTTGGCTATGGCAAAAACTACCTAAATGCCACTTTTCGTATTTTGAATGGTGCCCGTTATGGCGAGTTAACGACCTTTGGGGAGAGAAGAGTGACCCGTTCACTTTCTTCAGGTTCCCCTTTTTTCTCTCCCGGTGCATACGCCATGACTTCTTTTAGTGCTTGCGATACGAATCCGGAACGCTGCGATGTTAGAAGATATGGTCATACACCTGTTGGCGTTACTTTTTTTGGTCCGGTTCAATGGCTTTATGTTGAAAACTGTCTTGGTTTGGGTATAACTTGTGAGCGTGAATGGGTTAAGACTAACCCAAGAGTTGTTATGACAGATACAGCCCAGGGAAAAGTTTACAGTATGTCTCAACCAGTTGATGAAGCGCTGCGTGCTACAGCTGTTACGGGTGATTTTGATAATCCTACAATGGTTGCTTATAATTCGTTGACTTCCTCGATGTATGTTCTTGAAGGTTCTCCCTCTAATATAATTTTTAATTGTCCGGTGAACGAAACAGGTAACCCGGACACAAGCGCATGTAGAGAAATGCCAGTCACTTTTACTCGCTTAACTGATATGACGATGGCTATTGGGGGTATTACGCTTTATGTAGTTGATGCAGGTAATATCAAAGCATGCCCACTTGATGCGACAGGTGATTTTGATCACTGTGATTCGCTTCCAGCGGGGGCGGGGGCTATTCTGTCAATAGAGCATTTAACGTTTAATAATATGAACTCGGAATTATGGGGTGTTCAAAATTTATCCGAACTTAATCCCCAAAAGCCTAGTTTTTTATTGTGTTCCATTGAGAATGATGCCGTTGATAGTTGTACTCAAAGACAAGCTGATCCTAGCCGCGGCACGCCTCTGAGTCAAAGACCTGGTAAACCGGTTACTATAGGTGATTTTGCACTTATTCCGGATGAAGGACAAGTTTCATTGTGTAGGGTTCAGGACATAGCTCGATACATCTGCGAGCCTATTTCCTCGTTGACATTTGATAAAACGGTTAATAGTGTTTCCAGAGCGATTCTTCCTGCACTAGAAACGGGTAACATAAATTTTCTGATTAGTCTTCAGGGAATACCTGCAGGTTATACCAGTTCTTTACTCAACTGTGCATTTGATTCAGCTGCATTAAGTTCAGAGAATCAACCAGAAGCCACATGTACGTCTTTACCTTTACCAACAGGGGAGACAGAAAGCACAAGTATAACCATTATTTAGGCGTGTTAAGTGATCATATACGCACGTTATTCATGGCCAAGGCAGGTGAGCTGTCATTGCCTTGGCCTGAATATATCTTCTGAAGACAAAGGTTAAAAAACACGATAAAATAAGCCACCTTATCCTGGTGATGCGTAGAATTCATGCCAAAAAGAACCGATATTCAGTCTATTCTCATTTTAGGTGCAGGCCCGATTGTTATTGGGCAGGCGTGTGAATTTGATTATTCAGGCACGCAAGCTGTACGTGCGTTAAAACAAGAAGGGTATCGGGTGATTTTAGTGAACTCGAATCCTGCGACCATCATGACTGATCCTGAGCTTGCTGATGCAACGTATATAGAGCCTGTACGTTGGCAAGAAGTTGCGCGTGTTATAGAAAAAGAAAAACCAGATGCTTTATTACCGACCATGGGTGGACAAACGGCGTTAAATTGCACGCTTGATTTGGTGCGCGAAGGTATTTTAGAACAACATGGCGTTGAGCTCATTGGTGCGAATCGCGAGGCGATTGATAAAGCGGAAGACCGCGAAAAATTTCGTGCATTGATGGACTCCATTGGGTTGGAAATGCCCCGTTCGGCCATTGCTCACAGTCTTGAAGAAGCATTGTCTGTGCAAGCACAATTGGGTTTTCCAACAATTATTCGTCCGTCTTTTACAATGGGTGGCTCAGGGGGCGGAATTGCTTATAACCGCGAAGAGTTTGAAGATATTTGCGCACAAGGTTTAGCGCTTTCACCAACACGGGAACTACTGCTTGATGAGTCTGTGATTGGCTGGAAAGAATTTGAAATGGAAGTGGTGCGAGATAAAAACGATCAGGGCATCATTATTTGCACCATTGAAAATATAGACCCGATGGGGGTGCACACGGGTGATTCGATTACGGTGGCTCCCGCACAAACCCTAACCGATAAAGAATACCAACGCATGCGAGATGCAACGCTTAAAGTGGTGCGTGCAGTTGGTGTTGAAACAGGGGGTGCTAACGTTCAATTTGCAGTCAATCCTGCAGATGGGCGCTTGCTTGTGGTTGAGATGAATCCGCGTGTCTCACGAAGCTCGGCATTGGCCTCTAAAGCAACTGGCTTTCCGATTGCAAAAGTTGCAGCGCGCCTTGCAGTTGGTTATACCTTAGACGAACTTAAAAATGAAATTACCGGTGATTTAACACCGGCTTCTTTTGAGCCGACACTTGATTATGTGGTGGTTAAAATCCCACGATTTAATTTTGATAAATTTCCACAAACCTCAAATACGCTGTCAACACAAATGAAGTCAGTGGGCGAGGTGATGTCAATAGGGTCTAATTTTCAGTCAGCACTTTTAAAAGCTGTTCGTAGTTTAGAAACAGGTCATTTGGGTCTTGAGTCACGGTTTAAAGAGGGTGCTGATATGGCATCGCTGCGTGGGCAACTGCGAGAGCCAACACCTGACAGATTATGGGCGCTTTTGGATGCATTCAGACAAGGACTAACCCGTGAAGAAATTTATCAAGAGTCTAAAATAGACCCCTGGTTTTTGGCTCAATTTGAAGATTTGGTGCGTGCAGAGCAATCTATTCGAAATTATACACTGGATGATATCGATGCAATCTGTTTGCGTCGTTTAAAGCAACGTGGTTTTTCAGATGCGTACCTTGCAGATTGTTTTTCAGTTGATGAGGCAGCCGTTCGTGAGCGTAGACTTACCTTAGGCGTGACGCCTGTTTATCGACGGATTGACTCGTGTGCAGCAGAATTTCCGAGTGAGACAGCGTATTTGTATTCATGTTATGCCTCACACTGTGAAGCGCGACCTGAAACATCTGACCGAAAGGTGATGATTTTAGGCGGTGGGCCCAATCGTATTGGGCAGGGGATTGAGTTTGATTATTGCTGTGTGCATGCAGCGCTTGCACTGCGTGAGGCAGGCTATCAAACCATTATGCTTAATTGTAACCCTGAAACGGTTTCAACCGATTTTGATGCGTCAGATAGGCTGTATTTTGAGCCAGTAACACTTGAAGATGTGCTTGCAGTGGTTGCTGTTGAACAACCGATGGGGGTGATTGTTCATTATGGTGGGCAAACGCCGCTTAACTTAGCACGTGCGCTTGAAGCCGCAGGTGTGCCTATTTTAGGGACATCACCTGATGCAATTGATAACGCTGAAGACAGGGCGCGTTTTCAGCAGTTGGTAGAGCGACTGGGATTACAACAACCCCCCAATGCTATGGCTAAAAATGCGTCAGAGGTGTTTAAACAAGCAGATAAAATTGGGTATCCTTTAGTGGTTAGACCGTCTTATGTGTTAGGTGGTCGTGCTATGGAAATTGTGTATCATGACGAAGATTTAAAGCAGTATTTAGATAAAACAAAAATAGATTTAAAGAAAACACCATTGCTACTGGATAAGTTCTTAAATAATGCAACCGAAGTTGATGTGGATGCGGTGTGTGATGGTGAGACGGTATTGATTGGCGGTGTGATGGAGCACATTGAGCAGGCTGGTGTGCACTCGGGCGATTCGGCGTGTACGTTGCCACCGTGTAGTCTGGGTATTGTGGTGCAACATGACATCATGGATCAGCTCAAAAAAATGGCATTAGAACTAGGGGTTTGCGGCTTGATTAATGCGCAATTCGCCATTCAGGGCGATGACGTGTATGTGCTTGAAGTCAACCCACGCGCATCACGAACCGTGCCGTTTGTTTCAAAAGCAACCGGTTTACTGTTGGCAAAGCTTGCAGCACGTTGTAAAGTAGGGCAACGCTTGGTTGATCAGGGTTTATCCTTGCAAGAGAGGGTCCCTTTATTTTATGCTGTGAAGCTTCCGGTTTTTCCGTTTATTAAATTTGCGGGTGTTGATTCGATTCTTGGCCCCGAAATGAAATCGACCGGAGAGGTAATGGGGGTTGCTAAGCGTTTTGGTCAAGCGTTTGCAAAAGCACAATTAGGAGCAAGTGCCAATATTGTTCGGCGCAGGAAAGCCTTTTTATCTGTGCGTGATGCAGATAAAACCCGTGTCGGTGAAATTGCAAAGCAATTAATCGCTTTAGGGTTTGAGTTATTGGCGACACGAGGGACTGCTCTGGTGTTACAAGCTGCAGGTTTGGATTGCCGCCGGGTACTTAAAGTAGCTGAAGGCCGCCCGCATGTGGTGGATTACATTAAAAACGATGAGATTGACTTTATTGTGAACACAACAGAGGGTAAACAAGCAACTGCTGATTCGTTTGAAATTCGCAGGAGTGCATTGCAACATAATGTGAGTTATACCACGACCCTTGCAGGGGCTGAAGCAGCCTGCTTAGCAATGAAATATGAAGACAGAGAAACGGTAACACGATTACAAGATTTACAAACGAGGTAAAAAATAATGGAAAAACATCCAATGACGCCTACAGGGGCACAAGTATTAACGGACGAGTTAACACGTTTAAAATCTAAAGTGCGTCCAGAAATTATTGAAGCTATTGCGACGGCGCGTGCGCATGGTGATTTGAAAGAGAATGCGGAATATCATGCAGCACGTGAACAACAAAGTTTTACGGAAGGCCGCATTCAAGACTTAGAAGCTAAATTGTCGCGCGTTCAAGTGATTGATGTCACCAGTATTCCTAATCAAGGCAAAGTGGTGTTTGGAACAACAGTGACGGTTCACCACCTTCAAGATGAAACGGATATTACGTATCAAATCGTTGGTGAAGATGAGGCTGATATTAAACTGAATAAAATTTCATATACTTCTCCCATTGGTCGAGCATTGATTGGTAAAGAACTTGATGATGTGGTTGTGGTGGATACCCCAGGTGGATTGGTTGAATATGAAATTATGGCGGTAGATTATGTTTAGTTTGTATGGTTGGTTTGGCGGTGGCAGTACAGTATTAGAAGAGTCAAAAATACCCGAAGAAGAGTCAAAAGTATCAGCACCACCACAGAAGCTAGGCGCTACCTTTTTGGGAGCGCTCGTTCAAGGAAATGTGGCTGTTTACCAAGCCGAAGCATATCAAGCACAGGTTCCCCTGATTACCTGTGATACTTTGGCTTATTTAATGCACAGCAATTCAAATGATGCCTTTGCTTGGGCACTTCAACAAAAGCAGTTTGATTTGTCTGTGCCAGTACAGTTTAAAAATGAACCTGAGCCTGTATTGTTGCTAGAGCGTGCATTACAATCTCGGAATGTAGCTTGTGTTTGTGCGCTGATTCAACATGATGTTTCTTCTGTTTTATCCGTTTCGCCTGCTGTTTTAACAGAGCTGTCTCGTAACGCTTGGAAAGCGCTTCGTAATAATGTAAAAAAAGCTGACCCAAGTGTATCGGCAGCATTTGAATATTTACACTTGACGCGTCGACTGATAAATGAAGATGCGGCACTTGAAGAGGCGGTTTCTGTAACAGGGCAAGCAGCATGTCAAAACACACGGAATGCAACGGAGGCACAGCTTAGAGTCGTACAAGCCACGATTACTGAAGCAGTAAATGATGCTGAAATGCTTAGAAGTGGTTGGGTTGTTGCAGGAAGTTGACGCAACTGTGTAAGAGACAGTTGTTTTTGCGAGCTGACAGAGCTCCTCGAAAGCGCCAGCCTACGTGCCCTGCTTTATACCTGAGGGATGGTCACTTTTTTAGATGCTGTTATTTTTAAGGTTGCTTTTAATTGGAGCCTTTTTTTTGCCGTCATTGCTTCGCTACGCTCGCAATTGTATAGGTTACATAATTCGTTGACAGGACTTTGCAAAACTTTGAGGGGTCTCACCATTAATTCCTTGGTGGGGCCTCATTTGATTATAATACAGTAAGTACTGAAATAACTCATCCTTGA
>JAHZKF010000005.1 GCA_022600575.1 Gammaproteobacteria bacterium | reverse complement strand
CCTTGATGGGGCTTTTGACTGCCACAGCAAGTTGGGGCATTATGGCGTGGATTGGCCTTGATTTTGCTGAGTTTTGGGCGTTATTGATTTTTTTCTTGAATTACATACCGAATATCGGTGCTATTATTGCAACCCTTTTTCCGGCGCTACTCGCATTAATTCAGTTTCAAAGTTGGATGCCGTTTGTTGCCATGACCTCAGGTCTTGTGGCTGTGCAATTTTTGATTGGTAATATTATTGAACCACGTTATCTTGGACGATCGCTTAATTTAAGTCCCTTAGTGATTTTATTTGCTTTAGGCTTATGGGGGGTTATTTGGGGGGTTATGGGGATGTTTTTATCAGTACCCATTACCGTGATGATGATTATTTTATTTGCCCATTTTCCAGCAACAAGGCCGATTGCGGTTTTGTTATCGAAAGATGGGAAAATTGATATGAGCTAAAAATCTTTTTTTTTCAAGTTGTTACGCTGTTGTATGCTTTAAATGTGCTCTAAAAAAGAGACTTTTGTTTAAAAAAATGATATGATGTGCGAAGTTGCAACTCTTTTTTGTATGGGGCATTTGCTATGAATTCAGAAATTTATCCTAATTTGTATAAAAAATATGAACAAAAATATAGTGCTAGTTTAGGCGAATCTTATGAAGAAGAAAAAAATATTGATGTGATTATCGATGCCATTAAGGCACACTTTGGTGATTTATTTAATTTAGATGTATTAGAAGATCAAGCAAAACAGAATAACACTGACGGTAGTTATTATGCCTTATTTCAACGATGCCTTAATCCGTTAGAAGGGTTACACACCGAGGGTGAAGTTATCTCGGCGCTTCATCAATTTTTTCATACTAAAACCAATCGGGATGAATGGTTGCTGCATTACACCATGGTGCCAAAGATAGGAACGCAGCAGCAGCGCCAAATTGGTTATTTTGAGAAAATGGCCACAGGTCAATTAGGGTATGCAGAGCCCCTTTCTTTTTTAGATATGTTTCGTGTGATTCGTGGGATAAAGCAACTTAATGAAAGTCGTGTTGATGTTTCAAACTTTGCCGTGGTGCATTTAGCACACTTAAGTCATTTGGACCGAAGGAGTATTGATGCATTAAAACAAAAATATGCTGTATTTGTTAATTTTAACCCAGATGTGAAAGGCACACCTCAATGGGGTGTTTTAGATTTAAGCAGGGGTTTTGCTGCCTCACGTGTTTTTTGTGAAATGCCATTGTTAGATGGTCATAAACGTACACTTGAGGACATTTTTGATATACCTGCTTGCACCTATGAAGGTGCAACGGCAAGAAGTTTACAATCAACAGGTTATACGGCTGTAACTTGGTTAGATGCCAATATTACTAAGGCGTGGCAGTGTAATACAGAAGGAGATTTCGGGAGCTTACTTTATGATGTGAGTATATTGATGAAAGCAGGTGATACCCAGGCACTTGCATACACACATGTACCAGAAGAAGCAAGCGCTCTTTTTTCATCAGCATTTAAGTACTTTAGGAAGTTAGGGAATGGAGGAGATAATTTTACAGGTGATTTTGCGAGCTCATTGATTTCGGTGAATCGAGGTTCGGTGCGGGGTGTATATAAAAGCTCAGCTCCGTTTAAATCGGGTGATGTTTCTAAAATGATAGAAGCGGTTTATGACGCGCGTGATAAGCTTCGGGATGTGGAAGATATGCGTACAGAGGCAACAAGAACTCTGATTCCTGGTTTTGCAACCACCCTTGAAGAAACAAGCTTAAGTGGTACAAAATTAATTATAAAACAAATAGACCAGGAGACTCAGAAAGTTGTATCAACTGTGCTTAGCGTTCCTAACCATATTGATATAGATGAATTAAAGGGTGCTCATGCTAGATGTGCAAGACAACGGAATATTAACTCTGGCTGGTTAAGGAGCGCTATAGCGGACGCAGGTGTTTACCGCCAGCAGAGTGAAGCGGCGACACTGATTGTATATGCGTTTGTTCGAGCAGAGGCCAAAAGCCCTGTTTTGACCATCAACATGCCACGTTCTTATTGTATAGCGTCAAGTGATATTGATGTCATGGTTCGTATTTTGGACCAAAATGCGTTTGTGACAGAATTTAATGTAGGTGATAACCCCTCTTTAAGAAACATGAAAACCAGGCTAGAACCCACTTTTGCCAGAAACCGATGGTTGCATTCAAGAGGGTATCTTCCACCACTTGCCGATGATTATTGGAAAAGAGCTGCTAAAGAGTGGTTACTGCACCTGCGAGATGAACCTGATGTTTTATTACCTAAAGAAGAGAATAACCTTTTTAAAACCTGCGTGCGTGAAATGGGGCAGCAAGGTTTAAATGCTATTTTAGAGGTATTGAAAGATGAGGCTGAGGCAGAATGGCTTGCTAAAACATATGGTAGGAACAAGCCGGCTTTTTATTTGGGATGTGCGAATAAAACTCAATATAATGATTACCTGGATACATTTGTAAGACACTTGGACGCGAACTATTCGTTCCCTTTCAGTGAAGTGGGGATTGCCTATCATTCAAGTAGACATAACAGAAAGCTTGTTGAGGTTTTAAATGCTTTAAATGAGAAAAATGATTTTGAGCAAGTGACCTTAACCAATTGCTTGGACAATCCAGATGATTTCGCTGACTTTCTCCGGGACTTAATCGCTGAGGCAAAGCATTCTAATTGGCAGGGGGTTGTGATTATTCCTGAGCTGCAAGGGAATACTGTTTTACCTGACAGGCTTCATTTTTTACGTAGTCAGAGTCGTCTTTTAAATAATATTATTTTAAGGAATAAGCGTTTAAATAAATCACGTGAAGCGCTTGATGAAATAAAAGAACAGAGTCACTTTCCTGCTGACTTAGCCGTTGGGGGTGCCGCAAGCTTAGTAGATGACGGAGAGGGAAAAGAAGACGAGCTTGAAGATGAGCCTGCAGTTGATATTGGTCAATTAGCAGCAGGAATCGCTGCGTTAGGTGTGAATGCAAAATGGCCTTTCCAAAAGGGTGGGGATGTGCAACTGCAATTGCAGCAGCAGCAAGAGATTCAGCAGCAACGCCAAATTCAACAAGAAAAACAACGGGTTGTTCACCGTATTAACGAAGAAGCCATTGCGGGTCAATTAGTTGATTATGATAATATTGGGAGACTATTAGGCGATTACTGGACGCAATTTAAAGATGAAAACCCATATCATCTAACTGCGGCACGGTTAGCAGATGATTTCACTGAGAATGAGCTCCAAGGGTTTTTTCATACTTGGATTAATGCAAATCCAGCGGTGCATGATGCAGCACATGTGATTCAAAAAATGACGCCAGCTGCGGCTAAAATGTTGCTTCGAAAACATGTCCACTTATCGTCAGGTCTTAATCCAGAGAACTTACCCAAGGGATTTTTTACGCAGCGCTCTAAAGATGATGAGCTGGTGCTGTGTTATGACCCTGAATTGTCATATGTGGCAACGCCAACAGCCTTTACACTCGATTTAGATGTGCGCCGCCTGCCAGCAGTGGCTTGGGAGGGTGATTTTAGACAGTTTGACATTGAAACTTATCTTGATGATGACGCTCTTCAACTATTGGAAGGTAAGGTTTGGCAAGATATGTTGCTGTTTGCCAAATTACAACCAGTGAAAGCAAGTTATCAAGACGAGTATGATGCTTTTTATGCGGAGCAAGGATATCGATTACGAGCTACCTTAACGATGAATAAAGCTAAAATTATTCAAAATTGGCCTGTTTTTATTCAATGCTTTAACTATGCGGGTCAAACAGGTGTGACTCAATTTTTAGCAAAAGATGTTCATGATTTTTCTTTTGATGAAGATGATGTTAGTGCTTTTTTATTTGAAAGGCAGTCTCACGCGTTACAAGATTTTGCTAGGTATCAGTTTAGTGAAGCCGAGCTTCGGGCCATGGGACAAATCTATTATCAATATGGTGATGCAGGGTTAACGCTATTTTTAACAAAAATGCAGCAATTAGACACAACTTTAGGAACTGATTTTTTTGAAGCATTTATGACTCACTTTTTAGAGAAGACCGATAACTTTAATGTGTTTATGTCGGTGAGCTGTTTTGAAGCGCTAGACAGTATGATAGAAAAATTAGCTCCCCCTACCGCTAATGCAGAGCAGAATAAGCAGGCTTTTAGAGACGTCATGCGTCATCATATGGCATCTGTAGACTGGGAGCATGTCGCTAAAATTTGGGGTGCATTTGATTCGTTTGTGAGTGATATGAATCAACTCTCAGGTGCAGAGCTTTTGGGTGATGAGTTTAGTCAGATTAAGTCTGAAAACATGCTGGTTTGCATGGATAGAATTTTAGGTAGTTTAGAGCAACTCACAGAAGATGCACAAAAAGTATTTTTGAAGAACTTGCACAGCTTGGATTTAACGCATGGGGGTGTTCATTATGCACTTCAAAAAGAAGGCTTTCAGAATATTCATCCAAGTCTAGAGCTGCATGATTTTGATGAAGGAAAACCAACCTATGCTGCTGATTTGAAACGTCTGTATACGCAAGGGTTTGATGTACTTCAAATGAAGCGTGCATTGGCCGCGTCAAGCAAATTTAAGCCAAGTGCTTTTGATGTTTTAGTGCCTCGGTTTGAAGCCTGTGATAAGCCTTCAAAAGATAATTTAATGTGGCTCTTGAATACACGTTATACGGTTTTGGATGATGATATTGGTGCGGTTTTAGATAGTATTGAAACGGTTGATGGCGGTGTAAAAGCCGTGATTGCAGAGCACCTGCAATACGCAGTGTATACCAAAGGGCATCGTCATCTTGCCATTTCACTGGAGGCAATACTTGACGCGCGCGCCTTTCTTCCTGCAATAGCTGATTTAAGAGCATTACTTAACCGGCATCCGAATGGAACATTCCTTGAAGCATTGAGCATTTTAAAGGAGGCAAAGGGCTTTACCCGCGGGGGCCGTGAAATTGAGGCCTTAATTCGGTTGTTTGAATCAGGCTTAATGAAACCTGAAAACTGCTCAGAGTTGCTTTCGTGCCAAGCATATAAATTAGCCGTTTTATTTGATGCGGTGGATGAAGCTAAGATACGAGCCTTTTATGAACGCATGGAAGACTTAAAGCCAGTGGTCAAACAAGAACTCAACTTATTGATGATGCAGTTGTTGTCTGCAGATTGTGCTGCAAGTGATAAAAGTGCTTTAAGTGCGGATAAATTTGATGCGTTGATTGAGTGCATGACTGAAATGCATTTAAAACCAGCACAAACATCAATGTGTCGTCTTGCATTACTAGATACGTTTGAAGAGGCAGGTATTGAATTTAAATATTCTAAAAATGGTGCATTTCGCGCCGTGCGAGATGATGAAGAGCCTGTGGCCCTTAAAGTGTTCACTGACCATAAAGCACGCTTATGGCGTTTTATACAAGGGCATATTGCAGTGCCTGCAGAAGGGAATACGGCAGAAGAGCTTGGACCGATTATTCGCTTTTTAAAAACGTTACAGTTAAACCGTACTTATTTAAATGAGATTGAGCCGCTGCTTGCATCACTTGAAGAAAAAACACCGGATAATATGTATTGGTCGGCAAGTTATTTTTCAGGTCTGCTTCAGGCGTTACAACCAGAGAACGACAAAATCTCTTTTCCTATCTCGCTACTCAAAGTCATTTTAGAAGAAAGGGCTATTCGAGCAAGATCTATTGATGAAGTCGAAGAGGCATTTCCAGATGATTTAGTTGAGCCGTTTCAAACCATTTTAAAGAGCACAGACTTTGATAGAAGACAGCAAGCCAAGCTGTGTCAGATTGCACTCAAAGAATTTGATGAGCGTGGGAATATTGCTTTGTTGTTTAACGTGATTGAGCTCCTATCAAACGAGACTTATGAAGATAGCCGAGGCTACGCATTAGAGATGTTGGGTAACACAAAAACCATGCATGGCCTTGAACAGCAATTAGATAATTGTCGTTGGTTATTACAACATCCTAATCGAGCAGAAGTAAAACCTCATTGGCGTGAAGTGAGTGCACTTTGGTTAAAAGCACTGAGTGGTGTTAACAACGAACAAACACTATTTAATACCATAAAAGGGACCTATGAAAGCGATCCGGATAAGCAAGCTTTGATTCTTCATATTATTGCTTACAGTAGCTTACGTGTAGGACTGAATGATATTAACGTACGTGCTTATGAGTTGAATAAAAAAGCACCTAAGTTGGTTGAACAACTAGGTGAGATGTCTGATGAAGACCTTTTGGCTTTGGCTGCGTGTTATCCAAATCAACCCTCGCCAGGACTTGATGATGTAAGACGTATGATTAAGAAGTATCGCGCTGAAGAAGAGGTCACCTGGACGGAGTGTTTGGATGCATTTGCGCGTACGCCATATCCTGAGCCACGTGCTGACTATGCAGCGGTCTCATTAACAAGAGACGCTGATTTGCAACGAATGATTGCCGAAACGCGTATTAGTGCACATGAGCAAAAACAATCTTTTTCTGCACAAACCTCAGCGGATTTAACCTTTATTTTCATGTGTCTAAAGGGCTTTGAAAGAGGTGAAGTCGCTATTAATGGCTCTGATAAACCCATTTCTGAGATGAGTCAGCAAGAATTGGCAGACGCTTTTCAGGATTTATCTGAGCAGTCACAAGATGCACCAAATGATATGGTTTTGAAGGCACAAGTTTGGGCTGTTTTATTTGAAGTGTTGGGGCGTACCACGCGAAAATATCCACACTTGGCACAGCAATTTGCATTAATTGCTAATGATATGGGGGTCAATGCTGACACACGTGTCTTGCAATTGGCAACAGGAGAAGGAAAAAGCCACTTTGTTGCAATGCGTGCAGCGCGACATGCAGGTCAAGGTAAGCGAGTAGATGTATGTACCGCGAAGCGTACATTGGCTGCGCGAGACTTAGAAGACTATCAAGATTTGTTTGATTATCTCAATTTAAAAACAGCTTATATTCATCCAAAGTCAGACCGTGATACCTACATGGATGCTCACATTTGTTATTCAACCTTGGGGGATTTATCGCTCTTTTTGGATGAGCAGTGTTATTCAGGTCATCCGATTGAAATAGCACCTGAAAATAGGGTGGCTTTATTTGATGAGTTTGATTTTATTCGATTTGAAGAGGGGCGAAAAACGGAATATAACTACGCGCGTCCAACGGGTAAAACACCTAAACAAATGACCTGGTTTTATCAGGCTGTGAATCGATTCTATAAAGAACAACAATTCTCAGGTGGCGTTAGCGAAGCAGGCAACGTTATTGCACGAAAAGCAGAGATTACGGTTGATATATTAAGCGATTTTGCGGTCTATTTAACGCAAGCCGTAGCAGGGAATGAAGAGCGCGAAACGATGTTGCCGCAGCTCATTCGTGATCCGCTGCAAATGGTTCAATGGCTTCAGTCTGCACGTGAGGCAGCAGACCTTGAGTGGGGCTCAGGTTTTACCGTACGTGATTTGAATATTGCAGTGGGAGATGAGTTGTATCCTATGCGAGAAGTGATTCCTGTCTCGTCAGATAACCAACCTATGCATGATTCTACTTTTAGTGCAGGTGTGCATCAGTTGCTGGCTGTGCGTTTGAACACCGAAGCAGAAGCAAGTCATAAGCCACAAAACTTTCATATTCACCCAGAAAGTAACATTATTAGTTCGCAAGTAGCACCACGACTCATGAAAACCTTGTGGCGTACCTGGGAAGGTTTCTCAGGAACGATTTCTGCAGCGCAAGCTAAAACACTGAATCAAGACCATGGTACAGAAGTGCTTCATGTACCAACTAATCAGCGTGATTTGCGATGTTGGCATAAGCCTGAGTTTTACGGCTCAGCTAAAGAGCGAAACAAACGCTTGGTTCAACAAATACGAGAGTGTCTTGCTAAAAAACAATCGATTTTGTTTTCTTGTAAGGATGATAAACACGTGAATGCTTTACAAGAAGTGCTTGCAGCGGAATTAACATCTGCTGAACTCGAACAATTTATTTTTTACACTAATGAAGAAAGTCGTACTGCGGCAGAAGTATTAAAAGATAAACATGAAGCTGAGCAGTGGCATGGTGGTAAAAAACAACGCGCAATGGGCTTGGTTGCTTCAGGATTTGGTCGCGGTGATAACGTAGACGTTGAAGCAGTCTTTTTGTTCGATGTGAATGATAACAACGATAAGTTGCAAAAAGGGGGACGAACAGCCCGAAATGGTGCAGAAGGAGAAGTGTTCCAATTTTACTTAAGTACAGGTTTAGCACAAGAAGAAGCGCGACTCATGAATGGTCTTCCAGCACCTCATGAAGAAGAGGAAGAAGAGGAAGAGGATTTGGATTGGCCTGTCAGCCATATTTTTGATGAAGATGATGAGGCTGCAACAGAAGATTCTAATACCCAATCGATTGTTTCTGTCCGTGAAAATCTAGGGCAAGTTGCAGGAGATTCTGAAGCAGAAAAGCAATTTGAGCGTGTGATGTTACTGCGCGAATATTTATTTAGTGCGCAAAATGCAGCAAATCAAGGATATCGAAGTGCAGTGGCTGAGTTTTCTGCTTGGGGTATGTCTTGTTTGGGTAAACTAGAAGACCCGACAGAACGTTCAGCGTTTACCTTGAAGTTTAGTGCGCACTTAAAGAAACTGGACAAAGCCTGGATTGATATTTTGAGTCAACAGGATGTAGAGGTTGATGATAAAATAGGGGGAATACGTGCTGCTATTGAAGACGAGGCAGCGCATTTTTCAGCTGATTTAACTGAAGACGAGCATGTTTTTGCTGAGTTGAAACTGTCAGGTCAGCAAGCGGTTCATATTGAGTTGGTCGTACCGCCGCCACCTCGTCAATCAACACCCGAAGAAAAAGCGATTGCGACCATTTGTGGTGTAATGGCGCGCCTACCTGACTCAGATATTATGAATCCAGCGCTGCAGGATATTCCAAGTCAGCTTGGAAGCATTGCAGAAGCTAATCATGGTAAGTTGTTACAGCTTGCCGAAAAAGTAGTGACATGCCAAACGTTTGAGGCGTTTAGTGATGCAGTTGGGCTTTGTTTAAGGCAAGCACAAAATCCATCGATTCATGATAAAACGATTGTCGGATCTGCGATCGCTTCAGTGGATGCCGAGATATTTTTAAATATGGTTGCAGACACAACCTTGAAATTGCAGTACGCAAAAGTCATGGATGCATTTGAGCCGATGTTGCAAACGGATATTACAGAGGCATTAATGGCAAACTCTCTTCAAGGGTTTGATGTTCGGCATCGTATTGAAGAAGCGATGCCTATTTTGCAATACCTTGCACAGTTTGATAAAGCGCAGCAAGAGCGTTGGGGTGAGGGTTATATTCGTGAATTAATTGATGTTTCATTATCCAGTAGGCATCAAGCAGTATTAACAAAGCACCTAACAGGCGCGGGTCATGAGGCACCGATTTCAATGGGATATAGCCATTTTCATGCGTTATGGCAAATGGCAGAGAACGTAACGGGAGACCTGTCGTTTGATGATTTGTTTGTATTACTTGAGCGCGCGGTAAAAGAGGATCCAGAAAATCGCCTGCGAATGTTAACCAAGTGGGAGTCATGGGCTAAGGCATTACCCGAGGCTGAAAGACAAGCCTTTTTAATTTCGTTTTGTAAAACCATGGAGCAATTTAAAGAAGGGAATGACTGGGATGTGTTTGTGGCGTTAGTGAATAAAACACAAACCTGGTGGAATAAGTTTAATCAAGATGCTTATCGTGACGAGATTGTAAGCCTTTGGGATAAGTTTGGGGCTTATGGTGCTGCCGTGACAAAAGTGACTGACTTTATTAATTTAGGTGTAAAACCCGATGGTATTTTGGGCGGAAAATCTTGGTTCCAGGTATTACACATTGGATTTGATGGATTAACGTCAGAAAGATTAGAGGCGCACGGCCAGCAATTAGAGAAGCTGTGGGTTAAGGTTGATCAAGATGGTGGGAAAAAATCAGTGCGTACCACGCATTTCACTGAGTGTTGTGAAGGGTTAAATCATACCTATGATTTAATCGATTGTTTAGAAACGACGGAACTTAAAGGAGTGAGTACGAGCGCATTACAGGGCTTAGATGGCGGACGCATTGAAAGCATGACCTTATTTGCACGTGAAGAACATGCGTTTGTAAAAGACCATATCAGTGTTTTACCGTTTACACTCAGTTATATGGCAGATACAACAGTTCCTGTGGCACGCGCTGAACGCATAAGAGATGTTTATATTGATTGGGTCCGTGATGAAGAGATTGAATCAGATGACTTAAAGCAATTGATAGCAACATTTCAAGCGGTCAGACCAATAGACGAGGTTACATCAAACTTGTTTGCTGATTTAGATGACACGCGTTTTGAAAAAGTCATGGCGTTAACGGAAGAGCACAAGCATTTATTTGCTAAGTATCCTGAATTACACGCAAAAATGCTTGAATATAGTCAGGATGATACAATTTCCGAGACATGTTTTGAGCATTTAAGTGAGTTGCTTTTAGAGTCAGGCCGTTTTCATGATGATCATGCAGCCATTTCAACAGAGCACCTGATGGTGGGTGTTGAGCGTTTTCGTGATAAACCAGAAGCTGTATTGCAAGCGACACGTGATTTGTTTGCAGATAAAGTCTCAGAGCAACCGTTGTTTGATGATGCAGCTGAACATCTCACTCTACCGCAGTATGCAACTGAACGTGAGTCGGTACTGGGGGTCATGAAAATGTTTTATGCAGCTAGGGGTAAAACGCGTACGAGTACCACTAAGATGCATATGGATAAAGACATACATGCGTGTTTTACATTTGATGTGAATGAGTCAAGTAAAACGCGAGAAAAACGAGTGACCTTAATGCATTTATTAGACCAAGGCGTGTTTTGTGAAGATATTAAGGATACGGATGATGCAGATGTAACACATCGTTGGGATACGGCTCATAACAATGTATTATTAGATACATCGTACGGGCGTTATGTCGCGCATACAAATAAAGTCTTAAAGGCACCTTCGGCAAGCCCTAAACTGGGTAAAGTACGTGATTTAACAACAAGTCAACAATGTGACTTGTTGAAATTAACTGATGAGTTTCAAGTCATTGGTGAACAATATGCGCGTCCTTTACGAACCGTTGAGGCTGTTAAAGCTCAGGTGAGTACGTTGAAGGCATCACTCGGTCAGTTGAGTAAAAACTATCAAGCCAGTTGGTTTAAATCAACAGAAAGAAAGGACCAAGTACAGCTATTAGATGGCCGTCTAGGATTGAAGTTAGATAAGCTTACAGCTAAAGATCAACGTGCATCAGCGCCTTACGAATTGGTTTTAATTGAACTCTATAAAGCCAAAGAAGCGGCGATAGCATCAGATTATGGGCTGAATTCGAATCGTTTGTTTAAGATGAACCGCGGAGGCAGAAGTCGCTACTTTAATACCTTGAATCAAATGCAAGATGCCGTTTTACGTCAATGGACGCAAGATTTAGATGCAGCCCAGCGATTCAATGTCTATAAACAGCATCATTCAAAAGAGTTTGCAATGCTATTGGGTGGCCTGGACAAAGCAGTGATATTCCATGTTAGTACTCCCGGGCGTATGAGCTCGCTGGATACAAGGTATCATAATGTGTTCAATCGTATAGGACGTTTTTTAGGGTTATTGACAGATGAGCGTGCTGTAGATGATTTGAAAAAAGCACTAGATGCGTTTACAACAATTCCTAAGGGAATTGATAGTGCCGACGCTGTGAAAGCTTTAAGAGAGTCATTGAAAGCGATCGAGCCAAGACTACCAGGACACTTAAAAACCTTAGCAAAAGAGTTGTTGGTACGAGGGGATGCACTTGAAAGTAGCCTTGAAGCACAGCCAGAATTTACTGAGATTCGTAAAACATTGGCCTGTGCTGCAGGGTAAGTATTGGGGTGCCAACTAGGCGCCCTAGAGACTTCAAATAAAAGACGCTGGATTGCCACACTACTCACTACGTTTGGGTTCGCAACCTGACAGATCCCCACGAATTTTTAGATTAATGGATTGATTTTTATGGTTTCCCTTCTCCCGCAGGCGGGGCTTTGTTGAATAATTCAATGTTTGATAAAGCTCCTTGGCAGGAGAGTTAATGAATTAATCAGCAGCATAAGAAATTGGCATACCAAGCTGTGTCAAGTGATTAATTATTTTACACCAAATGTTTGCTTCTACCTTTTGATTTTCCAAAAGTCTAGTGCTTAACTTACTACCTAAAATCGTTTTAATACGAAACATCAGTGTTTCAACTAAACTACGGCGATGATAGCCTGATATTTTCTTCCATTCTGCTCGCCCCAATTTTCTAACAGCTCTAATCGTAGCATCTCGTCCCTGTAAAAATTCTCTCTTTGATTTCTTAATTTTTTTCCTACGTTCCTCTGTATTACGCGCATTACGTTGCGGCGGTACAATTAAATCAAACTTATGGGTTGTTGCAAGTTTATAACATGGAAATCTGTCGTAAGCGCCATCACCGATAACCGTCTCCAAATCTGCTTCAATCTCTTCTATTAATGTCTCAAAACCTTGCCAGTCTTGTACTCCTAAATGCGTTAATTCTAAAGCTTCTATTTCATGTGAATTACTATTGAACGCAATATGTAATTTACGCCATAAACGTTTTTTTATAATCCCATGATGACGTACTTTCCATTCTCCTTCGCCATAAACTTTCAAACCAGTAGAATCAACCAATATAGTCAATTTTTCTTCGGGACGTTTTGATTGCTTCGGTATATTTACTTTCAGTGTGCGCTGTCGTTTGCATAGCAATGAATAGGTAGGAATCTCCAGATTCAACCCCATTAACTCACTCATGCTTTTTATAAATCCTTCCGTTGCACGAAACGTTAGACCCAAAAGGGCTTTTAAGGTTAACCCGCATTCTATCGCTGTATCACTATATTTCTCTGGTCTACCTCGCTTACCATTTCGTTCTGTATTATGCCATTGAGCAATACAATCTTCGCTGAACCAAAAAGTAATACTTCCTCTATTAACCAATGCTTGGTTATACTCTTTCCAGTTACGAACACGATAGACTTTCTTAGTCATGGGTAAAACTCCTTTTTTAGACGATTGAAGTTTATACCGTTTGTATCGTGTTTGTAACTTCTTATTCATTTACTTTATTTATTCAACAAAGCCCGCAGGCGGGGGAAGGTGCCCGTAGGGCGGATGGGGGGAGGATTAAAAATTGACAATATAAAGCTTTATGTAGAAAGCTTTATTTACCCCTAAACAGCTAAGCTAAGGCTTTTATCATACTTAACTCACCTCCAATCACACGCTATGACTTAAGCTGAATGAGTTATATTTAAATCACCTTAAATACTTATTTCTTGGTTTTTTTATTTTTTTAGAGTCCTCCCCCCATCCGCCCTACGGGCACCTTCCCCCGCCTGCGGGAGAAGGGAAACCATAAAAATCAATCCATTAATCTAAAAATTCGTGGCAATCTGTCAGTTCGCAACGACGGCAAGGACTGATTGCTGCCTTATCCTTTAGTGTTTTTTACAACAGGTGTTGTGGGTCGTGTGAGTGTTGAGTGGTGAATAAACCAATAAACAGCAGCAACCATAACGCCGCCTAATAAAGTTGCAAAGGCCCAGGTTGGTGCTGATACCAGTGCAGGGCGTCCACCCATTTTTTGGAGTTGGCCTGCATCTTTTGCAACAGCGCCTGCAAAAAGAATATGTAATAAGCCATTGATGATAATAATAAGCAGATAAAATGTTTGAATTGAGTGGCTGTACTGTTGGGTGAGTGATTGAAGCATGACAGTTCCTTGGCTTTAAGTGTGCTTTGAAAATAGGTATTTTTTATCATATCAGAAAAACGTATTGTTTTGCTCCCCATAACGGTGGTTACGGAGAGCCTGTTTGATGGATTGATTATATTGTTGCAGTGGTGTTTGTTCTTAGCTCTTTTTCGGCCCTTTGTTTTGCTTTTTCTTCATTAGCAGCGCTAAGTCTAGGAGCAGGAGGTTTGGGGCTGGTTTGAAAAGAGAGTCGGTCACCGGCTGTAAATTGATATATGGTTGCGTTTTCTGCTTCTTGTCTTGCTTCTGCTTGAAGTGCTGCGATGACGGCTTTATCAGCAACCCAAACATCTTTAAGCGCTCGGCCACCTTTAAAGCAATCCATACCAAAACCATATAGCCAATGAGCGGCATCTGTTGTAAGGCCTGTATAAGTTGCTGATTCTGGAGCACCTTCTTCGCGTGGACGTTCTTTATCAATCAAGATGGCGGTTTGTACTTCTACTGCACCGAGTTCGATCATTTTATCGATAACGTGTTTGAGTGTGCGGCCGCTATCGAGTACATCATCAACAATTAAAACAGTTCGGCCGTGTAAATCAGTGGTGGGTAATAGGAGCCAGTTAAGTCCTTCGCCTTGCGCTTCATTTTCATAGCTTGCAGTACGAACGCAATCTAATTCTAGCGGGAAGTTAAGTCGTTTGACCAAAGGTTCTGTCATCATCAGAGCCCCCATGAGTACAGAGATGACGACAGGATTTTTATCGGTTAAATCAGGTGTGATTGCCTCTGCCATATTTGCTAAGGCCGCGTCTATTTGCTCTTCACTGAAAAGGCGTGTTGAGTGTTCGTGCATTCTTTCATATTTGCTCTGCGTCATCATATACATCCTGGTAAAAAAGGAGTTTTAATGTAAACGAAAAAAAGCGTTATTTAAATAAACTTTACAAATCCCAACATGTGATTTGAGATGGTTAGTTGGTTGTGATTGGAAATTCAGGTGCTTTCTTGCCCTGAGGTGGGTCATTTGTGAGAACTTGTTCAGGATCAGGTTCTGGTGCTTCATCTTCATCAACATAAAAAGTACCTGTCGCCACCGGTTCTTCACCATGAATCAAGTAATTGCGATGTTGTAGATAGGCATCTCGCATAAAAGCATAAGGGTCTGGGGCTTGGCTTATCAGTCTGTCGGTATCAAACATCCGTGAGCGTAAGTCGATGTAGCGCAGAATTAAAACGCTCTCAATAATAAAGTCTTTATGAATGTAGGGGTATGGCGTAAAAAACGTGTAGTCAAATAAAAGACCCATGCCATCACGAATGGTACTTGGTCCAAGAAAAGGAATGATGACATAAGGTGAGTTTTTGTCTCCCCACTTGGCAAATGTAATGCCTAAGTCATTTTCGTGGGGTGGCAATTGACATTGGCTTGCAACATCAAAGATACCGCCAATGCCCATACTGCTGTTAATGACAAAGCGCCATGAGTCTAAAATGGCTTGTTGAAAATCAGCTTGCAAGAGATCATTGGCAACCGTTGGAAGCATATTAATATTGTTATAAATATTATTAATGCCTGCACGAATGGGGGCGGGTATTGCAGCGACATATAGTTTTGTAGGGGGCTGAACGATGTGTTTATCAAACTTGGCATTAAAGTCATATACTTTTCGGTTAATGGATTCATAGGGGTCGTCAGGATTAGGTCCAACAGCAACACAGCTTGCAAGGCAAAATGTTGTTGCTAAAAGAAGGGGCCTTATGATGGAGCCTATAGAGTCAAAGGACATGGTATCAGATGCGCTTAAGCCAAAGTTCTAAAGTGTTATAGTAGAACAGAATCGGGTATAGGTGTGAAGAGCTGTTCCGTGTAGAATAAGGATCATTTTTATTATTTAACGCTTTTGGAGTGTTTTTTGTGGGCGATATAGATTTAGCAAGTTTAAATGAACGGCAGCACGCGGCGGTTACAGCGTCTATGGGTAACGTTTTGGTTTTGGCAGGTGCAGGTAGCGGAAAAACACGTGTATTGGTGAGTCGGGTAGCCTATTTAGTTTCAGAGCACGCGTTGTCACCTTATGCCATTTTAGCCGTAACCTTTACAAATAAAGCTGCAGGCGAGATGAAGGCGCGTTTAAGAGAGATGCTTCCCCGTGGGAGCGAAGGACTGATGGTGGGGACGTTTCATGGTTTGTGTCACCGTTTGTTAAGGCAACATCATGAAGAGGCAGGACTTCCAGAACAATTTCAAATTTTAGATAGTGACGATCAATTGCGTTTAATTAAACGTGTGATGGCGTCCTTAAATTTAGAGACTGATCAATGGCCACCCAAACAAGCGCAAGCGTTTATTAATGGACGTAAAGACGAAGGGTTGCGCCCGCAACATGTCACAGTACCTTCTTATGGTCCAGGTCGAACCTGGCTTTCGGTGTATGAAGCTTATGAAAAAGCGTGTCGTGTTGCAGGTGTCATTGACTTTGCGGAGCTTTTGTTGCGTTGTCATGAGTTACTGCGTGATAACGAAGCGTTGCTCGCGCATTATCAAACACGCTTTCAAGTGATTTTGGTTGATGAGTTCCAAGATACCAATACGGTTCAATATGCTTGGATTCGTTTGCTTGCAGGGGCTGATACAAGTGTGATGGCTGTGGGCGATGATGATCAGTCCATTTACGGATGGCGCGGGGCTAAAGTTGAGAATATTCAGCGGTTTTCGGACGATTTCCCAAGTGTTAATGTGGTTCGGTTAGAGCAAAATTACCGTTCAACAGGTACGATTTTATCGGCTGCTAACGCTTTAATTACACATAATACAACGCGCCTTGGTAAAAACTTGTGGACTGAAAGTGATGATGGCGAAAGAATTACTGTATATGGCGCTTTAAATGAGTTAGATGAGGCACGGTTTGTCAGTGAACGCATCGAGATGGCAATTAATTCAGGTTGTTCGCCTGATGATATTGCGATTTTATATCGTTCAAATGCACAGTCTCGTGTGCTTGAGGAAGCGCTTTTGCGAGCGAATATTGCTTATCATATTCATGGCGGCGTTCGTTTTTTTGAGCGAGCCGAAATTAAAGATGCTCTGTCTTATTTACGGTTGATGACCAACATTGAAGATGATGTTGCATTTGAACGTGTGGTTAATTTCCCAACCCGTGGTATTGGTGAAAAAACATTAGAGACCATTCGCGTTGAGGCACGAGAACAAGGTATTTCGCTTTGGCAGACGGCGATGAAACAATTGGCTGAAGGGGTATTTCCGGCACGTGCAGGTAATGCATTGACCGGGTTTTTACGTTTAATTGAGCAAATGCGCGATACGTTATTAACTGAAGGGCTTGAGGCACAAGTTGATGGGGTGATGGATGCAAGTGGTGTGCGTAAACATTTTATCAACATGAAAGGTGAGCGTGCCGAGGCAAAACGTGAAAATTTAGAAGAGCTGATTCATGCAGCGCGACAATTCGAAGAAGAGCAAGGAGAAGCAACGGCAGCCGATACACTGAGTGACTTTTTAGCGCATGCATCACTTGAAGGCGGCGAGCGTCAAGCAGATACAAGCGTTCCTCATGTACATTTGATGACCTTACATGCAGCGAAAGGACTGGAATTTCCATACGTATTTTTAGTTGGGATGGAAGAAGGTCTTTTTCCTGGGCGACAATCGGCTGAGGATGAGGCACGTCTTGAAGAAGAGCGTAGGCTTTGTTACGTCGGCATGACGCGTGCGATGGAAAAATTAGTGATTACGCATGCTGAAATCAGACGGCAACACGGACGTGAAGAATATCATAGACCTTCTCGGTTTTTGCAGGAATTACCGAAGAATTTGTTAGATGAAATACGTGTGGGCCGACGAAGTTATGAACCAGCTCAAACCGCTGCGCGTAGTACCGCACCAGTGTATCAAGAAGAGGAGCAAAGTGGTTTTCGTTTAGGACAAGAAGTACAGCACGCCAAATTTGGTTCAGGAATTGTTTTAGCGCTTGAAGGCAGTGGTGCACATACCCGTCTTCAAGTTAATTTTAAGACATATGGGAGTAAGTGGCTGGTTGCGGCTTATGCAAATCTAGCTTGAAATTAGGCGGGACAAATGCTACGTTCTGTCTCGCAACCTAACGCGATATGGGAGAAAGAGTGTGAAATTAACAAACGCATTAAATGCACAAACTGTTTTGATAGCAAGCGCATTATTCTGTAATGGTGTTGCACAGGCAGCGCCAGACACAATGGCTGCACCGCAAAAGAAACAAGTTGAACAAGTGGTTCATGATTATTTAGTGAATCATCCAGAAGTGTTACTAGAAGCTTCTCAAGCACTTCAAAAAAAGCAGCAAGATGAAATGCAAAACGTTGCAAAATCTGCAATTTTGAAAAATGCAGAGCAATTGTTTAAACCAGATGGCGCATTTACAGGTAATCCAAAAGGCAATGTAACGATTGTTGAGTTTTTTGATTATCAATGTGTGCACTGTAAACGCATGAAGCCTATTATTGGTGAGTTGTCGACCAAAAATCCAAAATTGCGCGTGATTTATAAAGAACTCCCTATTTTTGGAAAACGCTCAGAAACTGCTTCACGTGCAGCACTTGCAGCGGCCAATCAAGGTAAATACGAAGCCATGCAAGCAGCACTTCTTAAAATTGACAAGCGCCTGGATGATGCATTGGTGATGTCTACAGCTGAATCAATTGGTTTAGATATGGCGAAGTTAAAGCAAGATATGCAAAGCCAAGTTATCACAGATGAGCTGGCTGCTAACCAAGCTTTAGCTGAAAAACTAAACTTGATGGGTACCCCTGCGTTTATTTTGGCAGCAACACCTGAAGGTAAGTTTAATTCAGATCATGAACCAACGTTTATCCCTGGAGCTGCAACGCTTGAATCACTCCAAGATTTGGTGAACCAAGCAGGTAAATCATAAGTTTTATGGGTAAACCTTCGACGTTTCAGGATATGATCCTGACACTTCAACAATTTTGGGCGGCTAAAGGCTGTGTGGTCTTACAGCCGCTCGATATGGAAGTGGGTGCCGGGACGTTTCATCCGGCAACTTTTTTGAGAGCGATAGGGCCTGAGCCCTGGAGTGCTGCTTATGTGCAGCCATCTAGGCGACCGACCGATGGTCGTTATGGTGAAAATCCGAATCGACTTCAGCATTATTATCAATTTCAAGTGGTCTTAAAGCCTTCGCCTATTGATATTCAAGAAACCTACCTAGACTCGCTGCGTGCGCTAGGGGTTGATGTTTTATTGGATGATATTCGGTTTGTTGAAGATAACTGGGAATCGCCAACCTTAGGGGCTTGGGGGCTTGGTTGGGAAGTGTGGCAAAATGGGATGGAAGTGTCTCAATTTACCTATTTTCAACAAGTAGGTGGTCTTCAATGTAAGCCTGTGACCGGTGAGTTGACCTACGGACTTGAGCGTTTGGCAATGTCTATTTTAGGCGTCGATAATGTTTATGATTTGCCGTGGTGTGTTACCCCTGATAAAACGGTGACGTATGGTGATGTGTTTCATCAGCAAGAAGTAGAAATGTCGACTTATCATTTTGAGCTTGCGGATGTGCCTTGGTTGTTTGAACAGTTTGATATGTATGAGAAAGAGGCTAAAAAATTGGTTGAACAAGCGTTTTCATTACCAGCTTACGAAATGGTGATGCATGCGTCACATGTGTTTAATATACTGGACGCGCGTGGTGCACTATCTGTGACAGAACGACAACGTTATATTCTGCGCGTGAGAAATTTGTCACGTGCGGTGGCAGAAATATATTATGCATCGCGAGAAACACTTGGGTTTCCTTTAATAAAGGTGGCGTCCGATGTCGCGTGATGTATTGTTTGAGTTAGGTCTTGAAGAGCTCCCATCAGGAGCCGTTGCTGTTCTAGGTGAAGCGCTCGCAAAACGACTGGAAGCAGGTCTTACAGATGCGCGTTTAACGTATGGTGACGTACAGGCTTTTGCAACACCAAGGCGCCTTGGTGTCTTGATTAAAGAGGTGCAATTAGAACAAGCTCCTCATCAAGTGTCGCGTTTGGGTCCTAAAAAGGCTGTAGGGTTTGCAGCAGATGGCACGCCAACAAAAGCGCTGCTTGGGTTTGCGCGTTCATGTGGTGTCGAAATCAGTGATTTAGTCATGCAAAACACGCCTAAGGGTGAGTGTTTTGCTTATGAGTCTGTTCATGCGGGTTTAAGAACCTCTGAATTATTGCCAAGCCTTGTGAGAGACGCTGTTCAGCAGTTGCCGATTGCAAAACTCATGCGTTGGGGCGAAGGTGAAGTAGGTTTTGTGCGTCCTGTGCACTGGGTGGTGTTGTTATTGGGTAAGGATGTGATTGATGTCTCCTGCTTTGATTGCCACTCCGGACGAGAGACGTTTGGACATCGCTACCATCATCCTCGAGCCGTTTTACTGGATACGCCTTGTCAGTATGCTTCGCGTTTGAATGAAGCATATGTGATAGCTGATTTTGCAAAACGTCGTGAAGCAGTGGTTACATCGGTACATGAAGCCCTAAAAGGCCTTGATGCTAAGGCGATAATGCCTGAACGATTATTAGATGAAGTGACCTCTATCGTGGAGTGGCCACAAGCATTATTGGTTGATTTCTCAGCTGAGTTTCTTGATATGCCATCTGAGGTTCTCATTGAATCGATGCAGATGCATCAAAAATGTTTTGCCGTTCGAAATGAGAAAGGTGACTTATTACCTTACTTTATCACCGTTTCAAATATAAAAAGTACCTCAGCAGAACACGTGATTCATGGTAATCAACGGGTCATGCAAGCACGTTTGAGTGATGCTGCTTTTTTCTATGCAGAAGATAAAAAACAAAGCCTTATTGAGCGTGTTGATGCAACAGAAAAAGTTGTTTTTCAAGAAAAACTGGGTAGTTTACGTGATAAAACGGCTAGGGTTGAAGCATTACTCGCAGCAATTGCACCAAGCCTTGGGTTAGATACAGGTGACGCGTTGCGTGCTGCAAGGTTATCTAAGTGTGATTTACTGACCGGTATGGTGGGTGAGTTTCCTGAACTGCAAGGGGTGATGGGCTATTATTATGCCTTACATGATGATGAGTCAGAAGCTGTTGCTGTAGCGTTAAAAGAGCAGTATTTACCCCGTTTTTCGGCGGATAATTTGCCAGTGAGTTTACTGGGCCTTGCTGTGTCACTTGCGGATAGACTAGATACTTTAGTGGGCATTTTTGGTGTTGGTTTAAAGCCGACAGGTGAGCGCGATCCTTTTAAGCTTCGTCGTCACGCTTTAGCCGTGGTGCGGCTCTTAAATGCATTACCTGTGTCTTTGAGTTTGTCTGACAGTTTAGAGCATGCAAGAGGTGCTTATGGTGAACAGTTTGCATCAGATGAAAAGCTCGCCTCGGTGGTCAAAGCGTTTATTTTAGAACGACTCCCTGCCTTTTATCAGGGCATGGAGCATGCAGTTGAGCGTGTGCGGGCAGTACTTGCATTGCAGTCAGATTGTTTACGTGATTTAGATGAGCGGGTTAAGGCACTAGAAGTATTTGTTGTACGGCCTGAAGCTGCGGCACTGTCAGCGGCTTCAAAGCGTGTGAACAAATTATTAAAGCAAGCCAATCTAAAGCTTGATACGCAAAAAACACCAGAGGTTGACGAACAGTTATTTGATGTATCAGCCGAGAAGGTTTTGTTTAAGAGCATTACCTCACTTGAGGCATTTGTTGCGTTACAGCATGAAGAGCGTGCTTATGGTGCCATTTTGCTTGAGCTTGCGTCACTGGATAGACCTGTTAATGCTTTTTTTGAGGAAGTTATGGTGATGGTGGATAATCTTGCTGTTAAAACAAATCGCTTGCGATTATTAGCGCGTCTACAAATCTTATTGCAATGTGTGGCTGATGTATCATTGTTGTCGCAAACCTCATGAATAAATTAATTATTCTTGATAGAGATGGCGTGATTAATCAAGATTCACTCGAGTATATTAAATCGCCCGACGAATTCATTTTGTTACCCGGTAGTATAGAAGCGATTAAGCGCTTGAATGATGCGGGTTATACCATTGCGATTGCAACTAATCAATCAGGTATTGCACGAGGGCATTATGATGAAGCCATGCTTCATCGTATCCATGAAAAATTATTAACGCATGTCAATCGTGTTGGTGGACGCATAGCCTGTATTCAGTATTGTTCGCATATGCCAGATTCAGGATGTGCGTGTAGAAAGCCAATGCCAGGTATGTTGTATGCTATTGCTAAGCAACTTGGATGTGCATTAGATGGTGCGGTGATGGTAGGTGACAGAATCACTGATATTTTGGTTGCAAGAGCTGCGGGTGTGCGACCAATGGTTGTGATGTCACAGATGACTGATAAGGCGCAGTTGGTTGAGTTTCCGGAAGTGCCTATATTCGCTTCTTTAGAAGCGTGTGTTGATAATCTATTGAGTGTTGTATGGCAAGAAGAACCCTCGAAGACGTAGGTTATGCTATATCGGCTCTTCCTGAAGGGCTTGCACTGTGTATGGAAAACTGTACGCCAATTGTGGTTGATTTTGAGGCCGTGGTCTCACAACGATGTAAACAAGGGGTTAAAAAACCTGCTATTTTAAGAGCGTGCAAACCCGAATCTCATTTTAAAATATTGGATGCAACAGCCGGTTTTGGGCGAGATGCCGCAGTGCTTGCATCGAGTGGCGCCGAAGTTTTAATGTGCGAGCGAGAAAGTCTGCTTGTGGCTTTACTTCAAGATGGTTTAACGCGTTTAAGTCCAGCGAGTGATTTGAAGCTTCATTTAATAGCCAAAGATGCAAAAGCGTATTTAACCGCGCTTCAGCCAGAAGATTATCCTGATGTGATTTACTTAGATCCGATGCATCCAGCACGTGATAAATCGGCACGGGTAAAGAAAGATTTGCACGCCTTGCAAGTGTTATTGGGTGCAGATAATGATGCAATGAGTTTGCTTACTTGTGCACGCGCACATGTTAAATTACGAGTGGTGGTTAAATGGCCTGCCAGGCGTCCTGCTTTGTTGAAGCCTAATTATGTTATTGATGGTAAAACAGTTCGATTTGATGTGTATCTTGCAGAGCAAGATTGATGTTTGTATTTGGAGGTAGAAGTGCTAGATGTTGCTACATTTGATACTTTTTGTCATGGTTTTAAGTTAGATATTTTACACGTCATACAAGATGCACATTGGGATACACATCATCAAAAAATCAAAGATTTAACAATATTCGCACAATCAGTAGATATTGACGATTTAGATGATCATCAGTGTCAGGATTTAGCCTATTTATTAGGGCATGCAGCTTGGGCCGTTTCGGCCAAATTTCAAAAACAAGATAAGGGTGAAGCGTTTCGATTACTTGGGCTTGCAGAAGACTTTATTAAAAATCCTTTTGTAGAATGGTTGTTAAAAGGTTATTTACAGTATGTTGAAAGTACGGTGCATCGGGGGTATGAGCAGTTTGAAGAAGCTATTTATTTTGCACAAGGGGCTTATGCGGCTTTTGGGATTGCTGAAAGTAATCGTGCAAGTGAGTTAAGACAACATACTCTCAATCAAATAAGCTTGGCGTTAATTAGAAATGGAAGGTTTATTGTAGCGGGAGATTTTTTATTTGAGCAAATGGATTTATTAAACGGTTTACCAAAGAGAGTCCTTAAAAAAAATGATAAAGCGCACTTTAATGCTTCTGATTTGATAGTGATTGCAGAAGCTTCTACGGCATTACGCATTAATAAAAATAAAACCCGTTGGTATTTAGAAGTGAAAAGGCCTGAGTATGCACTTCAGTATATCTCTAAGGTGGTTGATTCTTTTGATCCATTTAAGCGTCCACTTGATAGAGCCTCTAATTTAACGCTTCGAGCAGCATGTTTTTCGTTGCAAAATAAACCGAGAGAGGCTTATGCTGATTTAAAATCATCATTTAATATTTATAAAAATAGTTTCACTAATCCACACATTGATTCATTTAAGATGTTAATTGATTTGGCCAAAGCTTCAGTTGATGTGGGGCGTCCTAATGTTAAATACTTGAAAGAAGCGTATGCAATGCAAGTACCGCTGGGTCTTAAAGAGACACATCATTTAATGCAAGCTTTAAATGCAGTTCCGGAAAAAGGCACCATGGCTGATGAGCATTATAGACTTGCAAGTGATTTATTGGTCCGTAATCGTTTGGTTTTGTTTACGCCGTATCAATGTACTGAGTATCAAGTGAGTGCTTTACTTTATCCTTTGTGTTTTATATCAAAAGCATTACTGAGTGTGGCACGTGCATTAAACGCTGCAGTATTAGGTTGTAGTCAAGAAGTAAAGGTTGAAATGGGGGCAGCGTTTTTGAATGCTTTAAATGTGGTGGCTTCGCTGCTAGTACTTGTCAGTCGAACACTTGCGACAGTATTTAATTTAAGTTATTTAGACAGTAAATTGAATTTAGACAAAATGAAGTTAGAAGAAAAAATAAGTGTTTTTGAAAGACAACAACTTGAGGTCGAAGCGTATCGAAACACAATGGCACTCGGGGCTTGAGCGCCATCGTGGGCATAAGTAGGTTTTCAATTATTTTTTATTTTATAGTGCATAGTCACTACTTGCTTTTTCTTCATCATCATTATCAGCTGAAGGCATCTTAGGCTCTAATGTCATCAGTTGTTGTTTTATAAGCTCAAAAGCCCTTTTCCCGCCGATGCCTTTTGGCGTATGAATCGCACGATAATAACCTTCTTCGGCACAGTACAGTATCATCGCGTTTGCTTCGCGTTTAGTTTGTCGTATGCCTGGGCGTTCTTCCTCGTCTTTTGTTTCTGCATCAGGAGGGATTGTTTCATTGATGAGTTTACAATGTAACCCGTCTTCGAATGCTTCTTCGCATAGGACAAAAATGGGACAATCATACAAAAGGGATAATTGCTCAATGGCCGCTAATGAATTGGGTGTGAGTTCAGTAGGTGTGGGAGCAGTCGTTTTAGCCGATGTGCGTGCAGTGGCAACAGGCTTAGTTGAAGCAGACGCGTCGGCTCCAAGATAAGCGGTTAGTTGACGCTGAACTTTTTCGATATTGGAAGGGTATCCCAATTTGGTTCTCAGTTTTGCAACGGCCTCGAGTAAACTATGATTGAAATTTTGTATTGGGGTCGTTTGATAGCGCATGTCAAAGAGTGCATCTTCAACAGGCATGAGTGCTTCTACTGGGGGGCGAGAGTCATGACTTAAAAATGATTGTCTCACATGTGGTGAAGCCGTGCCGTCTGCTAATGCTTTTCTTTCTGCTGTTTGTTTTTCTGCAACATGCGTTAATACAAATTTACGAATTCTTTCTAAAACAAGCGTTGCTTGTTCATCAATGACGGTTGCTTTATTAATGCTTTGTGCGAGTAATATGGTGAGCAATGCAAAAGCACCCTCGGTGTAACCTATGTAAGTGAGTTCGTCTTCAGTATTGTCTTGATCTTGTACGATACCACGCGTAAATGCGATAATTGAAACAAAGGCAGCAAGAGCAAGCTGAGACCAAAAAACAAGTCGGTCTCCCATGACTTTACGCAGTCGCCTGGAAGCAATATCATCAAATAATTGTCGACGTAGCTTACGTGCATTTGCTTCTAATTCGTCGCCGGTTGTATCAAAAATATTACAGTTTGAGAAGTAGGTTCTAAGAAAGTCTTCTGATAAAGAAGCCGTGCTATCTGCCTCATCTTTTGTGACGAGTACATTGGCGAGAAAGCTACTAGCCAAGTGGTCAACACCGGGCTCCTCCGCGTTTCCTGTTGCAACGCCACTGAGCTCACCTGTAGCCCAGCTATAGAGGTCATCACCGAGTTTAATAAGGCAACCGCCAGACAGAAAGAGACAAACGAGTGCTGAGCGTTTAGCCATTGGGCCATAAGCAAGTTCTTTACCGGTTTTATTGTTTGGATTCCTACCGAGATAGGCTTCTCTTGCAGAGAGGTCAGCCGCGCGTTTTTCTGCAGAAGATAGTTTGCGTTGACCATTAGCGTGCTCTGATACTGTGGTAGCGCTACGTGTTAGTGTTTTAGGATTGGGGGCTGTGGGGGGGGCGGTATGTCCAGTAGCTTCTCTATTTACAGTATCTGCGCTTGTACAACCTGAAAACATAATAAAACATCCATTGTTTTAATTAAGACGTTTCAATCCTAGCATACTGAAAGAAAGAAGCAATGGGGGAAAAAAGGAGAAATTAAACAACTATTTTTGATGTTTTAGTGTAGTTGATACCGAGCAATAAGTTGATATACTGCTTTTATTTTGGAAACAAGTTATGAGTTTAGCAGACCGAGAAGAATTTGAAGATATTTCAAATTTTATTAAAGATACGCAGGAATTCATAGAGCAAAAGCTTGATTTTGCTGCTTCAGCAGTGACCGCCTCAAGGAACATGTCAGCTGATGATGAGGTAGAAAAAACGAAAAGCGCACTTGGACTGGTTAGGGAAGCATTAGCATATTATGAACAGCGGGATAGATTACTGCTTGCTTCTTTTCGTCATAGCCATTGTCACCTTCAACCACCGACTGTTCATTATTTTTTGCCTTGGTGGTGGGAGGATTTACGAGAAGGCGAAGACGCGCCACAAAAGCTAAACAAACTTTTTTCAACGTGGCTTGAACCTACGGATAGAGAGTTGTTATATACAGCTGTCATTCATTTAAAACAATTGGGAGATATAATTAAAGAACGTCAACATGAGCTTTTAGAGCAGCTTAAAGCATTACAAACTGAAGTTACAGACAGATTGTCAGCAAGAGCCGGAAGAACAGGCTTATCTTTTTTGTATGCGTTAGCTTTTGAGAATACCGCTGCTCATGTCAATGCAGGAGAAAGAGATGATAGTGAGTTGAACAACGTTTAATTAACCCTCATCCGCCCGTTAGGGCGGATGAGGGTATTCTAACTTGGCGTGCAGGATTGATATAAGTCATACTCCTCAACTTCTTCCTCTTTGGCTTCAGCACAACCATGCCCAGTTAATGTGATTTCGGTAGGTGTTTTAAACCAATTAAAGATACCTTGGTTCGTGGGTGGAGGATGACCCGCGAGAATAGGCATTAAATATCGCATGACAGGGTCTAAATTAAAGCGAAGGCCATTGGTTTTTTCCGACGTTATAGCACTGTTTTTAACGACTAAATCTGCATTAGCTCGACTAGGTCTTACAAATAGCCTATCCATTGGGCCAACAGTTGCTGCATATTGCTCTTCAACACTTTCTTTGCTTCTTCCACGCTCTTCCATGTCTCTTTCAAGGCGTCGTTTAAAACAGACACTAGGGTTTGATTCTACAAATATTTTGGCATCAAATAAATCAATCAGATTTGCTTCATCAGTCAATAATAAAATACCTTCAAAAACGATAACTTTAACGCCTGTTGGATTGATAGGTGTTGTTTCATCTGTACGAGAATGGGTTGCAAAATCATAGTTTGGCGCTTGAACAGCAGTACCGGTTTTTAAGGCTTCAAGTTGTTCTCTGCACAATGGGAACTCTATTGTATGCGGATGATCATAATTAAGAGCGTCTCTTTCTGCTTTTAGAAGATGACTTTGATCTCGGTAGTATCTATCGGAAGATATAATAAGACAGCTTCCAGGACTATCCTGGTTAAGTTGTTGTGCAATTTCGTTGGCAACGGAGGTTTTTCCAGCCCCTGAAGAACCAGCGACTGCAATCATAATGGGATTAGCTTGTGGCATAGTGAGTACATCCTGTAAAAAAGTAAATTTTTACAGGAGCGTTATTGGGGTGTCAAGAAAACCACATCACGCAATTGAATCTTCTAAGTTAAAGTCAGCTAAAATGCCAGGGGTGAATGGGTTTAAGCCATTGGCTGTTTTCAGTAAATAACGGCCTGAATCACCGTTAATTTCAAATAAGACATGCAGGCTTGCGCTATCGTTTTTATCCATTAAGACATTTAATTTTTCTAATAATTTGAAGAATGCCCAGGGTCCTGCTTCAGCAAGTTCATATTGTCTACCTTCGATAGAATGCAGAATGAGCTCAGCATCGGATTCAGGCCATTCAAACTCGGTGATTGATTCGTGCGTTTGCGTGTCTTTAAGGCGTGTGTTGCCCATAGATAATTCAAGTGTTGCAATCACAGGATCTAAATTCATTTTTTGCAGGCTAAAATTGATATGACTACTTTCACGCCCCGAAGGGAAGAACATAGCGGTGATAATGTTAGCGCGAATGAGTTGATGAATGGTTTCATCTGAAATAGGCAAAACATGGCCATCGGCTTCTCGAAGGGCCCAGTTAGGATTTGATGTGTCTAAAAAAGGTTTAACATATTGGCTAACAAAATTATTTAAAATACCATGCGTTGCGAAAAAACGGTCAAAATTGTTAATGGATACTTCATCTTTTGCTTTACTGTTAAAAGGATAGCGGTTAAGCACAGCACGCTGATATTCAGGAAAAACATAGCGTCTCCATTGCATATTAATAAAATGACGGGCATCGCTGATGAGTAAAAACCAGGTGTCATCGGCAATTTGTTTGCTCCATAATCCAATGGGTTCGGGTAATTGTTTTGCGGTGAGATAAAGTGATGAGAGAGCATTGCGCGGACCTTCATTTTGAAAGCGGGTTTTTGCAAGGGTAAAGGCGGTTCGACCCTCATCTTGTGTGACGGCAAGTGTACTTAAAAACTGACGTAATTCACGAATATCAAAAGAAAGATCGCGTAGCGTTGTTTCGCTAATGAGATTTAATTCAGTAAATTGACTGGCAATGATTTGATTAAAAATAGTTTGCTGACTGTCAAGATCTGGTCGTGTCTGTGTTTGAATAAAACGTGTGATTTCACGCAGTGATTTTGTTTTATCAAGTGCCTCTAAACGTTCACGTGCTTCCGTATAATTGCGAACATGGTTAGGGGTTGTACGCTTAATAAATTGTTTCCACCAGGTGAGATAGTCGTAGGCATAAGCTTGTTCAAGTACGGTTTCAAGTTTGTTTAAATCTCGGCGTTCTAGTACCCAGTTATCTTGTTGAAATTGGGCTGCATGTGTTGATAGTTTTGAGTGGAGTGTTTGAAATCCTGCTTTTGTAAAATAGACAGGGACATCAGCAGAACCCAACATAAATCCATCCCATTTAAGGGGTATTTTTTCTGTTGGAAAATGTTCTTTTGATAAAGAATAGTATAAGTAGCCTGCAGGCAAGGCATTAAGATAATTGCGGTTATCACGTACCAGTTGTTGATTGATAGCAATGGCTTTTTTAGGGTTAAGCAGGGTTTTCTCTAAGAGCACGCGTTGGTTCGCGGTATCTTGATTTGGTGCTGTTTTTTGCCATTCTTTTTCAAACCATGTGACGATATGATTGTCAGTGCGTTTCTCAGGGTCACTTAAAGCAATATACGTTTTTAAGGCATGGTAGCGTGCCGTAGGCGTTTGTTCAGGGCTATGTAGGGCATGCTCGATGAGTTTTAATGTGTTAGGTAAAAAGTTATCTTCTAACTGCTGACTAGAGTTGGTTTGTAATGTGGTCTGTAGGTGTTGCAGTGTAGGAGATGAAAAACTGTGTAATTTAATTTGATCAATTGCATCAGATGCTTGGGTTAGATGAAATAGCGCTTGGTTTTGTTCAGGATGTTGTTTATTTTTAGCATCATAAGCGAGTAATTCTTTGGTCACATCATCAAGTACCCGTGAGGATGTCATGTGATGATGCATAATAAAGGCAAGAGACAAACCCACGATGGTTGCAGCAATTCTCATGACATATTTTTGAGATAGTGCAGGCTTTGGAATAGGGCGTTGCGTATGTGCTTGAAAATCATTGAATGCGCCATCAATAAAATAAGCGCGATAATTGTTTGATTGAGGAATTTGGCAAGGTAATGTGAGCGCATATTCGTGGCAAATTTTTTGATTGAGATGATCTTGGCTCATGCCTCCTTGTTCAGCACTGGTAAAGTAGACGGCAGATACCTTACAAACTTTGGGTGAAATTTGTTTGAGTAAGGTTTGTATCATTAAATGAAAATTGGCGAGTTGTAATGGAAATTCGCGAATCAGCATGCGTTTTAAGCTAGAACGGGCGGGGTGGATTTTTTGAAGTACATCTTGGCTTAAGGATTCAAGTAAGTGATCGAATCTCGCGTGATAATTGTTTGCAATTTTATTGTTTTTTTGTCCCCAATCGAGCGAAAAGCCAAGTGGTTCGTTTTGTTCGAGTCGTTTATCTTGCTGAAAAAAGTCAGAAAAGCCGGCAAGGCCATCTAATTTTGTAAAAACAAAGGCGGTGTCGATCAAATAGCCTAAAGCACGTCCAAAACGTTGTACAAGTTGAGCATGATCGAGTGTTTTTTTTGCAATCTGAGTCGGGTCGCTTTCAAACAAATCATTCATGTCGATGGCGAGTAAGAGGCCATTAATGCGTAAAATATTGTTTAGTTGCTTTAAAGTGTGTTCAAGTAGGGTTTTGCTTTGATGAAGCCAAGATTCGTTGAGTTCAAGGATAATGCCCTGACTATTATGATAAATTTCACAGGATGGTTCTGTAGTAACGGGTGTATGTTCAAATGTACTTTGACGTAGAAGGGCTGTTTTCCCATGTCGCGTTTTTCCAATGAGTAAAAGAAATGAAAGGGTTTGTCGATTTGTTTTTAAGTTCGCGACGATTTTTGTAAGTGCATCTGTAAGTACCGTGAGTGATTTATCCATTAAGACCCTACATATGTCGGTTGAAATCGTTCTGTTAAAATGGTTTTCGCTTTGTGTTCGAGTAGAACCTGACTAAAAAAGTAGGCGCCAAGCAGTACGCCAAGGGCGAGACTTGTTGTTTTTATCCAAGGTTTATGATCAAACTTTATTTCAGTCGTGGTTTTTTTTGGTTCGGTAAAGAGTCGTACTGGTTTTTGGACACGATTTTTTTGAATGAGTTCATGAAGTTCTTCAATCAGGTTATCAAGTGTTTGTCGACCTGTGGTAGCAATATGATTTTCGCCTTCAAAGCCTGAAATAAGACAGTAATAAGCAAGCTCGATTAAATCTAAATATTGGTTGGGTCGTACTTTGATGTAATTAACTAATTCAAAAAAACGTTTTTCAGGCCCCGTATTATCAGCTGAGGGTGAGGTAAAGGCTGAGAATTCAGCGGCTTTGTCAAAGACACGCAAATAGTTTTTGCCCAGTAATTCATCAATGGTTGCATGGATTAGATATTGAGCCATGGCCAACAGTTCATCAGCACACTCAAAACTTGAAAGCCGACTCTGAAAAGCGTGTAATTCATGATCGAGATTATCCCACGCCGTTTGAATGGGGGGTAGCGTCTGGCTTGTACCCAGTCGTTCAAGCAGTGAAAAAAGAGGCCCTGCGGCAGCTAGAAAAACATTAGAGGTTGTGGGTGTGCTAAATAATTTAGAGCGGTAATAACCTGGTTGTGTTTTAAGAGCACCGGGCTTTGTGAACTGGGTGATGAGAGAAGTTGAACAGGGCGCTGCTGGCATGTCTTCTCCTAAGTAATATGCTTAAGCCATGATACGTCATCTTGTGTAGAATGAGAAGGTTGGGCAGTAGAAAGTCAATGAAAGAGGTTTATGCCCAGGGTATCTTGCATAAGGTGTGGGCTGTGGCGTCTAAGATTGGTTTTATATACAAAGCTCATCTTAGTATCAAGCGACATTACTTTAAAACCACGAAGATTTTAATTTGATCTTTATGGTTTAATAGGGTACATTACGGCTCCGTTTGATTTACTTTTGCCTTTAATAAGTCATGTCGATCTCTAAAAAAGCAACACCTTACTTTCCTGAAGCTTTATCAGAATCCTTTTTTTTACTCAAAGAAAGAGGTTTTATTACACCTAATATGCTCTCTGAGTACATTGGGTCACAATTAATGAAAATGGCCGCTTTGGCTGCGGTGAGTACCCCTCCTGATAGTTATGATATTAGTGAGTATACTAGTCAAAAAACACATGCTTTCGAACTTGATAGAGCAAAAAATGGTGCACAAACGTTAAAGGCCACATCACCTCATTCAAAAGCGTATCAAGTTTATTTTGCAGGCAATGCACAAGATGCACTTGAACCGAATTATATTAAAGAGACACTTCAAGCAGAACCGAATAAAAACTACATTTTTTGGGATTACCCGGGTGCGACGCGTTACAAAGGGGTTAATCGATTTGATTTGTTATTTAAAGCAGGTTACAGGCAAATTAAAAAGCTACTTGACGAAGGTGTACCTGCGAAAGATATTACATTATATGGTTATTCCATGGGAGGTGGTATTGCAGCACATATCACACAAAAACTGCATGAAGAAGGTTATCCTGTTAATTTAACAATTGACCGTTCTTTCTCAAGTTTAAGTGCTGTGGTTTCTCCGCTACTTCATCATGTTTTAGATAAAAAAATGAAATTAAAAGAAAAGTATGCTCACCATTTTCCACTTGGTTCATCAGTGATTGCTTTTGCTGTGATGGGCGTATCAATTGGAACAACCCTCGCGGGTTTAATTGCCTCTATAGGCGTTATTTTGACAAGTTTTGTGACAGCCATGGGGTATTATACTAGCCTCTTTTTATCACTTATTCCGGGGTTGATGCTGCTTGCTAATATCCTGAATGCTTTATTCAATGCGCATGCCAATTATCTTAATACCTGTTTTGATATTGTTGCGACAACGATTGGTGGTGTGACCGCTGTCGCAGGATTTATTATAGGTGCGCTTATTGGTGTTGTATTGGGTGTGGCCTTATCATTTCAACTATTGTTTACAAAAGATCCCTACAATGTATCACTTAAAATACCAACCTCTGCGTTATTGAATACAACGACCGGTGAGATACCTTCGGTTAAAAACATTCAATCTATCTTAAGTTTTAAAGAGCACGGTAAAATTAAAATTATTAACTCTAAAGAAGATGAAGTGGTTCATCCTGAAGCTGCTTTAAATACAGGACTTGGTTTTAGCAGTCATGCTAAGTGTCACAAAGTAAGCAGTAATCTTACCTCAATATGGTACAACAAAGGCGATCATGCTGAGGCACTTCAAGAATATGATATTGATGACGAATTAAGCTACGTACCTCAGTGCCCTGCATAAAACAGGGTACTAAGGTACGTAGGGAAGGGGTATATCTTAGTGTTTTGCAAGGACTAAACCTTTTAAGATGGTCAGTGCTGCATACAGTTGATAGTCATCATAAAGGAGTGCTTTTTCATCTACTTTTGATTTTTTATCGTGGCTTTTGATAACAACCTCTTTTTTACCGTTTTTTAAGTGTCCGTGTAAATCAGCTTCGCTAAAGTCAGCCAGAGGATTTACTTTTTGTTTTTTAGGGACTGCAATTTCTTCAACAGTAATATCAGGTTTAATACCTTGGGCCTGAATTGAAACACCTGATGGGGTGTAATAAAGGGCCGTGGTGAGTTTAATACCACTTTTATTATCAAGTGGGAGTACGGTTTGAACCGATCCTTTACCAAAGCTTGGTTTCCCAATGATGACGGCTCGTTTATGGTCTTTTAAAGCACCTGCAACAATTTCAGAAGCACTGGCAGAGCCGTTATTAATGAGGACAACCATGGGCGCATCTTTCAATACATCACCAGGGTTTGCAACAGCAGTAAAACGTGAGCCTGGTAGGCGACCTTCAGTGTACACAATTAGCTCTTCTTTACTGCCTTCTTTTTTATCGATAAAGGCATCAGCCACTTGAATTGCTGAATCAAGGAGACCACCAGGATTATTTCGTAAATCAAGAATCAAGCCTTTTAATTTACCTTTGGAGTCGCGTTTAAGCTCTTCAATACTGCTTAACATGTCTTTAGAGGTAAGCGCTTGAAACTGGGCTAGGCGGATGTAGCCATATTTATTATCGAGTAATTTCGTATCAACACTTTTAATCTGAATGTTTTCACGAACCAATTTAAAGACGAGTGGTTTTTTCTCGCCTTTTCGTAAGACGGTAAGAGTTACAGGCTCTCCAATTTTACCACGCATAAAAGTAACAGCTTGTCTTAAATCGATGCCTTGAACAGCATGAGAGTCAATTTTAGCAATATAGTCACCTGATTTAATACCCGCTTTGATAGCAGGTGCGTCAATCAGTGGTGTGATCACCTTGATCAAACCATCTTCCATGGTAACTTCAATACCAAGACCACCGAATTCACCACTGGTTACGGTTTGTAACTCGGTAAATTCTTCTTCGTTTAAATAATTTGAATGCGGGTCAAGGCCTGCGAGCATACCACGAATGGCATTATCAAATAATTCTTTGTCACTGATAGGATTGACATAATATTGTTTTATTTGTGCAATCGCATTTGAAAAACGTTGTACATCTTCCATTGGGATGCCAGCAGGCTCCGTTTCTTTAGGAAGAGGAGTGGGGAGCGCATAACTTCCCAAAGGCAAGGATACAACAGTGATGAATACAACAACCAATTTGACACGAGATATTAAATTGCAGTGCATTGTGTTCTCCTTGCTTGATGTGGAAGCAAAATTGCTTCATTATCAAGACATCCATTCACGAGGAGGGACGGCCCTTCCGCGTCTTCTTACTTCGAAGTATAGACCGTTTTCTCGGAGTCCACCGGTATGCCCAACTGTTGCGATTTGTTCTCCTTGTTTAACTGATGTACCTAAGGCTACAAAGAGTGAAGCATTATGCGCATATAAGCTCATAATATCGTTGCCATGATCAATAATGAGAAGTAGGCCGTACCCTTTAAGCCAATCACTAAAAATGACTTTTCCGGCGAGAACAGACCTGACAGGGGTTCCTTCTTCTGCAAGAAAAACAAGACCTTGATTGAGTGGTTTTGTTTGTTTGGAAGGATTGTTCAAGGGGCTTTTTAAGCGTTTTCCTTCGAGTTTCAATGTGGGGGAGCTGGCTTGCTTTTTAATCCGTTTATTGAGTTTTTTCACTAAAGATTGTAGGCGCGCTTTATCGCGATGAAACGTACGAAGTTGTTCATGTTTAGTTTGAATTTTTTGGTTAAGGGCATTGATTAACGTTTGTTGCTTTTTTTTCATGGAGGCTAAACGTTTTTGGCGAAGGGAGAGTTTCTTTTGAAGTGTCTGAAGGGTTTGCTGTTCGCGTGAAAGGATAGCTTGATTGTTTGATAGGTGCGTTGTTGTTTCACGAATTTGTTCAATGAGTTTTTGATCAGCTTGAAAAAGATAATGATAAAATACGAATAGTCGTGACATAGTGCGGGGGGTTTCTTGATGAAGTAACCATTGCCAGGGGTGAATGGCACCTAGTTTGTGTCTGTCACTACAGTATAGTGGGCGTGGCATACAGGACCAGTCAAACAATAACGGGTGTTCCTCACCCAGTATTTTATGACAATTTTTTATTTAAAATAAATATGAGATATTGCGTAT